>JAEDIZ010000020.1 GCA_016296635.1 Oscillospiraceae bacterium
CCGGGCTTAACACCCTTGCATCTAACAATGCCTCTTTGAACGGTGGTGCAAAGCAGGTGTTTGACACGCTTCTTTCTACCGCCACTGCCCAGATCAACGCTGCAGGAATTTCTGTTCCGGCGCTCACCGTCGACAATTATGCCGATGTGCTGAATAACATCATTGCGTCGCTTGACGGAACGGCAGTTTATAATCAGGCATTAGCGCAGGTCAGTGCTGCCGTAGAAGGCAATCGCTCGCTGATTGAGCAGAAGGTAACTGCAGCCGTGCGGGAGCAGGTCGCGGCTCAGGTCGAGGCAGCGGCAAAAGAGCAGGTCACAGCAGGCGTTACGGCTGCCGTAAGGGAACAAATCAAGGCGCAGGTCATCGGAGCCAGCGGAATGACGCAGGCAGATTATGAGGCGGCCGTTGCAGCCGGAATGATTCCCGAAGAACAGCAGAGTGCGGTTGCGGCTGCCATTGAAGAACAGATGGCAACAGATCAGGTTCAGACCTTGATCGAAGCAAATACCGCCGCACAGATGGAAAACGATGAAATAAACGCAGCGATTGCCGCAAATACCGACGCGCAGATGCAGTCCGAAGCTGTGAAGCAGACAATCGCTGAAAATGTGGAGACGCAAATGAATCAAGTTATTTCCGAAAACATGGCGTCGGATACTGTGCAGTCCCAGATTTCTGCTGCCTCCGAAGGAGCAAAATCGATTATTTCTCTGAAGGAATCTCTTGATAGCTATAATTCTTTCTATCTTGGACTTCTGACTTACACGGACGGTGTTGCCTCAGCGGCAAACGGAGCAGCCACGCTTTCCTCCGGCACATCCGATCTCAAGGGCGGTACCGCACAGCTGAAAGAGGGTGCATCTTCCCTTTATGACGGCATTCTGCAGCTGAAAAACGGTACGCCTGCTTTGGTTGATGGTGTCACGCAGCTGAAAGACGGCGCTATGCAGCTATCCGACGGCCTCAAGCAGTTCAATGAAGAGGGAATTCAGAAACTTGTTGACCTGGTCGGCGGAGATATTGAGAGCATGCTTGCCCGTGTAAGAGCAACGATTGATGTATCGAAGGATTACCAAAACTTCTCCGGCATCAGTGCTAATATGGATGGTCAGGTGAAATTCATCTATCGTACAGATGAAATCAAATAATTGCGGATGTTTACCAAGGCCCCAATCGAAAAAGCAAGGGTTCTGTTTGAACAGCCCCAGATTGTACGGACAGCACAAAAAAAGCCTCTAAGTAGGAAATATTTAGTTTTAAGCGGAGTGGCGCAGCGTAAGCGGCGCCACTCCAGTTTTTAACTGGATGCGCTCATGGTTGTAGAAATAAATGTAACGGTCAATCATTTCATTAGCTTCGTTGAATGAAGTTGGTTTGTGCCTGTAGATGCATTCTGTTTTGAGGATGGCAATTTGTTTTGGATCTGTCAGTTTTTTCGATGCGCTTTCTTTGTAAACGCCTTTTCCATATAGAATGCTGATCTCCATATCATTGTTCTGTGCGGTTCCAGGCGTAAACACTTCGCTTATTTTTTTGAAAGCGGTTTTTACAAGCTGTACTTTTCCGCTTTCCAAATCAGCCCCATCTCCAATTTCTTTTTCCGCTTCTCCGTTATAAACAGTTTCGGCTATGAACTTATTTCTTAGAATCTCCGCACGCTCGCTGTCGGACATGCCGACAGTGATTTTTTTATCTTCACTATTGGAATACTTCTGACTCGTCGGCCCTGTTTTATTTTCCGTCGCCTTTGCCGTCTGCCTGTTCGTGCGCTCCTGCACGCTCTGGCGGACGGTTTGCGTATATTTTGTCGCATCCGCTGCTTTGAACCGGTTCATGCCGGCGTAGGCGTCTGCCAGCAGCTCTTCCTCTGCCAGATCTTCGCCCTCCGTGTCCGAAAGATCGTAAATGCCTCTTGTCGCCTTGACGTATTCCTCCAGCACCCGTCTGTATTCCGCAGCGTCCATCTTCTCCCGGATCCTTGCCCGGATCGTCTGATTGATGCTGGAATCCTCTGCCGCCAGCTTATGATAGATCTCATGCAGCCCAAGCTGCTCCGCATTCCGCACCAGTCCGTCTGCACGAACGACCACCGTTCTTGTCGCCTCGTCAAAGAAAGCGTCCACGTTGTGACCGTTTTTAAGCTGCATCGGCCCAAGCACGGCTCTGAAATTGCATCCGGCTTCCTTTGCCGTATTTGCCGCGCTCTTGACGTCTTTGCCCCAAAGTCTTTCTACATTACTTTTCGCCCGGCTTTGTCGGAAGAATACAAAAATTACTTTTCTTTCTATGAAAAATATCCAAAAAATTGGGCAAAACAGTATTGACTTCTCCGATGCCGCATGTTATATTTTCACCAGATGAGAAAAATATTTCCGTATATCATTCCCTTCTCTACGAATTATTTTTCTTTACTCCGGGTGCGTATCTGTTTGCCGCCCGCATTCAGAGGTGGATATGGCAAGGGAAGAATCTGTTCAGGAGCGCGAAAAACGCTTCGCCCGCATCTGGGCCAGCTCCCGCTCCGACGCGGGAAAGACGCAGGAATTTATGGCAAACGGTCTGGGCGTTTCCAGAAAAACCATTCAGAACTGGGAAAACGGCGTCACCGCGCCGGATCTTTTCATGGGAAGCGAATGGTTCCATATTCTCGGTCTCAATCCGCTGCCGTATTATCTCTCGTTCCTGTTCCCGGATCTTTTCAGCAGCATTTCCCCGGAGGACAATGACGAGACCATCGATGAAGCACTGATGTTTCTGATGAAAAACATGACCGGCACGGAAAAACGCGAGCTGCTCTATCTCATGGCCGGGCAGCACGGCAGCCCGTGGTATTCTCTGCTGCAGCTGTTTACGGCGCACTGCCACACCAGCCTGCGCGCAAGAGTCGCCGCGGCAAGATTGATCCTCGACAGCTATGAACTGGAGGAGGCAGCCGATATGCTGGTCTGCCCGGAGAATGTCAGACCCGATCTGCCCATGCTCAGACACGCGGTGGAAGAGGGCAAACGCTCGGCAATTCACGGCGCCGGCGGCTATACGAACGTTACACAGACAACACAGTCAGAAAACGGAGAAGAACAATGAACATCAGAACCTGCATTGCAAACGCATATTCCTATTATTTTTACTTTACTATGTTCGATAGTAAGGTTTGTTTGTGATGCAGTAATTTATGATGATTCAGATATCATGAATTGGTTGCGGAGCAGGTGAACCTGTTCCGCATTTTTTTCGATCGGGAGGTTTTGAAAATGATCGTTGTATTGAAACCCAATGTTGCCGCAGAAAAACGGGATCAGCTCGTCGAATGGCTCAAAACCATGGGACTCGGCGTGCATATTTCCGAGGGTGTCTATCAGACCGTGCTCGGTCTGATCGGCGATATCAGCAAGGTGGACGCCGACCTGATCGGCAGTCTTGAAATCGTGGACAGCGTGAAAAGAGTCTCTGAGACCTTCAAGTGCTGCAACCGGAAATTCCATCCGGAGGATACCGTTGTTTCCGTCGGGGATGTCAAAATCGGCGGCGGCAATTTCTGCCTGATCGCCGGGCCATGCTCCGTGGAAACCGAGGAACAGATCGTTTCCGTGGCAAAGTCCGTCAAAGAGGCGGGCGCAAAGATGCTGCGCGGCGGCGCTTTCAAGCCGAGAACCTCGCCCTACGATTTTCAGGGTCTGAAGGCTACCGGCATTGAGTTTCTGAAGATCGCCCGGCAGGAGACCGGTCTTCCCATCGTGACGGAAATCATGAGCGTTTCCGATCTGCCTTTGTTCGAGGACATCGATGTGCTGCAGGTCGGCGCAAGAAATATGCAGAATTTCGATCTGCTCCGGGAACTTGGGCAGATGGGCAAGCCCGTGCTTCTCAAGCGCGGTCTTGCAAACACGCTGAAAGAACTGCTGATGAGTGCGGAATACATCATGGCCAGCGGCAACGAGAATGTCATCCTCTGCGAGCGCGGCATCCGTACCTACAGCGACTATCTGCGAAACACGCTGGATCTGTCGGCGGTACCCATGCTGCATGAGCTGTCCCATCTGCCGGTTATCGTCGATCCCAGCCACGCCACCGGTCTTGCCCGCATGGTGCCGCCCATGGCGCTGGCGGCAACTGCCTGCGGCTGCGACGGCCTCATCATTGAGGTACACAACGATCCCGTCCACGCGCTTTGCGACGGCGCGCAGTCGCTGCGGCCGGAGGAATTTGCAGCGCTGGTGAAGAAAGTCAGCGCAGTACGGGAGGCGGTTTCATGCTGATCGGCATCGTCGGACTCGGTCTCATCGGAGGCTCCTTTGCAAAGGCTTACAGCGCAGCCGGACACATGGTTGCCGCAAAAGATATTGACAACTCCGTTCTTCAATTTGCCATGCTGAGCGGTGCTGTCCACCTTGAACTGACAAGGGAAAAGCTGCCGGAATGCGATCTGATCCTCGTCTGCACCTATCCGCAGGCCGCCATCGATTTTCTCGAGCAGGAGGGGCCGTATTTCGGCAAAAAACCCGTAGTCATCGATTGCTGCGGCACCAAGCGCGTCCTCGTGCAGGAGGGAACAAGGCTGGCGGAGGAATACGGCTTTCTCTATGTCGGCGGTCACCCCATGGCCGGTACGCAGTTTTCCGGCTTCAAATACGCAAGAGCAAATCTCTATCAGGGCGCGCCCATGGTTATCATTCCGCCGCGCTATGACGATATTGAGCTGTTGGAACGCATCAAATTCCTGCTGCGTCCGGCGGGCTTTGCCACCATCACCGTGACCACCGCGGAAAAACACGACGCCATGATCGCCTTTACCTCGCAGCTGGCGCACATCGTATCGAGCGCCTACATCAAAAGCCCCAGCGCCACCAAGCATAAGGGTATGTCTGCAGGCAGCTACCGCGACATGACCCGCGTGGCATGGCTCAATCCGCAGATGTGGGCGGAACTGTTTTTGGATAACCGCGATTTTCTGCTGAAGGAAATCGATACACTCATTGACAATCTGAGCGCTTACCGCGGCGCGATTGATCGCGGCGACCGGGAGCAGCTGGAGCAGCTTTTGCTGGAAGGCAAGCTGCGCAAGGAGGAGGTTGACGGATAATGCAGAGCGTTTCGGTTCATGCATCAAGAAACTATGAGGTTCTGATCGGCGAAGGTCTTCTGCCGAAGGCCGGAGAAAAGCTGGCGGAAGTGATTCCGCCGTGCCGGGCGGTGATCGTTTCCGACGACAATGTGTTTGCCCTTTACGGCAAAACACTCCGGGAAAGTTTGCAGAGTGCCGGTTTTGATACTATGGAATTTGTGTTCCCCCACGGCGAGAGCAGCAAAAATCTGTCCGTCTACGGGGAGCTTTTGGAAACCATGTGTGCCGCGCGCATTGCAAGGTCTGACTGCATCGTTGCCCTCGGCGGCGGCGTGGTGGGCGATCTTGCGGGTTTTGCCGCTGCCACCTATCAGCGGGGCATCGCCTTCGCGCAGATTCCGACCTCTTTACTGGCGGCGGTCGATTCCTCCGTGGGCGGCAAGACCGCGGTCGATCTGCCAAGCGGAAAAAATCAGGCGGGCTGTTTTTATCAGCCCTCCCTCGTTCTCTGCGACACGGACACCTTTCAGACGCTGCCGGAAGATGAATACCGAAACGGCTGCGCCGAGATTATCAAATACGCCATGATCGGAAGCGAAGAACTGTTCACTTCGCTGGAGAAAAAACCCGTTAAAGAGCAGTATGAAGCCGTTGTGAGCCGTTGCGTCTGCATGAAGCGTGACTTTGTGGAGCAGGATGAATTTGACCGGGGCTGCCGGATGCTCCTGAACTTCGGCCACACCTTCGGCCACGCCGTGGAAAGCTGCAGTCAGTTCTCCATCGCCCACGGGCAGGCCGTTGCCATGGGCATGGCTGCCATCACGAAAGCCGCCGTCACGCGCGGATTTTGTGCGGCGGATACGCTTCATAAGCTCATGGAGCTTTTGGAAAAATACAATCTTGCGGCGGAGATTCCCTTTTCCGCGCAGGAACTTTTCCTCGCCGCGGGAAGCGACAAGAAAAGCAGCGGCGGCAGCTTAAATCTGATTGTGCCGCAAAAAATCGGCTGCTGCACAATAGAAAAAATCAAAAAGGACGCGCTGCTCGGCTGGCTGCAGGACGGAGGAATTGCATGACTGTCACCATTGAGGCCGGTAAACGCTGCGGCTGTGTCAAAGTTCCTGCCTCCAAATCGCAGGCCCACAGACTGCTGATCTGCGCCGCACTCAGTAAGGAGGACTCCGTTCTCGTCTGCGACGGCATTTCCAAAGACATCGCCGCGACGATTGTCTGTTTGAATGCCCTCGGAGGTGATATTCGCGCAAACGGCGAAGGGAAGCTGCAGGTGCATCCGATTGAGGGTTGCGCAAACGGCGAAATCAAGCATCTTTTCTGCGGTGAAAGCGGATCGACGCTGCGGTTTCTGATTCCCGTGGCAGGTGCTTTGGGTCAGACAGCGGTTTTCCACATGGAGGGAAAGCTGCCCAGCCGCCCGGTGGATGCGCTGACGGATGTGCTGTCCAGCCGCGGCATGATCTTCTCCCGGCAGGGAAGCGAGCTGTATCTGTCCGGGAAGCTGACAGCAGGGGAGTTTATTATCCCCGGCAACATCTCTTCGCAGTATATTTCCGGGCTTCTGTTTGCGCTGCCGTTACTGGATGGAACCAGCACCCTGACGGTCACGGGAGACATTGAGTCGGAAAGCTACATCCGCATGACGGAAAACGCGCTGCTTTCTTCCGGCATCCGGTTTACAAAAGAAGGACAAACCTACACCGTGCCCGGCAATCAGACCTATCTCGCAGAAGAAATGCGCTTCGTGGAGGCCGACTGGTCAAACGCCGCCTTCTTCCTCTGCATGGGCGCGATGAGTGAAAAGGGCGTTTGCGTCCGAAATCTGCCGCTTACAAGCGCACAGGGTGACGCACAGATTCTGCAGGTGCTGCGCAGTTTCGGAAGCGAAGTTCAAGCAGACGGGGACTGCGTCACGGTGCGGCGGAAATCGCTGCACGGCACAGTTGTGGATGCAAGGCAGATTCCCGATCTTGTGCCCACCATCTGCGCGCTGGCAGCAGGCGCGGAAGGCACGACAATCATTGAAAATGCCGGACGGCTGCGGCTCAAGGAATCCGACCGGCTGAAAACCACGGCCGAAATGCTCACCGCCCTCGGCGCCGATATTCAGCAGACGCGGGACGGTTTGATTATCCACGGAAAGCCGTCTTTGTTAGGTGGCACCGCGGACGCGGCGAACGATCACCGCATCGCCATGGCGGCCGCCGTGGCGGCAGGACACTGCGAAAACCCCGTCACGGTAACGGGCGCGCAATGTGTGGACAAATCCTATCCCGGCTTTTGGGCCGATCTTGATTCGCTGGAGGTAACGCAATGAGCAGCAGCTACGGTGAAAACATCCGCATGACCATCTTCGGTCAGTCCCACTCCGCAGCCATCGGCATGACGCTGGAGGGGATTCCCGCCGGAAAAAAACTGGATTTTGACGAACTTGCCGCCTTCCTCTCCCGGCGCGCACCGGGCAAAAATGCCTACTCCACGCCGAGAAAAGAAGCGGACACCCCCGAATTTCTCTGCGGCATCGTGGGTGACACCACCTGCGGCACGCCGCTGACGGCCATCATCCGCAACACCAACACCCGCTCGGCGGACTATTCCCAGCTTAAGACCCTGCCAAGACCCGGTCACGCAGACTACACCGCCGAGGTCAAATACCACGGCGCGCAGGACTACGCCGGAGGCGGCCACTTTTCCGGCAGGCTGACGGCGCCTCTTTGCATCGCGGGCGGCATCTGCAAACAGCTCCTGAAGCAGGAGGGCATTGAGATTATCTCCCGCATCGCCGCCATCGGCGGCATTGAGGACGAAGGCGTACTGCGAGCTTCCACGGCGGAAAAGGAGTTTCCCGTTGTAAGTGATTTGCAGGGCGAAAGGATGAAGGCCCGGATCGCCGAAGCAAAGGCACAGGGCGATTCCGTGGGCGGCATCATTGAATGCGCGGTTCTGAATCTTCCCGTCGGACTGGGCGACCCGATGTTTGGCGGCATGGAGAACCACATTGCACAGATCGTTTTCGGCATTCCTGCCGTGAAGGGACTGGAATTCGGCGCGGGCTTTGCCGTTTCGCAGATGACCGGCAGCGAAAACAACGATGCTTTCTGCATTGAAAACAGAACCGTGCGGACCGAGACCAACCATTGCGGCGGCATTCTCGGCGGCATCACAAACGGTATGCCGCTTACCTTCCGCGCCGCCTTTAAGCCGACACCCTCCATCGCCATGGCGCAGAAAAGCGTGAATCTTGAAACCGGGGAGCAGACGGAACTGTCCGTCACCGGCAGACACGATCCCTGCATCGTTCCCCGGGCCGTGCCCTGCGTGGAGGCCGCTGCCGCCATTGCGGTCTATGACGCATGGCTTGGAAGAAAAAAGGAGGTTTAGACATGGACAAAAAATCTTTCCGCGATCAGATCGACGAAATTGATGCACAGCTTGTGAAGCTTTTCTCTGACCGGATGGCACTCGCCGCGCAGATTGCGGACTACAAAAAGAAAAACAATCTGCCGATTTTCGACCCCAAACGGGAACGGGACGTTCTGACCTCCGTCATCAATCAGACGCCGGACGAGATCAAAGACTATACGCCGTTTCTGTATTCTTTGATTTTCACCCTGAGCCGGAGCTATCAGAACAGACTGAACGGCATCAGCAGCGAGCTGACACAGAAAATTCAGGACGCGATTGAAACGACTCCGCGGCTTTTCCCGGAGTATGCCAGCGTGGCATGTCAGGGCATTGAGGGAGCGAACTCCCAGTTCGCCTGCGACAGACTTTTCCGTAATCCGAACATTCTGTTCGTTTCGAACTTCGAGGCGGTATTCTCCGCCATTGAAAAGGGTCTTTGCAAATACGGCGTGATTCCCATCGAAAACAGCACCGCAGGCTCTGTCAACTCGGTATACGATCTCATGATGCACCACAAGTTCAGCATCGTGCGCAGCGTCCGCATCCGCATCGACCACAACCTGCTGGTCAAACCCGGCACGAAACTGGAGGACATCCGCGAGATCTATTCCCATGAGCAGGCCATCAGCCAATGCTCGCATTTCTTGAGCACGCTGCCCAATGTGCGCGTCATCGCCTGCGAAAATACCGCCGTGGCGGCAAAGATGGTGGCCGAGTCCGGCCGGAATGACATTGCTGCGCTGGCTTCCGTCTCCTGCATGAAATACTACACGCTGGAATGTCTGAAAGAATCGGTGCAGAACACGGACAAGAATTACACCCGCTTTATCTGCATCAGCAAGAATCTTGAAATCTACCCCGGCGCGAATCGCACCAGCTTCATGCTGACGCTGCCCCATGAGCCGGGCTCGCTTTACAAGCTGCTCTCCAGACTCTTCGCCCTCGGCATCAATCTCAACAAGCTGGAAAGCCGGCCGCTGCCGAACCGCGAATTTGAGTTCATGTTCTACTTCGACATTGACACGCCGGTCTATTCTCCGAAGCTGCTGCAGCTCATCGGCGAGCTGCCTACCGCCTGCGAGCAGTTTACCTATCTCGGCAGCTACAGCGAGGTGTTCTGACATGCAGTGCGGTTTACTCGGAAAAAAACTGGGCCACAGCTATTCGCCCGCCATTCACAATATGCTTGCAAGCTACGATTACGCCCTCTTTGAAAAGCAGGAGGATGAAATCGCGGCATTTCTGCGGGAGGAAAGCTGGTCGGGTCTGAATGTGACCATTCCCTACAAAAGAGCCGTTGTGCCGTTTATGGACTGCGTCAGCGAAACCGTAAAGAAAACCGGCAGCATCAACACCATTGTGCGGTGGGAAAACGGCGAGCTTTACGGTGAAAACACGGATGTTTTCGGATTTTTGGCGCTGGTACGGCATGCAGGCGTGGATGTTGCCGGAAGGAAGGCGCTCATCCTCGGCAGCGGCGGGGCTTCCGCCTCCGCCCGGGTAGCACTGGAATCGCTCGGCGCGCAGACCGTCATCATCAGCCGAACCGGTGAAAACAACTATGAGAACTTAGAGATGCACGCGGACGCGAGGCTCGTCGTCAACACCACACCGGTGGGCATGTATCCCGAAACCGGAAAAGCGCCGCTGGATCTGCGGCGGCTGCCGCAGCTGGAGGGCGTACTCGACATCATCTACAATCCCGCAAGGACGGCGCTTCTGCTGCAGGCCGAGCAGCTTGGACTTGCGTATGCCAACGGACTTTACATGCTCGTGGCGCAGGCCAAGCGGAGCGCGGAGCTTTTCAGCGGAAAACAGATCGCAGACAGCGAGATAAGCCGCATCACCCGCGAGCTTGCCGTGTCCATGCAGAACATCGTTCTGATCGGCATGCCCGGCTGCGGCAAAAGCACGATCGCCGAGGCGCTCGGAAAAAGAACCGGGCGGGAGGTCGTCGACAGCGACGCGGAAATCTTCAGAAAGACCGGCTTAAAGCCCTCGCAGATCATCCTGGAGCAGGGGGAAGCCGCCTTCCGGGATCTTGAATGCGAGGTACTGGCAGAGCTTGGAAAGAAACACCGCAGGATTATTTCCACCGGCGGAGGCAGCGTCCTGCGGGAGGAAAATTACAATTTTCTGCATCAGAACGGCGTCATCGTATGGATCAAACGGCCGCTTTCGTGTCTTTCCCTCGAGGACAGACCGCTTTCCCAAAACTGTGATCTGCAGGCGCTTTATGACACGCGGGAACCGCGTTACAGACGCTTTGCCGACCTTGCGATTGAAAACTGCCGCAGCATTGATGATGCCGCGGACGAAATCTTGAGATTATTCGGAGAGAAGGTTATCGTATGAAATTTCTGATCATCAACGGCCCGAATCTCAATATGCTCGGCATCCGGGAGCCGTCTATCTACGGCGCGCAGGATTATCCGGCGCTCATCCGCTTCATTGAGAAAAGCGCAGAGGAAGCCGGCATCGAGGTAAGCTGCTTCCAGTCCAACCATGAGGGCGCCATCGTGGACGAGATCCAGAAGGCCCTCGGCGTCTATGACGGCATCGTCATCAATCCCGCCGCCTACACCCACACCAGCGTGGCAATTCTGGACGCCGTGAAGGCGGTTTCCATCCCGACGGTGGAGGTGCATCTTTCCGATGTTTCCAAACGCGAGGATTTCCGGCAGATCTCCTACATCCGGCAGGCCTGCGTGAAAACCTACACGGGGCTCGGGTTCGAGGGATACCGGCAGGCGATCCTGTTTTTGAAAGAGTATCTGGCAAAATAAAATCATGAGAAGAAAGAAGGCGCACCGGGTTCGGAGCGCCTTCTTTTGTTTTGAACATGTTAAGCGGCGGGGGCAAGCCCCCGCCCTACAAGGTGAGGTAGAATTGAGAGGCGGAACGCCGGGGAAAACGCCGAAGCGCTGCCAGTGGCAGATGAAGCGAGGCGTTTTCAAGGAAGCGGCGCGATTGGCGTCGCATGAAGCGCCGGGAATCGCAATGCCGTGACGTGGGCAAGCAGCGCTCCCTACGGGTACGATATTTCATACGCAAAACCTCTGCGGCATCATCAGCAATGACGGGCTGTGGGAGGTCATTCCTTTTCCGGCAGTGTCGGGCGATCGATGTGCGCCGAAAACTTGCGGAAGAGATACATGATGCCGCACGGGAAGGCCTTTTCTTCTTCACCCTGCGGGGCGGTTCTTCTTTTCTGCGAAAAGAAGAATGGGGCCGCAAACCGCTCCCTTACATTTTGTGATGTTATGCCGCGCCGTCGGAGCGGGACTGACCCTCATCCGTCCGCTTTACGGACATCTTCCCCGGGGGGAAGGCTTTTTGCGGCGCGCCGGGTCGTTGAGCCCTGCAAGGGTGTGATTTTTTCGATTTTCTTTTTATATAATGTATAGCTTGCAATAAGCAGAAATCTGTGGTAAAATTTTTATACACAGTATCATGCGAAAGAGTTTGATTTTTTAGCCGTTTATTTTCTGAAAATCAGAAAAACCGGAAAGGAGCAGTCCATGTATTCCTCTGCTTATGTTTGGGCCAAGGTGCTCGGTCATATGGAAAGCAAGCTGACCGCACCTCTCATTTCAACCTGGTTCGACGACACTGAGGTCGTGGAGCTGACGGACACCAAGCTGGTTTTATATTCCCCGTCTTCCTACCGCAAAGATATCATCCTGCGCCGCTGCGCGGACTACATCAAAGACGCCATGCAGGACCTGTTCGGTGTGAACATTGAGCTTTCCGTGCTGGACGAGGAAGAACTGAAGGCCTTCAAGGAAAAAAATAAAAAGCCGGATTTCATCGAATTCAATCCCCAGTTCACCTTTGACAAATTCGTGGTCGGATCCTCCAACCGCTTTGCCCATGCGGCAGCGCTGGCAGTTGCGAAAAATCCTGCCGAGGCATATAACCCGCTTTTCATCTACGGCCCCTCCGGGCTCGGAAAGACCCATCTTCTGTACGCCATTGCGACCGAGGTGCATCATGCACATCCCGAATTCAACATCGTTTACATCAAGGGTGATCAGTTTACCAATGAGCTGATCGAAGCCGTCAGACAGGGCAGAAACATTGAGTTCCGCAGCAAATACCGCAGCGCAGATCTGTTTCTCGTCGATGATATCCAGTTCATTGCCGGCAAGGAATCTACGCAGGAGGAATTCTTCCACACTTTCAACAACCTTTATGAAAACCACCGGCAGATCGTTCTGACGGCAGATCGGCCGCCGAAGGAAATGAACCTTCTGGAAGATCGCCTGAAAACCCGGTTTGAATGGGGTCTGCTCGCCGATATCATCCCGCCGGATTATGAGACCCGCATGGCCATCATCAAGAACAAGGCCTATTCGCTGGGTATGGATTTCCCGGATGATGTGTGCGCGTATGTGGCGGAAAACATCACCTTCAATGTCCGTCAGATCGAGGGTACGGTCAATAAGATCCTTGCCTATCACGATCTGGACGGGATGCCGCTGACGGTTGCAAATGTGGCAAGAGCCATCAAGGATATGCATCCGGATGACGCGGGCGGCATGCCGACGCCGGGTCTGATCATCTCCGAGGTCAGCAGATTCTATTCCATCGAGGAGCAGGTTCTGCGCGGCACGCTCAAGACCAAAAATACCGCCGAGGCAAGACAGGTCGCCATGTATCTGGTGAGAAAGCTCACAAACATGAGCCTTCCCGACATCGGCAAGGAATTCGGCCGCGATCACACCACCATCCTGCACGGCATCAACAAAATCGAAAAGCTGCTGATGGATCCCGCGATGGGGCTGCAGGACAACATCCGAGACATCATTTCCAACATCAACAACAAGCTTTAACGTTCCTGAAACTGTAAACAGAAGGCTGTTGACTGTGGATAAAATTTCTGTGGAAAATCGTTTGACAGATGTTTCACAGTTGCAGCTGTGTATAAGCCATGATTTGTTCCACTTTTGGCTGTTGATAAAAAAGCCTTGATATGTCTGGGAAAAACTGAGTTATCCACATAAATTTTTCCTACTGCTTCTTACTACTAAAATTTATCCTTTCTTTCTTCCTGAAAGAGAAACGGAGGCAACGATATGAAGTTTACCTGTGAAAAAGCGCTGCTCGTGCAGGCCATTTCAGTGGCATCCAGAACCGTCGCAGTTAAGAGCGCCATTCAGGCGCTGGAGGGCATTTATGTCCGCGCCGGTGTCAAAGTCATGCTTTCCGGTTATAATCTGGAAACGGGCATTACCGTCGGCGTGGATGCGGAGATCGCAGAGACCGGCGAGGCCATTTTCCCCGCCCGTCTGTTCTTCGATATCGTCCGCAAGCTGCCGGACGATATGGTCTGTATCACCGTGGACGATAACTTTAAGGTATCCATCCGCGGCGGCATCTCTTCGTTTACCATTACTGCCACCTCTGCCGAGGACTATCCGGAGCTGCCGGATGTGGAATCCGAAAAGGGCATCAGCCTGCCGCAGCAGGAGCTGAAAACACTGATCTCCGGCACCATCTTTGCCGTCAGCGACAACATGGCCCGTCCGATTCATACCGGCATTCTGTTCGAGGTCTGTGACGAGTCCATCACCACCGTGGCGGTGGACGGCTACCGGCTGGCGCTGAGAAGATGGATGGCGGCCGAGCCCATCGGCAGAACGCTCAAGTTCGTTGCGCCGTCGGCTGCACTGAAGGAAGTGGAAAAGATCCTCGGTGATACCGATGAGTCCGCGACCTTCTATCTCGGAACAAAGCACATTCTCTTTACCATCGGCGATGCAACGCTGGTCTGCCGTTTGCTGGAGGGTGATTTCCTCGAGTGGCGCAAGGTGCTGCCGCAGGACAACGCCATCAAGATGGCTGCCAACGTTTCGGAGATCACCGATTCCATCGAGCGTGTGAGTCTGATCATTTCCGAAAAGCTCAAGAGCCCCGTTCGCTGCAAGTTCGGCAATCAGACGGCGGACTTCCGCACCGTTTCCACCATCGGCGAGGCGCATGATATGTGTACCATCGCAGGTGACGGCCGCGATATGGAGATCGGCTTCAACTGCAAGTATCTGCTCGATGCGCTGCGCGCCGTTCCGGATCCCGAGTGCACGCTGGAATTCATCAACGGTCTGAGTCCCATTGTCCTCAATCCGACCGATGGCAGCAAGCGTTACAGCTATATGGTGCTGCCTGTCAGACTCAAGGCGGGGGAGTAAGAAATTCGCCCGATATTCCATAACCCGCCGCGACGCAGGAACGGAACAGCTCTTGGTAATATTTTTTGCTGGCCATGCCTCCGGCGGGGTACTTTCGCTGCACGGCGAAAGTACCCGAAGACGTGCCAAAGAAAACCGCAGGGTTTTCTTTGGAATCTTTCCTTTTGTCAGAAACAACGGTACCTGACCGGCGGCTCGACTCGTTCCTCTGTCACTCGCTTGCCGCTGATGACTGCAAAATGGATCTGGGAAGCGGAACGCAGATCGCAGCGTTCTCTACTGGGTGCGCACAAAAAAGCGGCAGAGAAATTTTTTTTCTGACGTTGCAGCGGAAAATGCAACAAACATCGATATAAAGACTAAAAATGAGGGGAGATTGATTATGAAAGTACGTGTCACGAAAAAACTTTCGGAATCTGTCATCGACATTCCCATTCATACCGAATTTATCAAGCTGCAGGATTTCATGAAATTCGCAAATGTGGTGGAATCCGGCGGCATGGCGAAAAACTTCATCGTCAACGGTGAAGTGGAGGTCAACGGCGAGGTCTGCACCATGCGCGGCAAGAAGCTGCATCCGGGCGACACCGTGAAGTTTCTCAATAACACCTGGCGTGTCACCGAGGAAACCGCATGAAGCTGACAAGACTGCAGCTTTACGGGTTTCGGAATTATGCCGCACTTGATCTGCCCATCCATCCCGGCGTCAATTTGATCGTCGGCGAAAACGCGCAGGGAAAGACGAATCTTTTAGAGGCGGTTTCCTACCTTTCCACGGGCAGGAGCTTCCGCACCATGCGGCAGGTGGAGCTGATCGGCTTCGGCGCTGATTTTGCAGATCTTTCCTGCCGGCTTTTTTCGCAGGGACGGGAGCAGTCCATTCGCGCGGTGTTATTTGCTTCGCATCGGCCAAAGCAGCTTTTTATCGGCGGCGTGAAGCAGAAAACGGCGGCGGAGCTGCCGGGCGTTCTGACAACGGTTCTGTTCTGCCCGGACGATCTTTCCGTTCTGAAGGGCGGCGCCGCACCGCGGCGAAAGCTTTTGGACAATGCCCTCTGTCAGCTGCGGCCCGGCTACGCGCAGGCCTTAGCGGAATATAACAAGCTGCTCGACAGCAAGACGCGCATTCTCAAGGATTACCACGAGATGCCGTCGCTTCTCGATCCGCTGCCGGAGTTCAATTATCGGCTGGCGCAGGTGGGTGCAATTTTAATCTGGCACCGGGCGCGGTACTTAAATTCCCTCATCAAGGCGGCGGCGGATTATCACCATGAATTTTCCGGCGGGCGCGAGGCGCTGACGGCTTCCTATCAGACCGTTTCCACCATCCGCGACCCCTTTGCCGAGCAGAAGGAGATCTTTTCGTGTCTGCTCGATCATCAGCAAAGCCACTACAAGGCGGAGCTGGAATCCGGCCAATGTCTGACCGGGCCGCATAAGGACGATTTTGACGCAAAGCTGGACGGCATCTCCATCAAGGCCTTCGGCTCGCAGGGACAGACCCGCACGGCGGCAATCTCGCTGAAACTGGCAGAGCGGGAGCTTCTGCGGCGCGACACCGGAGAGGAGCCGGTTCTGCTTTTAGACGATGTGCTTTCCGAGCTGGATGCCAGACGGCAGGACTTTGTGCTGAATCAGATTTCCTCCGGGCAGGTTTTTATCACCTGCTGTGAGCCGGAGCGCGTGACCAACATCGGTCAGACCGTGACTATCCGCGGAGGACAGCTATGTACGTAAACATCGGTTCGGACTTTACCGTGCGGAAAAGCGCGGTGGTGGGTGTGTTCGATCTGGACAACACTACCTGGTCCAAGTGGACAAGAAATTTTCTTGCGCAGGCGCAGACGGCGGGCGAAGTGGTCGAGGCCACGGATGAGCTTCCCAAGTCCTTTCTCGTTACCAGTGAATTCGGCATGAACCGGGTTTATCTGACGCAGTATAACGCGGCGGTGCTGGTGAAGAGACTGGAAGAGGAATAAAAGATTTCCCTCGAGGTAGACAGAAAGAAAGGCTTCCCCCGGGGGAAGCTGGCACGGCGAAACCGTGACTGATGAGGGTCGGCTTTTGCGTGCCTATAGATAAGCATAGTGCTGATATGCTTGTGCTCCATTACCCTCATCCGCCTCGCTGTGCTCGGCACCTTTCCCAAGGGGAAGGCGCTTTCACGGGTTGTCGCGGACGCCGACCTCTACGGGCAGATGATTGATTCTGCGTATTATTCTTTTGCGTTTTTTATCCTTCAAAAGGAGTATCCATAATGAGTGAAGAAGTTCTGAAAAATGAAGTAGTTGAGACGGAATATGACGCCAGTCAGATTCAGGTGCTGGAGGGACTCGAAGCAGTCCGCAAGCGCCCGGGTATGTACATCGGCTCCACCAGCGTTTCCGGCCTGCACCATCTGGTCTATGAGATCGTGGACAACGCCATCGACGAAGCGCTGGCAGGCTACTGCCGCAACGTCACCGTCACCATCAACGAGGGCGACACCATCACCGTCACCGATGACGGCCGCGGCATCCCCGTCGACATTCAGGCGCAGACCGGCAAGCCTGCGCTGGAGGTCGTTTACACCGTTCTGCACGCAGGCGGCAAATTCGGCGGCGGCGGCTACAAGGTCTCCGGCGGTCTGCACGGCGTCGGCGCCTCCGTTGTCAACGCCCTCTCCGAATGGCTCGAGGTGCAGGTTTCCCGCGACGGACACATCTATGAGATGAAGTTCACCCGGGGTCACATTCTGCAGGAAATGCGCATTGTCGGCACCACCGACAAGCACGGCACAAAGGTCACCTTCAAGCCCGATCCGCAGATGTTCGACACGCTGATCTATGATTATGAGACCCTGCACACCCGTATGCGCGAGCAGGCATTTCTGAATGCCGGTCTGCACATCACGATCTCCGACGAGCGCATCGATTCCGCGACAAAGCCGGAAAAGGAGCGTTTTGACTCCATGTGCTACGAGGGCGGCATCCGCGAGTTCGTCCAATGGTATAACCGCCACAAAACCCCCATGCACGAGCAGGTCATCTACATGGCGGGCAAGAAGGACGACTCCACCGCGGAGATCGCCCTGCAGTATAACGACAGCTTCAACGAGACCATCGTCTCCTTTGCCAACGACATCCATACTCCGGAAGGCGGTATGCACGAGGAAGGCTTCAAGCGGGCGCTGACCTCCGTTCTGAACGCCTACGGCGTGAAGAAGGGTTACATCAAGGGCGACGACAAGGTTTCCGGCGAGGACGTGCGCGAGGGTCTGACGGCGATCATCTCCGTCAAGCTGACCGAGGCGCAGTTTGAGGGCCAGACCAAGGCCAAGCTCGGCAACGCCTCCATGCGTACGCTGGTCAATAACATCGTATCCAAACAGCTTGAGGAGTTCCTCGAAGAAAATCCCGGCATCGGCAAGGCAATTCTGGAAAAGGCCATGATGGCCAACCGGGCAAGAGAAGCCGCCCGGAAGGCGCGCGAAGCCATCCGCCGCAAGACCGGACTCGAATCCGGTCAGATGCCGGACAAGCTGCGCGACTGCAACGACACCGATCCCGAGCTGACCGAAATCTACATCGTCGAGGGTGACTCCGCAGGCGGCTCCGCTACCCAGGGACGCGACTCCCGGTTCCAGGCGATTTTGCCTCTTTGGGGCAAGATGCTGAACGTGGAAAAGGCCAGAGCCGACAAGGTCTACGGCAACGATAAGCTGCAGCCCGTCATCACGGCGCTCGGCGCCGGCATCGGCGATGAATTCAACATCGAAAAGCTCCGCTATCACAAGGTCATCATCATGGCGGATGCCGATGTGGACGGCAGCCACATCCGTACGCTGCTTTTGACCTTCTTCTTCCGCTTCATGCGGCCGCTCATTGAGCAGGGTTATGTTTATTCCGCCGTTCCGCCGCTTTTCAAGCTGACGCGCGGCAAGACCACCCGCGTGGCCTATTCCGATGAACAGCGCGACAAGATTTCTGCCGAGCTGCGTGAGAACAATCCCAACGCCAAGGTCGATATTTCCAGATTTAAGGGTCTTGGCGAAATGAACCCCCACGAGCTTTGGGAGACCACCATGGATCCCACCACGAGAACGCTGCGCCGCATCACCCTCGAGGACGCCATCGCCGCCGATCAGATCTTCACCGTTCTGATGGGCGAGGAGGTTGAGCCGAGAAAGGAATTCATCGAGGAAAACGCGAAGTATGTCGTGAATCTGGATATTTGAGATTTATTTGGCTTGTCATTGCGAGCCAGTGAACGATTTCACTGGCGTGGCAATCCGTCCTCCTCATGAGGTAACTGCCGATATGTACTATGTCTACATTCTTGCAAATCTTACAAACACGGTAATCTATACCGGCGTTACGAATGATCTTTGCAGAAGAGTTTATGAGCATAGGCAGCATTTGGATCCGAATAGCTTTACGGCAAAATACCATGTGACAAAGCTCGTTTATTATGATGCTTCCCCGACTGTAACAGACGCGATCGAACGGGAAAAGCAGATCAAGGGCTGGAACCGAAAACGGAAAAATAAATGGATCGCGTCCATGAATCCGGAATGGAAAGACTTATTTGAAACTCTGGAACAGTAGAGAACGGATTGCCACGCCAGTGCGCGGCACTGGCTCGCAATGACAGATTTTAAGATTTACGCAGAAATGGAATCTGAAAACACAAGACATTTCAGCGATTTTCGGTTCCATCGGATGCATAAGCCCCGCCCTACAAAGAATCTCGCATCATCGAAGATGCTGACCCTACTCCAAACAAAGGAGAACCCATAAATGGCACATAAGAAAGATTACAAACCGGAGGACATTCGTTTCCCCGATCAGACGATCGTGGAATCCGAGCTTGTCCATGAGATGAAAAGCTCCTACATCGACTACGCCATGTCCGTTATCGTCGGTCGTGCGCTGCCCGATGTCAGAGACGGTCTGAAGCCCGTCCATCGCCGCATTCTTTACGGCATGTACGAGGACAATCTGACCTACGACAAGCCCTTCCGCAAGTGCGCGACCGCTGTCGGCGATGTCCTCGGCCGGTATCATCCCCACGGCGACGCATCGGTCTACGATGCCCTCGTCCGTCTTGCGCAGGACTTCTCCCTGCGGCATCCGCTCATCGACGGCCACGGCAACTTCGGCTCCGTGGACGGCGATCCCCCCGCGGCCTACCGATATACCGAGGCACGCCTTTCCAAAATCTCCAACGAGATGCTGCGCGACATCGACAAGGAGACCGTGGATTGGGATCCCAACTTCGATGAGTCGAGAAAAGAACCGAGAGTTCTGCCGTCCCGATTCCCGAACCTGCTGGTAAACGGCTCGTCCGGCATCGCTGTCGGCATGGCCACCAACATCCCGCCCCACAATCTGCGCGAGGTCATCGACGCCTGCATCTGCGTGCTGGACGATCCGGAAGCGACCCTGCCCGACATCATGGAGCATATTCAGGGCCCGGATTTCCCGACAAAGGGCATCATCATGGGCCGCAGCGGCATCCGTGCTGCCTACGCCACCGGCCGCGGCAAGATCACCGTCCGCGCCCGGGCAGAGTTTGAGGAATACGGGCAGAACCGCCAGCGCATCATCGTGACGGAGCTGCCGTATCAGGTCAACAAGCGCCAGCTCATCGCATCGATTGCAGAGCAGGTGCGTGACAAGCGCCTCGACGGCATTTCCGATCTGCGCGACGAAACCGACCGCAACGGTATGCGTGTGGTCATCGAGCTGAAAAAGGATGCAAACGGACAGGTCGTTCTGAACAGACTTTTTGCACAGACGCAGATGCAGATCACCTTCGGCGTGACCATGCTGGCGCTCGTCAACAATCAGTCGCAGCCGAGGATCCTCTCCCTGCGCCACATTCTCGACGAGTACCTCAACTTCCAGGAGGAGATCATCACCCGCCGTACCCAGTATGATCTGCGCAAGGCCAAGGAGCGCCAGCACGTACTGGAGGGTCTGCTGATCGCAGAGGACAACATCGACGAGGTTATCCGGATCATCCGCAGCCGCTATGACGATGCAAAGGAAGCGCTCATGGAGCGGTTCGGTCTGTCTGAAATTCAGGCGCAGGTCGTTCTCGACATGCAGCTCAAGCGCCTGCAGGGACTTGAACGCGAGAAGCTTGAAAACGAATATAAGGAACTGGAAGAGCGCATCGCATACTACAACCGTCTGCTTTCCGATGAGGCGCTTCTCAAGAGCGTACTCAAGGAAGAGCTGATCGCCATCCGCGACAAGTACGGCAATGACCGCATGACGGAGATCCAGGACGTGGAGGACGAGATCGACATCGAAGATCTCATCGAGGAGGAGCAGTGCGTCTTTACACTCTCCCATGCGGGCTACATCAAGCGCGTGCCCGCCTCCACCTACCGCAGCCAGAAACGCGGTGGCCGCGGCGTGACGGGTCAGACGCTCAAGGACGAGGACTTCGTGGAAAGCGTTTTCTCCGCTTCTACCCACGATTTCATTCTGTTCTTTACGAACCTCGGCAAGGTACACCGCCGCAAGGGATATCAGATCCCGGAGGCAGGCCGCACCGCCAAGGGCAGCAACATCGTCAATATCCTGCCGCTGGAGCCGGGCGAAAAGGTCACCGCAGGCATCACCGTGCGCGAATTTGATGAGGACAATCTGCTCTTCGTGACGAAGATGGGCACGATCAAGCGCGTGACGCTGGAATGCCTCAACACGGCAAGAAAGGCCGGTATCCGTGCGCTTTCTCTCAACGAGGGCGATGAACTGATCGCGGTCATGAAGACCACGGGCGAAAACAACATCGTGCTGGCTACCCATGACGGCATGGCCATCTGCTTCAGCGAAAACAATGTGCGCATCATGGGCCGTGACGCGGCAGGCGTGCGCGGCATCGATCTTTCAGAGGGTGACTTTGTTGTCGGCGCGGGCATCGCGCAGGAGGGCAAGCAGCTGCTGACCGTCACCGAAAACGGCTTCGGCAAGCGGACGGAGCTGACCGAGTATATGCGTCTCGGGGACCGCGGCGAACGTCATCCGCAGCTCAGAGGCGGCAAGGGTCTCAAGAACTACAACATCACCGAAAAGACCGGAAAGGTCTGCGGCGTGGCCATCGTAGAAGACGGCGATGATCTGATGCTCATCGAGTCCGGCGGCGTGCTGATCCGCATGAAGGTTTCAGGCATCAACATCTATAAGCGCGATACCCAGGGCGTCATTCTGATGCGCCTGCCCGAAGGCGGCAGGGTATTCTCCATCGAACGCGTGGACGCAGAACCCGAGGAGGAGACAGCAGAGCAGCCGCAGGCGTGATGGAAAGAAGGATACACCCGCGTCTGACGGGATATGATTACAGTCAGAACGGAGCGTATTTTGTTACGATCTGTACGAAAGACCGGAAACCGATTTTAGGAAGCATTGCCGTAGGGCGCGATGCCTACATCGCGCCCTACACAAACTTCCCCCAGGGGAAGGCTATCAATGAAGAATCAATGAAAAAAACTGTTACGATTTATACGGACGGGGCGTGCTCCGGCAATCCCGGGCCGGGCGGCTGGTGCGCGATCCTTGAATACGGCGGCGTGGAGAAAATGCTCTCCGGCGGCGAGGAACAGACCACCAACAACCGCATGGAAATGACCGCGGTCATTCAGGCGCTGCTGGCTTTGAAAGAGTCCTGCATCGTGGAGCTGTGGTCGGATTCGACCTACGTGCTGAACGCCCTTGAAAAGGGCTGGGCCTGGGGCTGGAAGCGCAAGGGCTGGGTCAAGTCCGACAAGAAGCCGGCACTCAATCCCGATCTTTGGGAGACTTTGCTTGGTCTGACGCAGCAGCATGAGATGCACTACCACTGGGTCAAGGGTCACGAGCAGAACGAAAAAAACAACCGCTGCGACAAGCAGGCGGTTTTGGAAAGTCAGAAATTCAGAAAGTAAGAAGCGGGCGGAACCAAAAAGGGTTCCGCCCGTTTTTTCTGTAAATATGGCGTGTGATATTCCATACGCAGAAACGAAAGTACGTTTCCAACGTCATTCGGAGCGGAGGAACCCTCGCCACCACGCCATCGGGCGTCGCGTAGGAACGATTACATAGGTGACGCCATGCGAAAAACATGAACCAAAACGTTTATGGAGTCAGCACGTGGCGAGGCACAGATTCGTAGAAGACCGATAAGAGCAGCTTTTGCCTGCTTTTCTCTGCTCAGGCAGAAAAGCAGGCCGCCGGGGGCATACCGCAGCAAAAATAAGAAAAAAAGAACGGATTCCGACTCGCTAAGAGCCGCCCTGCGGGCGGTTGCTCGCTGGATGCCGTTGCGGCGGCGATGCCACACCAGTCTGCGGACCGGTTTCGCAATGACAGGCGAGGGCGGGGTTTCTTGCGAAAAAATAGGGAACGCCGGGTTGGCGTTCCCTGAAATTATATGCAGTTTTTACCACCAGCTGCCGGAGTCACCGCCGGAGCCGCTGTCGCCTTCGCCGCCGCCCTCGCCGGGATTATCACCGGTGCCGGGGTCGGTTTCATCGCCGCCGCCGGAGGGATCGGGGATGGGATCGGGATCAGGTTCGGGATCAGGTTCGGGATCAGGTTCGGGATCAGGTTCGGGTTCCGGTTCCTTGATTTCGGGCTCCTTATAAGGCGTGACCTTGAAGGACTGGTTCCGGCTGAGGAACACATCCCTATGCAAAAATTCGGAGCGGATCAGCTTATTATTCGCGTCATAGAAATCGCGGTAGGCATTGACAGTATAACCGGTATAGGGGTAGTTGACCTCTTCACCGAGGATATACTTGTTGCCGGCAGAGTCCATGGCGATATCGATGGCCTTGCCGTTGGCATCCACGCCGCCGCCCTTGACGATGGTCAGTTCCTTCTGATCGGATTCCTTTTCGGCATCCATGACGATCTTCCAGTCCTTGACGGCAATGGTATCACCGCGCAGAACGATGTGGTCGTAGTCCTTCTCGCGCTCGGTGCCGACCAGCTTGATATGCACATAACCGCCGGATACGGATGCGTCGATGCGGAGCGGATATTCGGTATTATTGACGAACTTATAGTCCTGCGAGCCCCAGTAAATCGTGGCGTCCATGCCGCGCGGCACATAGGTTACGAGATACATGTGCGGGGCGCGGTAGGTGACCTGCAGATTCGCCATCAGGCAGGCGGAATAGATGGTGGAAGCGACCTGGCAGACGCCGCCGCCGGTTTCCGGCTCGCTCTTGCCGATCTGCGTATAAACGGTGGCCTTCTGGAAGCCCTTGGCCTCGGTTCGTTCGCCGACGACCTTATTGAAGGAGAACTCCTCGCCGGGATTCAGAATGGTGCCGTTGATGGCCTTGCAGGCCAGCTCCAGGTTGGTGGTGCGGGGCGGGTTGTAGACATGGGCGCTGTCATAGCTGCCGAGAACATCTGCAAAGTAGATCTTCTGCAGCTGCTCCAGCGTGACCTCCGGGACGCGGTCTTCCATGTGGATGACGATGGGCGTTTCCGGCGCGGCCATAGCCAGCTGTTGGGTGTAATAGGGAAGATCAAAGCCAAAACCGACCTCTTCCTTTACCAGCTCGTGGGTTTCCTCGTCATAATAGGCATCGTGTCCCTCGGAGCAGAATTTATCGTAGTAGCCCTGAAGATCGATGGGATCGCAGGGCGTGGTATCGTAGTCGTAATGCAGATCGGAGTAATCGCCCACGGTAAAGCGCTCCAGCACGGTCTGATAAAGATCGTCCGCATTCAGCGAATAGGCGGGGGAGCCGGTGACGATGGCAATTGTTTTTGCAGTTTCGTCCACGGAGACCTTGGGGTTGATGAGCTCGCGCTCGCAGTCCTTGGCGGTCTGATCGATGATCTGACGGATGTATTGCGTATCAAGATTCAGCACGGACTCCAGATTGATATCATGTTCCTCGGTCTGCGCCTTCCGATAGGTCAGAAGTGCGGTGACGGGCCCGCCGGTACGGCCGTATGACATGGCCTCGGCAATGGCACTTTCCGGATCCAACGCGACCTGCGTCACATCCGGCTCCAGAGAAATGGAGCGGTCGGGCAGAACAACGGTCAGTGTATCGGCAGCGTAGCTCTTTTCCATGGCGGTCTGCACCGCGGCGATGGCAGCATCCTGCTTGAGTCCGCCAACATTGACGCCGGCTACATAGACATTGGGGAAAATGGTATCCCGGTTCTGAAGTGCCATGCCATAGCCGCAAAGACCCATCAGCGCGGCAACAACCACACACGCAGCAGAAACGGCTGCAATCTTGCCGCCCTTGCCGTTGCCGGGGGTTTTCTTCTGCTTGGCACCGGCCTGCTTTTCAGCGGTGGTCTTGTGCGTCGGCTTGCTGGCTTCAAATTTACCTTTCTTTTTCATGAAAGCAATTCCTCCCTTCGGGATGAAAGAAATGTCGGTGGAAAGATGGAAAATACGCTTGTAGGGCGGGGCCTGCTCCCGCCGCAACATTCCAAATATTTTCGGTCTTGCGTATAAAACGGCGAAAACCGGCGCGATGTGGGCATCACGCCCTACAATGTGTTTTTCATCTCTATATGGAGCATTCACGGCAAGGGCAAGCCCTTGCCCTACAGGATGCGGGTTTTAGACGGTGCACCGGGAATGTTGTGCACTGCAAGAGGCACAGACATTATGTCTACTATTGTTTCTACATTATAGCGAAGTCGTTACAAATATGCAACACTTGCAAATCTGAAATTTCCGTTAAGAATTGGACGAATTTCGGAAAGAAGCGTAGATGCTGACCAGTTTTTCCGCCATTTTCAGAGGATCCTCGTCCTTCTTGAGCTTCAGCCGGAGCATGGGACTGCGGCCTGCTTCAAAGAAGATGCGGCCTTTGAATATGGCTTCCGCACAGCAGCCGGAAACGGCGGCAAAGTCCAGCGTGGAGAGCGTGAGC
>JAEDIZ010000021.1 GCA_016296635.1 Oscillospiraceae bacterium
AAACTAAATGCCTGCAAACAATACGGTGGACTGGATTTTAACTTTTCAATTAACTAGGCAGAAATGTTATCGTTTGCAATCTGCTTCTGTAGTTTTTTCCAGCATACAACGAAGCAGATAAAGTGTGCAACCAAGGTAATAGACCAGCTGGCGGGATACGAAATATGCAGAACCTCAAAGGTCGGATGCCTACGGAAAACCGTCCAAAGCCATAAGATTCGAACGCCGCAGCTGCCCGCGGTCGACACGATCATCGGAAGCCAGGTCTTGCCGAGACCTCTAACCATACCGCAGATGACTTCCGCAATACCCCAGAGGAAGAAGGGCAGGCAAACATAGTACATCTTCACAACGCCCAGACGAACGATTTCATCGTAGAGTGGGTCTGCTTTGGAGATGAAGATATTCAGCAGCGGGCGGACGCAGAAGGTGTTGAAAATGCAGAGCGGGATGGCAATAATCAGGATGCAGAGACAGCAGGTGCGCAGGATTTTGCAAATGCGGCTGTAACTTTTTGCGCCGTAATTCTGGCTGGTAAATGTAATTGCCGCATTGAAAACGGCGTTCATTGCGATGTTGATAAAGTTGGTAAGATGTACGGTCGCCGTGTTGGCGGCAATGGCGGCAGAGCCAAAGGAATTGAGTGCTTTCTGAATCAGGGTGCTGGAAAAACTGGAAAGAGCAGTCTGCACACCGACCGGCAGGCCGATTTTGATCATCTGTACGGATTCTGCCTTGTCCAGCTTCAGATTGTGCAGGGATAGCTTCGCAGATCCCTCAAAACGCGAAAGGCAGCGCAGGACGAGAAAAACGGATGCGTACTGGGAAACAACGGTTGCAATGGCGACGCCGGCAACATCCATTTTGAAGCAGACGACCATAATCAGATTCAGAATCAGATTCAGAAGGCCGGAGAAGCCGAGGAAATACATCGGGCGCTTGGTATCACCGAAGGCACGCAGAACTGCGGAAGCGAAGTTATAGGTCAGATTGGCCGGCAGACCGATAAAATAGATGCGGGTATAGCAGGCGGACAGCGGCAGCAGTTCCTCCGGCGTTCCCATGGCGCGAAGAAGCGGAACGCAGAGAAGCTCACAGCCGGCTGTGACAAACAGGCTGAGCCATAAGGACAGCGCGATGGCGGTGTGAATGCTTTTTGTAACGCCCTCCTCGTTTTTAGAACCGAGGTACCGCGCGACCACGATGTTGACGCCGACGGATATGCCCATGAAAAGCCCGATCAGTGTGTTGATCAGGGAGCTGGTTGCGCCGACAGCGGCAAGGCAAAGACTGCCTGCAAACTGGCCCACAACAACGGTATCGGCTGCATTAAACAGAAGCTGCAGCATACCGGCTATTGCCAGCGGCAGAGAAAAGCGAAGGACGGCCGGAAAAATCGGGCCGGAGGTCATTTCAATGGTATCCGGGTTGGATGAAGACATGGAAAATCGCTCCCTGAAAAAGTGATAGATCAGATTTCTGTCTGCGAAAATTTCGCTGCAAAGCATGCTGCTTTGCAGCGAAATTTGGTTCATTCGGCCTTTTCTTACAAAAATTCGGCCAGTTCCTTGGTAAAGAAGTCACGGTAGAGATCGTAACCGGCCTGATTGTAGTGAACCTTGTCGTCCACGAAAATATCGCCTCGGATTTTGGAATACTGTCCGGTGTATTCGGGCGCCTCATAGAACAGCGGGCAGGTTCTGTGCCGGATTACTCTGAAATTGTCGTATTCCTGTTCAAAGCGGTCAACCATTTCGTTGAAGCGGTCAACATGGTCATAGTAGAAACGGTCGGTCTCATATTTGCGCTTCAGAATCGGTCTGATATCCGTCATGAGAAGCGCGATGTCGGGCATGTCCTGCCTTGCATAGGAAAACAGCCGTTCAATGAGCGCCTTGGTTTCTTCAAGGGAGTAGCCGCGGCCGAAATCATTGAGGCCGGTTGTCAGAAGCAGAACGGACGGCTTCCACGGACGGATCAGTCGCGGATAGTAGTAGAGAAGCTCTTCCACCGTGGAGGTGCCGAAGGCATGGTTGATGGCAGCTGCGCTGCCGTCTTTTTTGCGGATGTCCTCGGAAAGCGGACGCATTCCGTAGTCGGCGCTCCATCTTGTAAAGGTGGAGGAGCCGTAGAATATTATTTTTCCGGTTTCGATGGGTTCTTTTTCGTAATTGTGGATCTGCTTTTCGGAAAATTCCAGATCGTTGAGAATTACATGCGGTTCAAACATCGTCATTTTCCTCCTTCTTGCGCAAGACAGTCGGAAAGGAATGCACGGAAGCAGTCCATACCTTCGTGATTCAGATAACGGCCGTTTTCGGTAAACAGAGAAGCATTGACCTTATCGTAATCACCGCAGTCGTCCGCATTTGCGAAGAAATGAGGACTGGTTTCAAAACGCAGAAGTTCTGTGTCGGGGTGCGCGGCACAGTACCGTTCAAGCTCTTCATTGAGTTCTCGACGGTACCGCTTGAAGCGCGACCATTCAAAGGCGATGGAATTGAATTCGACAGACGGATCAAAGTCAACGATTTTCAGCCTAATGCCGGGCATATCGGTTCTTGCGTAAGCCAGAATCCGGTTGAGCAGGAACATGATCTCAGCAACGCTGGTATGGTTGAAATACTCATTCAAAAAACCGCCGACAATCAGCGTAGAGGGTTTGCAGGGACGAACAAGGCGCGGATAGAAGAACAGAAGCTCCTCCATGCGGCAGTCTGCAAGAGAACGGTTGACAACGGGCAAAGATGAAGATTCCGCCAAGGCAGCGAAGTCGGAGGTGCCGTAAATCATGACGGCACCTTCGGGTACGCACTCGCGTTCATACTGCGCAGCTGCATTCTCGGTCTGCTCTGAAATTTTCAGATGAATCATAAAGCAAGTGTCCTCCTATGATATGTGATGGGAAAACGGCTCAGCGGAGTTCGGAAAGCAGCTTCTTACCTTCGTCAATGAGGAATTCTGCAACGCCGGCCTTGTAGTTGGAACTGCGGGCCTCATAGCCGCCCTCGTCATAGGCATCCTGCATCGGGAAATAGCCTTCCTTGCCGTTGGTGTTGCAGGTGGGCAGAACGAGCGTCCAGCCTTCTGCTTCCTTGAGGGCACGGCCGATGCCGGTGAACGGCTCGCCACAGATACCGATGAGGGCGATGTTGCCGATGGCAATGCCGCTCAGAGGCATCAGGAAGGAATCGGGGCCATGCTCCAGACGCAGCATGCGGCCTGCTTCAGCAACAACCGTGGTCAGCATCATGCCCTTGTAGGGAAGCTCGGCATCCTTGCCTGCCTGATGCAGCGCATCGATTTCTCTTGCTCTGGGCAGATCGGCGGGATCCGGAACATTGGAGGGAACCGCAACGGTCTTGACAAGATAGCGGATCGAATCGACATCCACATAATTGACCTTGTCGAAAACGGACAGTACGGCACCGGCAACAACATTGCCCATGTGGCGTGCGTGACCGTAGCCGCGGGATACATCATCAAAGTCCATGAACATATCGTTGAAGTCACCGTCAGTGGGATGGACATTGACATGGTTGACATCGCCCTGCGCACCGTTGAAGAACAGGCACTTTACATTGTCGAGAGCCTTTTCGGTGCGTCTGCGGAGGAAGCCGGGCCAGTCTGCGGAAATCTTGTTGCCGCCGACAGTGTCGGGGTGATCGCCGAAGTTGACCAGAACGATGGTTTCAGCGCCTTCACGGTCAAAACGGAGCACATTGACGCGCTCGTCGACTGTACCGATGGGGTGATCGATGTTGGGGTTGTTGACGCCGGGGTTAGTCTGCACGGAGCCGTCCTTCATGCGGTAGCGGCGGATGAAAGCGATGTTGTGCGCTTCACCGACGCCCCAGCCCATCTTTGCGGGCTTGAGATCGGCCAGAGCCATAACGGCTGCGTCTGCGATCTTCTTACGCATGAACTCGTGATATTCCTGAACGAGCGCATCATCGGACTCGGGATCGATCTTCGGGCCGGTGTGCGTATGGGTGGCGTGAATATAGATTGCATTGAGCGGAAGACCGGTGACTTCGGAAGCATACTGACGGTAGATGTTCATTGCGGAGGTGATGATGCCGCAATGGTCAACGCTCATTAGGATGACCTTTTTGTCGCCGCAGGAAAGGGCGAGAGTGTTGATTTCGAGTTCGTCCAGTACACCGTCAGCGTATCTGGGCTTGAAATAACCGACAATGGCGATGCCGAGCATCGGCGTGATGTTTACGCGGCTGAAGCCGGCCTGAAGCTGATTCATAGAAAACCTCCTGGTTCAAATAAATAATAGAATGATATATCGATGTAACGCAGACAAGCCGTGCAAAAGGGCATTGGTTCTGCCGCATCGGACAAGATTATGCACCGAACACCATCCGGCCGAAGCAGTTCGGATTGTGGAAGGCATGGGAAACGGTCGGGTCAACGCTGTTCCATGTCAGCCAATGCGGAACGGCACATTTGTCGCCGCATTTGTAGACATTGGCCATCAGAATATCTCCCGGCTTTGGGGAGAATTCGGGGAAGAAAAGACGGATAAACGAAAAGGGAATGCGATAGGTCAGCTGCCAGCCGTCCGGCGTGTATTCGCTGACTGCATCAAAACCGTAATCGTTCTGATTCATCGGCCGTAGCCGAACAAGATCGCGGATACTGTGGCCGAGACCGAGAAACATGGAGCAGTTCGGATTCATTTCAACGTTGAAATAGCGTTTGGACGCCGCATCAGGGCTGAAGAAAAACTCCAGGCAGGAATCCTCACAGGGCATATCAAACTTTCCGCTCTGTTCGGCACGGATCTGTGCCTCCACAGCCCGCAATCTGACATAAAGTGCAGACTCATCCCAGCAGATCTTGCCGAAAGCCCGCACATCTGTCTCAAAGGGTTTGAGTTTTTCCGACATTTCTATTTGCGGAATCTGACTCCAGTCAGCTTTTCTTTTTATGATATACTCTTTCATATTCATTTACCGTCCTGCATTTTCGATATTTAATGCATTGAGCATCCGCAAAGCGCCGTCGATGATGGTTTCGGCAACACCCGGCCTGAAAGGGGACGAGCCTGCCTCATAGCCACCGTCAGCATAGTCGCTTTTCATGGGGAAATAACCTTCTTTGCCGTTGGTATTGATTGTCGGACAGACCATTTTCCAACCGGGTGCCAGTTTGATCTGCCGGCCGATTTCGGTAAACGGTTCTCCGGGTATGCCGCAGAAGGCCACAGGGCCAATTTTGACGCCGGTCAGATCAAACCGGAAGCATTCAGGCCCGTTTTCAAGCCGACACATACGAAACGCTGTGGCAACGGCAGTTGTCAAAGCCATGGCGGTATAGGGAATGTCGCAGCCGCGGCCCGCTTCGTGCAGCTTTTTATACAGATGCGCGGTGGGCAGTTCTTCTTCAGTCGGTACGTTCGCTGCCACAGAGACGGTCTTTCGCAGCGCAGCGATGGAATCGACATCGACATATTCCACTTTATCATAAATCTGAAGCGCGGCACCTGCCAGCGCACGGCCTACAAAGCGGCACATAGCGGACGACTTCATTTCGTTGTCGAAGGAAATCCTGGTGTCATTCATATCACCCGGTTCGGGGAAAATATGCGTACTGCCGACATCGCCCTGCGCGCCAACGAACGCAACGATTTTTGCGTCGGTGACAACTGCTTCAAATGCTCTGCAGAGTTCACCCGGCCAGTCTGCAGAAATCTCGTCGAGATTCAGAGTATCTGCGTGCAGACCGTAGTTCAGAATGACAACGGAATCCGCGACTTCGCGGTCAAAGCGAATCAGATTGACGCGCTGATCCAGCGTGCCGAGCGGATGGTCGATGTTGGCATCGCCGATGGGCGGGCAGGTCACGGTACTGCCGTCTTTCATTTTGTAACGCCGAATGTAAGCAATGCGTTCCGGCGCGCGTACTGTGCCGATTCCCATTCTTGCAGGCTTCGGATCTCGTAGCGCAACCGAAGCCGCGTCGGCAAACCGCTTCTTCACGAATTCTCCGTATTCGCGGATCATCGCCGCATCGCTCTGACTGGGATTATCGGGTACAACATAGGGCGCGGTATGCGTATGATCGGCATGAATATAGATATTGTCCGCCGGGACACCGGTTTGCTTTTCAATCGTACTTCGCATCTCATCGTAGTAGAATGTGGGCATACCGCAGTTATCCACGCAGGCCATGAGAATACAGTTGGAAAAGTCCTCAGCCGGGCGATTCTCATAGGCACCGGTATCAGGATTATTGCACTTTTCGGCTCTGACGGCAATCTCCGAGCAGGAGTAGGCAATCATGTGGATCTGCAGAACATCGCGGATGGCACTTGCATAGCGCGGAACAAAATAACCGCGGATTGGTATTGACTCTGGTAAAACCGACTCTGAATTGACGCATATTTTCGGTACTCCTCAAATATAACAGCCCTGCGGCAGCACATATCCGCGCCGGATCGCAGGGCTTTTCTAATTATGAAGCAAGCGGATCAGATGCGGACTTCGTCCAGTTCTCTGCCCTTGAAGATGACATTCTTCACGGTGAAAGCATCGTCAACAAAGATGATGTTTGCATACTTGCCGGCATCGATGGATCCGTAATCATCATACAGATTCAAAGCCTTCGCGGAATTTGTGGAACCGACCTTGAAGCCGACGCGGACATCGGCGCCGGTTACCTGCATGAAGTGTGCCACACTCTGTGCAGCAACAAGGCGGCTGCCGGAGAGCTGACCGCGCTGGTTGTAGTTCAGATCCTTGGCGCTTCTGCAATCCTCGGGGGGATAATCATCGGGATTCAGCTGTCCGGTGCGGCCGGTTGCATCGGAAATGCAGATGACATAGTCTTCGCCGGCAACGCGGTAGGTCTGACGCATGGAAACGGCAGACACATGGATGCATCGGGAATCACAGATTAGCTCGTAGTACAGCCCCGGAATGCTCATCACGATATCGGATACGCTTTCCTGCGGGTCGCCGGTGATGCCGAAGGCTTCTTCCTTGCCGCGGAAATTGCCCATTGCGTCATACAGGTGCGTGACGATCTTTGCGCCGTTTCTGACGCCTCTGTAAATGCTTTCGGGATCGGAACGCGTATGGCCGATATCGGCGATGACGCCGTATTTCTTAAGAACCGCTTCCATCCGTTCGCCGTGGGGCATTTCGGGCGCGTAGGTGCAATGCAGAACATTTTTGCCGGCCCGTTCAAAGATCTTGGTACACAGATCTTCGGAGAATTCCCAGGTCAGATGGGAGTTTGCGCCGTGCGCGGGGTTGGTAAACGGGCCTTCAAAGTGGATGCCAACAATGTTGGTATCACCCTTTTCAATTGCTTCGTTACACTGGTTGATGATGCTGATGAAATCTTCTGTCGTCAGAGAGTAGGCTGCAGAGGGTGTGATCTGCGTGGTGCCGTGCTTCAGATGATTCAGAGCGACCGCTCTCGTATCATTGATGGCATCGATTGCGAGCCCATACTGCTTATAGCCGTGACAATGCTGATCAAAAAGACCGGGGCCGACATAAAGGCCCTTTGCGTCGATGATCTCGGCGCCTTCGGGAACCCAGCAATCGCCGCTTGCGATGATCCGGTCACCGTCAATGAGAATGACACCGTCAGTAATTCTGTCAGGGTATACGAGTTTTCCGTTAATAATTGCTTTCATATTGATCCTCCGAATTGAGCGGCAGCTGACGCTGCCGCCCATTATTTGATATTATTCGTTTGCAATACCGCAGCGGTGGCAGGCAACAAAATGTCCGGGGGTGACTTCGACAAGCTCCGGTCCCTTCGCTCTGCAGCAGTCTTCTGCATACAGGCAGCGTTTTGCAAAACGGCATTCCTCGCCGGGGTTGATCGGAGAAGTGATTTCGCCCTTGAGAACGATTCTCTTGTTTTTATTGTGCGTATCCGGAACGGGAATTGCGGAAAGCAGCGCCTTTGTGTAAGGATGCAGCGGATTTGCAAACAGCTCTTCCGCGGGCGCCTTTTCAACCAGCTGACCGAGATACATGACTGCGATATCATCTGCAAAGTGATTGACAACAGCAAGGTCATGCGTGATGAACATATAGGTCAGACCGAGGCTGTCCTGCAGCTCGTCGAGCAGATTCAGAATCTGCGCCTGAATGGATACATCCAATGCGGAAACCGGCTCATCGCAGACGATGAACTTGGGATTCAGCGCAAGTGCTCTTGCGATGCCGACTCTCTGCCGTCTGCCGCCGTCAAGCTCATGGGGATAGGAGTTGACCATGCGTCTGGAAAGGCCGACTGTATCCATCAGCTCAAGGACTCTGGCGTCGATGGCGTCTTTGCCGCTGAGCAGCTTGTTATACTTGATCGGTTCTGCGATGATCTGGCTGATGGACATTCTCGGATCAAGGGAAGAGAACGGATCCTGGAAAATGATCTGCATATCGCGTCTGAGATGTGCAAGATCCTTGCCCTTGAACTTGGAAACATCCCGGCCTTCAAACAGGACCTGACCGCCGGTCGGCTCTGTAAGGCGGAGAATGGTACGGCCACAGGTAGTTTTGCCGCAGCCGGATTCGCCGACGACGCCGAGGGTCTTGCCCTTTTCAATGGTGAAAGAAACATTATCGACTGCATGGAGCATTCCACGAGGCGTGGAGAAATACTTCTGCAGGTTTTTGACCTCGAGTAAAGCCTCGCTCATTTTGTTTTGCTCCTTTCAATCATGAAATCAGGCTCGTTGTAACGCAGGCAGGCAACGGTATGCTCTTCGTTGATCTTGATTGTCTCAGGCTGCTTCTGTCTGCATGCCTCCGTTGCATATGCGCATCTGTCGGCAAAAGCACAACCTTCGGGAAGTGCACGGGGATCGGGCATCATGCCAGGGATGGGCTTGAGCTTGCCGACGCGGTTGTTGATGTTGGGAAGGGAGTTAAAAAGGCCCTCCGTGTACGGATGACGGGTGTTGTTGAAGATCTCGTCCAAGGTGCCGTACTCAATGATGCGGCCGGCGTACATAACTGCAACATAGTCGCAGCTTTCTGCAACGATGCCGAGATCGTGGGTAATCATGATCATGGCCGTGCCGTACTTGTCGCGCAGCTCCTTCATCATTTCCAGAACCTGTGCCTGAATGGTAACATCAAGCGCGGTGGTAGGTTCATCGGCGATCAGGATCTTCGGCATGCACGCCAATGCGATTGCGATGACAACACGCTGCTTCATGCCGCCGGAGAACTGATGGGGGTACTCGTGGCCGCGTTCTCTCGGAATGCCGACCAGTTCGAGCATCTGCATGGCTTTTTCCCATGCTTCTTCGTGGGTGACCTTCTCGTGCAGCAGGATAGATTCCTGAATCTGCGTGCCGACATCGAAAACGGGGTTGAGGGAGGTCATCGGATCCTGGAAGATCATGGAGATGTCCTTGCCGCGGACCTTTTCCAGCTCATGCTGCTTCAGCTTGAGCATATCCTTGCCGCAGACTTCGATCTTGTCTGCCTTGACAACACCGGGAGGGCACTGGATCAGATTCAGCGCGGCAAGTGCCGTGGTGGTTTTGCCGGCGCCGGTTTCACCGACGAGGCCGAGCGTTGTGCCTTCCGCAAGATGGATGTTTACATCGGTTACAGACTGTGCAACCTCACCGTCGACATGGAATTCAACGGTCAGATTCTGAATATCAAGAACAGTATTTTTCTTTTCCATAGTGCTTGCTCTCCTTACTTACGCAGCTTGGGGTCGAGTGCATCGCGGAAACCGTCGCCGAACAGGTTGAATGCGAGAACGGTGATAACGATGGCAATGCCCGGATAGAGGCAGAGGTACGGATGGCTTGCGATGGAAGCACGGCCTGCGGACAGCAGAGAGCCCCATTCCGGGCTGGGTACGGGAACGCCGAGGCCGAGGAAGCTCAGAGAGGAAGCTGCCAGAATAACCTGCGCAACCTGCATGGTCATTGCGACCAGGATCGGGGAAACGCAGTTGGGGAGGATATGTTTGGCCATGATCGCACCCTTGCTCAGACCGATGGCCTTCGCAGCCTCGATATACTCCTGGTTCTTGACGGTCAGTACGGCTGCTCTTGTAATACGGGTCAGATATGGGACGCCGGCTATGCCGATTGCGATGATCAAATTCGTCATGCTCGCGCCGAGCGCAGATACAATAACAATACCCATCATGACAGCGGGGATCGCCTGCAGGATGTCGATAAATCTCATGATAAGATCATCCACAAGTCCGCCGTAGTAGCCGGCCATGAGGCCGAGAAGAATACCGACAACACATGCAAATACTGTGCCGGCAACGCCGATCAGAAGAGAATACTTAGTACCGTAGATGACACGGTAGAACAGATTGCGGCCCATGTTATCGGTGCCGAAGGGGAACTCGGCGCAGGGATCGACGAAGCGGTGGCTGCCGTCAATAGCTGCAATCTGGGTATCATAATCGATAAAAAGATCAACGGTCCAGGCGAGGATGGTGAGCAAAACAACGATGATAAGGCCGATCATCGCGCCCTTATTTTTTGTCAGGCGGCGCCAGATTTCTCGTCCCTGCGAACGGATAATGACTTTATCGCCTGTTTTATTCGTATTCTTGGTCATGCCTTTTTCTTGCCTCCTCTTACGTACTGTGCCTTGACTCTCGGGTCAACAAAGGCATAGAGCAGGTCAACGATCAGAAGAACAACAACGGTTATTGTTGTCTGCAGAACAATACAGCCGCAGGCAAGGTTCGTATCACGGTTGTTGATCGCATCGAGAAGCAATTTGCCGACGCCCTGATAGTCAAATACCATTTCGACAACCGCACTGCCGCCGAACAGCTTTGCAAGGCCGTTTCCGAGTGTTGTCAGGATTGGGATCATTGCATTTTTCAGCGCGTGGACATTAATGACCTTCTTTTCGGGAACGCCCTTGGCTCTGGCTGTACGCAGATAGTCCTGACGGAGAACGTCCAACATAGCCGAACGGGTAGTACGGGTCTGGGTTGCCATCATACCGACACCAATGGTAATGGCGGGAAGTATAATTGAGCGGAAGTCGGCACCGCCGCCGGTAGCCGGGAACCACTGCAGTTTGACGGCAAATACGGAAAGGAGCATCAGGCCAAGCCAGAATGCGGGCATGGACAGGCCGGCAAGAGCAAAAACCATGGCACCGTTATCGACCAAAGAGCCCTGGTGGCGTGCGGAGAAGATGCCAAGGGGAAGAGAAAGAACGAGGTTTACGATGAAAGCCGCGATTGCAAGCTTAACGGTTGCGGGGAACTTGGTGAAGAACAGTTTCAAAACGGGCTCATTGGAGATTGCACTTCTGCCAAAGTCGCCCTTTAACATTCCGAGTAAGTAGTTGAAATAACGAATCAGAAGAGGTTTGTCGAGCCCCATCTTTGCACGCAGATCAGCAAGCTGTTCTGCGGTCATATCAGCGCCGGCAGTAATGACACTTACTGCATCGCCTTTAGACAGATTTAGGATGCAGAATACGAGCAGAGATGCGCCGAGAACGACGGGAATCAGCTGCAGGATTCTCTTTAACATATATCGCCACATATTATCTCCCTATGTTTCTGTGTCGGTGCTGCATTACGCGCTTGCACAGTACAGTACTCTCAGATTTATAAAGCAGTGCCCTACAATATGTAAGGCACTGCCGCCAATCAATGGATCAATTACTCAACGATTGCTCTGGTGTTGTTCAGATAGTAACCGGTGGAGAGAAGGGTGTAGCCTTCAACATTTGCTCTGGTCAGAGCAGACAGATAGCCGAAGAACAGCGGAACGAGGTAGCAGTCAGAATTGAGCTCTTCCTGTACCTGCTCGTAGATCTCAGCTCTCTTGGCATTGTCGACTTCTGCGGAGCCGGCAGCCATGAGTTCGTCGATCTTCGGGTTGGAGAAGTGTGCATAGTTAGCGGTACCGCCGGAGGTAATCGTCTGTCTCAGGAAGTCACCATAAGGAGCCATGGTGGTGTTCCAGATGAACAGCTGCAGAGTGCCGTTTGCACCGGCATCGTTCATACCGGGGCTGTCGGTCAGCTCAACTTCGCAGTTGATGCCGATTGCGGCCAGCTGAGCCTGAATGGTTTCTGCATACAGGGAGTATGCGTTGATGGTGGTCAGCTTCACAGTAAAGCCGTTGGGGTATGCGGATTTAGCAAGATATTCCTTTGCCTTTTCGACATTGTATTCATAGTTCTCGGAGAAGTTCTCAGTGTAACCGACGGCGTCGGGGCACCAGAAGGACTTGCAGGTCAGACCGAAGCCGTTGTTGATGATCTCAAGAGCTTCGTCCTTGTTGATGGCGTATGCAATTGCCTTACGGACATTCTCGTCCTGGAAGTATTCGCAGGAGGGGTTCATACCGACATAGTCGAGGGACCAGGAAGCACAGATAACAGGCTCCAGGCTGGCATCCTTCTGATAGTTGTAGAACTCTGCGTTGTTTGCAATGAAGCCGATGTCAAGGTCGCCTGCCTGAACGCCGAGCATACGGGCATTCTGGTCAGCAATGTACTTGAAGGTGATGGTCTCGGTGGGGTTCACGCCGGTATCCCAGTAAACGAAGGAATCGTCAAAGCGCTCGAAGGTGGTGTGGTCGTTTGCAACGAATTCCTTGACCTTCCAGCCGTTGGTGCCGACACCGATGCCGTTTTCAGGATCTTCTTCGCAGGCTTTTCTGTTCAGGATGGAAGCAGTAGCTTGTGTCATCTGGAAGCCATAGTCAACATTGCCGTTTTTCAGAGTGAAACGAACAGTGTAATCATCGAGAGCCTCAACCTTTTCGGGAGGATCGGACCAATTTTGGGTGACCTTGCCGAGTTCAACTGCGCGCTCCCAGGTGAAGACAACGTCATCAGCCTTGAGTTCTTCGCCGTTGTGGAACAGGACACCCTTCTTCAGAACGAAGGTCCAGATCTTACCGTTTTCTTCAACGGTCCAGCTTTCAGCCAGATCGCCAACGAGCTCCTTGGCTTCCGGATCGAAGCTGAGAAGTCTGTTGAACTGCGTAAATTCCATGGTCTTCTGCATACCGCTCTGTGAGTCCTGAGGACCCACGGAGACGTTTGCCTGATGGTAACCGAAGACGAGATCCTTCTTATAATTGAGAGTTTCGCCTTCCTTTGCTTCTGTGACTTCTTTCTCGACCTTGATGTTCTCAACGGTCTTGTCTTCAGTCACGGGAGTTTCTGCTGCAGGCTTTTCTTCTGCAGGCGCTGCTTCCTTGGCTGCGCATGCGACCATGCTGAACACCATGAGAGCAGCAAGCAGAAGTGCAAGTGCTTTTTTCATTTTATTTCCTCCTGTTTTGATTTTTACATCGCAGGCTTTGTCTCGGCGCTGCATGATGTCTAAAAAAAGCATGACATATTTGCCGAAAATTCGCAATATTCAAATTTTGTTAACATTTCTCATTTCCGGAAATGAGAAGCACTCCGAGTATCATTTTTGGACTTATCATTGCTATTTTTTGAAAAATTGGCAAAGCGCACAAGAAATTGTGGACATCACGCTAAAATAATGATACTTTATACAATACATAATATCAATTTCTAATTTCCCTCACAAATGTTCGGTTGGAAGATTTGAGAACGGAGTAAAAATGCGAATGAAGAATATGAGAATATCTCTGTTTTGGAAATGCTTTATCATGTTTCTGATCAGCACCCTGATTTTCATGTGTGTACAGTTCTATATGTTCGGAGAAACCGCATCGCTTTGGGAGAAATCCTATACCGAGCAGATCGAATCCTCTCTGAACCACAATGCGAAAGCGCTTTCTACAGACCTTGAGAACCTGTACTATCTGCCGAAAATCATGAATATCTCGGAGGATTTCAGCGTGCTCACCAAAGAGAAGACCATCTATTCTTCGCAGCACTCAAGATATATCTCCTATACAATGAATAATTTGTCGGATCAGACGGCATTCTTCAAACCAATGTATGATGTTATCATTCATCTGCAGAAATCCGGCATCTGCATTACGCCGACCTCTTTCTACATGACGCTGGACGAGGTGTCGCAAACCTATCAATATGAGCATACGAATCTGATTGAGGCAATTGAGAACAAGCCTGCGCAGAATACCAGTCTTGAAATGCTGCCGTGCGACAGGATCGTCATACGAAACTCCAGAGCGGGCGATTTTGTGACCTGCGTCATGAAGGAGTCCGCCGATAACTGCACATATATCTTCCTGATTGAGAAAGCAAAACTTTACGATTATTTCCAGCTGGATTCTCTGCCCGACAGCGTTTACTTTATCCTTTCCGATCAGAACGGAAATATCCTTATGGAAAATGGCTCGCCCAATGTGGACGCCGGTGCGCTGGCTAAGAAGTTTGTAACTTTCACAACCGAAATTCCGGCAGTCAATGCAACCGCCTCAATCAGCATTCCGCGTTCTTATTTCAGAAGCGTCACGCACGAAGCGCAGCAGAGAGTCTACCTGATCATGCTTCTGAGTCTGCTTGTCGGATTGACCTTGAGCTATGTTTTCTCGAGTCTTAATGCACAGCCCATCAGAGAGCTGATACATGCGCAGCAGATTCCGACAGAAAAACAGTCCAAAAACGAGCTTGTTACAATTTATAACTATCTCTCCGAGTCGAAGGAGCAGCAGCGCTCCATGCAGGAAAAGCTGCTTTCCGGTCTGCTGGCCCGCGCGTTCTCCGGACTTGTTGTAAGTGCAGAAGATTTTGCGGGAATTGCCGAGGACAGCGTTCTGCGTGCGCCGCATGCACGGGTCGCGGTTGTGCGTTATAAGGATACCCATGAGAATCAGGAATTTCAAAGTCTGATGCTTTATCAGCTCAAGGAAAACATGCCGTCCGAGTTCATTATCGAGCCGCTGAACCGGCAGGAGCTTGGACTGGTGCTGCCCGTGGCGGACGAAGCCGTTTTCAAGCTGAAAACCTATCTGGACGAAATCAATAAAGACCTTGCGGAATTCAACCGGATCATCTGCGGCGTCAGCGCTCCGTTCTCCGGTTCAGAGGGGATTTCCAATGCGGTACGGCAGGCAAGATTCAGTCTGCCGAGCGGAACCGAACGGTTTGCCATTTTCAGCGACAGCGCAGAACCGCAGCAGAACACACAGACGCTCGACTACAAGGAGTTTCAGGCAGCGCTGTTCAACTGGAACATCAAGAAGGTCGATGTACTCATTCAGGAATTTGCAGATGCAGTTATGAAGCAAAGCAGCGCCGTTGCGCAGGAAGTATTCTATACGCTGCTGACATTCATTAAGGATGCAGCCGATGCCATCAACGTGCCGCACGATTTCTTTAACGAATATACCTTTACAAGAAGCATTTCCGGTGACGCAAACATCCGCAGGCTCAATGCGCTGACGAATTATCTTTTTGAGAAAAAAGCCGCAAGTCAGTCGGATGAGAAGAAGATCCGCAACCGTGAAATCATCAGCTATATCAACAACCATTATGAAGACCCACTGATGAGTTCGGCAATCATAGCAGAAATTTACGGTTGGTCAGAGCGCACCATCATGAGCATTCTGAATGAAGAAACCGGCATGAGTTTTGCAAACTATCTGACCAAGCTCAGAATGCAGAAAGCTGGAGAGATGCTTCGCGATACAACATTGGACGCTGCCGTTGTTGCAGAGAAAGTCGGCATGACAATGAGTACCTTCTACCGCAACTTCAAAAAACACTACCACATGACGCCTGCCGGATATAAGGCCCAGTTCACCGGCGAAGAAGCAGCGGAATAATCTCGTTCTCTGAATATCCGGCCCGAACCCGTTCGTGCCGGGTATTTTCGGCATAAAAATGCAGCACGGCAGAATACATTCAAAGTTCGTAAAAAACAGAGAAATTTTACGCAGAAAATCCCTAAATAAAAAACGAAATAGTGATTTAAAAACGCACGTCCGCAGTTGAAATATCAGACATGTTGTGTTAATATAACGATATAGAAAAATAAAAATTCCAGCATAGAGCTTCAAATATTTCAAGGTGTGCAGGATGGACATAGGAATGAATCGTTTGGAAGTCGGCGTAAGCCGCGTTGATATCACCCCGATGATGGGAATCAAGGTAAGAGGCTATCTGATTCCGCGTTTTGCGGAGGCTGTACTGGATCCGCTTCAGATCAATGCAATCGCATTTGCAGCAGGAGAAAGCCGCGCAGTGCTTTTGAGTCTTGACCTTTGCCGGATCGGTGCGTCGGATGCAGTCCGGATCCGCACGTTTATTGCCGAGCAGACGGGGCTTCCGGTAGACGCAATCTGGCTGCATTGCATCCATACCCATACCGGCCCGGAAGTCACTTCTGAAAGTGATGACGTGCTGCTGCAGGAATACTATCAGATGCTCAGGCGCCGCTGTGTCGATGCGGCAAGTTTTGCGCTGGCAGATCTCAAGCCCGCAAAAATGGGTTGGGCGGTCGGGCAGGCGCCGAATGTTGCCTTCATCCGCCGCTTCCGCATGAAGGACGGCTCCGTACAGACCAACCCCGGCGTGGGCAATCCGAACATCGATTATCCCATCGGTACAGTGGATGAGCGCGTCAATGTGCTGCGCTTTGACCGTGAGGGCGATAAGAGCGTTGTACTTGTGAACTTCGGCAATCACCCCGATACGGTCGGCGGCTGCAAGATTTCCGCAGACTGGCCCGGTTTCTTGAGAAGAACCTTTGAAAAGGCCATTGACAATACCTTCTGTGTATTCTGCAACGGTGCGCAGGGAGATGTCAACCATGTCAATGTCAACGCAAAAGACGGCGATTTCAATGACATGTTCATGGACTTTGATGATGTGTCCCGCGGCTACGGCCATACCCGTCACATGGGCAATGTTGTCGCAGCAGCTGTGATGCAGGTCTATGATAAGGTCAACTATGTTGATGTAGAGAATATTTCGTTCCTCAAGCGGGATATCGAGATCCCGACAAGCGTTCCGACCGCGGAAGAAGCGGCCCGTGCCCATGAGATCGTTGCCCTGCACGAAGCCGGCAGAGATGCGGAGCTTCCGTATAAAGGCATGATGCTGACCACGGTGGTGGCGGAAGCAAGAAGAATGGTACGACTGGAGCATGGCCCCGATCACTTTGATATGTCGATATTCGGTCTTTGCGTCGGAGATTTTGCAATGGTCGGTATCCCCGGCGAACCGTTTACCGGCATTGGCCGAGGACTGAAGGAAGCGGAAGGCTGGAAGTTGGTTCTGCCCTGCTGCCTGACAAACGGAGCAGAAGCATATTTCCCGATGAAAGACGCCTATGACGAGGGCGGCTATGAGGCAAGAAGCTCCAGTTTCAAGGCCGGCGTTGCGGAGCAGATCATCGAGGAAGGCAAAATGCTGCTTCGTGATCTCAGAAGAGAGATTGATACGTACAGATGAGGCGCGTATCTGCCTGATTCCGACGCTCAGAATTATTTCGCAAAAAGATTCCAAATGATGGGGTTTTTGCCTTCTTTCCGATTGAATTTGGATAAATCCGAGGCTATAATAACGAAATAGAAATAAATGCATCGGGGAGAAGAGCAAATGCTGACAACCTACCGTTTTTATCAGAAGTATCAGATTTTAAATATGATCCATCATTTTGCCCCGATCAGCCGCAAGAAGCTGATCGCGCTGATGGGTCTGCGTCCGGCAAGCATCGGTGATCTGACCAAGGATCTTCTGGAAGAGGGACTGATTGTTGAGACCGGATTTTATTCCAGCGGTCATGGCAGAAAGAGAATCCTGCTGGATATCAACAAACGCAATCTCTGCGCATTGGCGCTGAGCTTTTCGGAGCTGCGTGTCACATATACCGTGGCGCAGTTTGACGGAGAGATCGTTCTGAAGTTGGAGCAGGATCTGCCGGATTCCGCCGATCACGATGCGCGCCTTGCGCAGATCGCGGAGCAGATCGAAAGCATTCTGCAGCAGACCTCGGATCGCCGGATTGTCGGCATCGGACTGTGCGACCCGATCTTCAACCCAATCCTGCTTGGCAAGGTGACGCTGGCGGAGTCCTATGACAGATTCCTCGCGTGGCTGCATGATTCTCTGCGCCCGTATCTTGAAGAACGGTTTTCGCTGCCGGTCAGTTCCTTCGGTACGGTCAGCCTGCCGGCTTTGGCGGAGCATCGTTTCGGCTGTGCGGCGGGGTGCAATCATTTTCTGTGTGTAGAACTTTCTAACGGCCTCGGCATTTCCATCTATGCCAACGGAAAAGCAATTACCGGCGCCCGCGGCATGGCCGGTGAAATCGGTCACACGGTGGTCGATTCCGGCAATCTGCAGAAAGAAAATCCGTGCTATTGCGGAAAAACGGGCTGCGTAGAGCAGGCGGCAGCATTCCCGTATCTGAAATCGGTGCTGCAGAAGGCGATAGACGAAGGCGTTGCGACTGCGCTGACGCAGAGAGCCGATCCGACGCGAAGCCTGCGGGCAACGGATATCCGTGAGGCATTGGAAAAGAACGACAGACTCTGCATGCGCTATGTGCGGCAGGCCGCCGAGAAGGCGGGTCTGGCAATCGCGAATGCCGTGACGATTCTCAACCCCGAACGAATCGTACTGTACGGTTTTATGCTGGAGCTTGGCGATTATTATCTCACAATCCTAAAGAACACCATTCTGGAAAACATCATGTCGCCGGTCGATATTTATGTTTCCAAAACGACAGAAAGCCTTCTGCCGCTCGGCGCAGCAGCGGAAATGTTTACGACATTCCTGCGGGTTGAGGAAAACCAGTGGATCTATAAGCTGTCGAACGACGATTTCGAGGATGCGGAGGAAAGCGAAGATACCGGCGAGTCGGATGCTTGAGCTTCGTATCAGCGCATCCGGATACAGGCGCATTTCGAAATCACGCATAAACCAAAGCATCCGGCCGGGCATGTAAAGCCCGGCTGTACTGCGCATCCCGCCTCCGGGATGGGGAACGGGAAGAGAATGGGAAACATTCATGAAGAAAATCAGTATCCATCGTGGCTGGCTGATGGCGGCAATGTGCACGACCATGGTCGCATCGACCTCGCTGCTTTCGACCGGATTCTCGACCTGCCTGAACGCCATTCGTTTCACCTATGGCATTTCCGCAACGCTGACCTCCACGATCACAACCGTCCGGTCGATATCCGCGTTTTTCATCGTCATGTTCGCGAACTGGTATTTTAAGAAATTCGGCATCCGCGTGGGCGTTTCGATCGCAATGCTGTTCGGCGCGGCGGCGTTTCTGCTGTTTGCGCTGGCAAACGGAAACATTATCGTATATTTCATTGCAGCGGCGGTGGGCGGCTTCAACTACGCCTTCGGCGTGATGCTTTCCTCGTCCATTCTGATCAACCGCTGGTTCCGAAAGCACCGCGGCATGGCGCTGGCGATTGCATCGGCGGGCACAGGCCTCTGCTCCATTGTCGGCGCACCCGTTTTGCAGAGCATCATTGACCGCTATGGCATTACGACTTCCTTTTTCACCCAGTCCGCTTTTCTGTTTGCGGTAGCGCTCCTGCTTCTTCTGCTGGTCAGAAACGATCCGGCGGATGTGGGCCTGGAGCCGGTCGGCGGTGCGGACTATCAGGAGCTTCCGGCAAAGGAAAAAGGAAACGAATCCGCAGGAAAGCTGCCGAAAGTCTGGCTCGGTATTCTGGTGTTTTCCATCATGATGATCGGCATCACCACAGCGCCTGCATCCTCGCATCTGACCCTGAATTTTACCATGGACGGGCTGGATGCCATGACAGTCGCAAAAGCGCTTTCTGTTTACGGCTTCGTTCTGATCGCATCCAAAATGGTTTACGGCCTGCTGATCGACAGAATCGGCGCTGTGAAGATCATCTGGATTTACGGCAGCGTGATCGTGATCGCAAAGATCATGGCGTGGGCAGCGACCTATATCCCGACAGAACCGTTCTTGTTTATGACGCTGTGTATCTACGGCCTCGGTGTTCCGATCGAAACGCTCGGATACCCGAACTGGGCAGCCAATATGAGTTCGAGAGAGGAATACCCGATCCTGCTGAAAAAGCTGCAGCTCGGCTATCAGCTCGGCGGTCTTGTCGGCGCCTCCCTGCCCGGCGTGATCTGCGATCTGACCGGCACATACGGCTGGTTCTATCTGCTGTGCAGTATTCTGAACACGGCATCCTTCGTAATCGTCCTCATTGCGTACCGTAAATTTGTTCCCTCCCGGAAACAGATTCAGAAATAAAGGAGAAATGATCTATGAACACATTGAAAGTCGGTTTTTCCAGAGTCAACATTGATCCGCCCATCGGGATCGCCGTTGCCGGGTACTATGTGCCGCGCAACGCAAGTAAGATTCTTGACAGCATCTATGCAAATGCGGTTGCTTTGACAGCCGGCAATCAGTCGATCGATACGCAGGTTTATAATCCCGATACCGGCAGATATATGGACGGCAGACAGCCGGATCCTTCCGATGTCGTTGTGATGATCAGCGTGGATAAGTGCGGTCTGTATGAAGAAGAGTGCCGCAAATTTGCCGAAGCAATCGAAAAGAGAACCGGCATCAAGGCCGAAAACATCTTCATCCATGCGACCCATACGCATACCGGCCCCGTCACAAAGTTCCTAGATGCCAACGGCGAAGATACCACGCTGATTGATTTCTATTCGAATCTTCTTACGGAAGCGCTGGTGCGTGCCGCGCAGCAGGCGCTGCTCGATCTGAAACCGGCAAAGATGGGCTTCTGCGTCGGTTATGCGCCGGAGCGCGTTGCCTATATCCGCCGCTACAAGATGAAGGACGGCAGCACCATGACCTGCCCGCCTATCGAAGACCCCAATCTCGATCATGCGATCGGCACCCTTGATCAGAGAGTCAATGTCATCCGCTTCGACCGCGAAGGCGGAGATACCGTCGTTCTGATGAACTACGGCCTGCATGCGGACTGCCTGAACCTCGATGTCATCAGTCCCGACTGGCCCGGCTGGATGAGCAGAACCTTTGAAACTGCCGTACCCGGAACGAAGTGCGTCTTCTTCAACGGCGCCGAGGGCGATGTCGGCAGCACGCATGTATTCCCCGAAGCGGGCGATATGAACGATACAAAGATCTCCTTCGACAACGAAATGAAGTCCGAAGGCATGGCAAGATTCGTCGGCCGCGCGCTGTGCGGCACGATTCTGCAGGTCTATGATAAAGTCGAATATGTCGATGTGGATGATGTAGCCATGCTGGTCACCACCGCAAAGATCCCAGCAAATGTTCCGTCCAAGGAAGAGCTGCCGCTGGCGCACAAGTATAAGGAGCTGCATGAAGCAGGCCGCGACTGCGACATCCCGTATCAGGCGATGGAGCTGACCACCGTGGTTGCGGAGGCAATGAGAATGTGCCGCCTTGAGCATGGCCCGGAATTCTATGAAATGAACCTCTCCGGCCTGAAAATCGGCCCCATTGCATTCCTCGGCATCCCCGGCGAACCGTTCACGGACATCGGCGTGCAGATCAAGAAGGCAGAGGGCTGGAAGCTGATCTGCCCGACCTGCCTGACCGGCGGCAGCGCAGGCTATTTCCCGATGAAGGACGCCTATGATGAGGGCGGCTACGAAGCCCGTTCTTCACGTTTCAAGAGCGGCGTTGCAGAAAAAATCATCGAAAATGCAGTTGCCACGCTTGACAAGCTGAAGCAGCTGTAACTGACATCAGAATACGGGAACGGGTGTACCGCCGGTCGGCGGTACACCCGTTTTTTCTGTACCGGTCACGCGGTCATGACTTGCGTTTTTGTCACAAAACCGTGTCCTTATTTTCAATTTCGCATATTTCCGCTTGAATTCCGACATGGATTCGGTAAAATGGTAATGACGATATCGGGCAGGAGGCGAGAACTTGGCGATCCATATTGTATACGGGCAATACAAACTTTCCAAAGTGGTAAGCGTTGAAGAAATCGTATCGGCAGACTATATTGCCGGAGAGCATATCGCCCGTTTCATGCACTCCCATGAAGATGCATGGGAACTTGCCTACTGTATGGAGAAGGAAATCGAAATCTACATGAGCTCCGAGTGGATTCGGCTGAAAAAGGGAGAATGTCTTTTCATTCGCCCCGGTTCCGTGCATAATATCCGCGTCACGGATGCCGATGCCCGCTCCTTTGTGGTTTCCTTCACCTCCACCAACAGCGAATTGCTGCTGCCGCTGGAATACCATGTGGTCACGGCCAATCCGGAAGAAAGCAAAATTTTCGAAAACATGAAAGCGGAACTGGAAACCACATTCTCCCGGAATACCGGCAATATGCACCTTTATACCTTCGAGCCCTCGGAATACTCTCCGCTCGGAGCCGAGCAGATGATCGGCTGCTATCTGGAGCAGCTCATCATTCTCCTGCTCCGGGACGTTACGAAGCGCGGGGAAACGGTTGCAAAAAACGGACAGATCAGAAACATGGCCCAGGATTATCTTGTCGACCATATCAACACCTATATCGCAGCCCATTATAAGGAACACATTTCCGTGGAACAGATCGCCTCCCGGTTTCATTACAGTCGGACGCATCTTTCCACTCTTTACAAAGAGATCACCGGGCAGAGGATCGGCGATGTGATCACCGATGTCCGGATCACCTGCGCCAAGGATCTGCTGCGCCGGGGAGAGGAAAGCATCGCCTCCATTGCAGAGCATTCCGGTTTCAGTTCACCGCAGTACTTCACCCACAAGTTCACCGCCATCGAGGGATGCTCGCCTTCCGAATACGCAAGGAAGCATCTTCATCATGAACAGACAGAATAAAAGTTCCCGGTGTTTCAGGGTCTGAAACACCGGGATTGTTCTTTTATCAAACAGATTTTAGTAGATGGTCTTGCCGTCATCGGTGGAATCCCATGCTTTGAACGGAGCTGCAATGGATTCAGAGAGGAAGCAGGTTCCCTTTCCGAGTCTCATGATGGAAGCCGGGCACTCCATGGAAACCGGGCCGTAGAGCTGGATTCTGGAGATCATCTTCTGCCAGGAGCCGTTGGAACCGTAGTCGATGCAATGACGCTCGAAGGTTTCGCGGGCATGATGCACATCTCTGGGGCCGATGGTGGCAGCCTTCGGCGGAATGATCCATGCATCGCCGGCACCGCCCACGGAACCGAACAGAGAGTTCTCTGCGACGGTCAGCGGGGACTCGGTCACGATACGGCTGCCGAGAGTCAGGAACTCCTCGAGGCTGTCTGCGTGGAACTCTTTGGTATCCGGGTCAATGAATGCCACATGTCCGGGCCAGCCGGTAGCGGAATAAAGGATATCTGCGCCGCCCTCACCGCACTCGTCGATCAGGTCGGAATAGATGTTGACATTGTCGTTGTTCAGGGTATGCCACTGGGAGATGTCCGGGCGGAGTTCGGGATCAATGTTGTAATAGAAGAACTCCATAAAGGTACGGCCCAGAGAAGGTCCGTAGGTATGGGGTGCCACATTGCCGTCCTCGTCAGCCCACTCGTCCATGGCAAAGGCATGAACATTGCGGCAGTTGACTCTGAACTTGTTGATCATGTAGGCAATGGCCGGATATTCGACCTGCTCATGGTTGGTGGAGATGAAGGTGAACTTCTTGTCGTATTTATCGCTTTCCCAGATTCTGTGGAAAAGATCCATGCAGAAGAGGATGGTGGGATCCTTGACGATCTTCACGGAATATCCGTTTTCGTTGGTGTATTCCATCTCTTCCGGCTTGATGTTGCGGCACTTTTCCAAAGTTTCCTGAGAAATCTTCGGAAGGAAAGATGCATATCCGTACTTGAAATCTTTATTCATAGCGTACCTCCGTATTTCTTTGATGATAATGCTAGTCTATCACAACTCGTCCCCCACGGAAAAGTACATTTTGTTGTTCGGCTTGCGAAATTGTTCTGTTTTTCCCCTGCGGAATGCAGTTTTCCGCAAGCGCTTTCTTTCTCTTTTCTGGTCTCTTCAAATGAGAAGAACGAAACCGGCGTCTGATCCCGGTGTAAAAAATCTCAGAACAATTTGACAAGTGTGTTTTCCTTTTTCACCTTGACTTCTCTTCTCTTGGGAACTATAGTAAAATTATCAGAAAAGACCATCTCAGGGAGGAAGAAACCATGTCAGAGATTTCGGCAAGAGATTTATTCGGAAAAGGGGAAGATGCACACATCCGTGAACTTCGCCACGAACTGCACCGGCATGCGGAACTGGAATTCGATCTTCCGGAAACGAAAGCCATCGTAGAGGACGAGCTTTGCCGGATCGGCATTCCCTATACGGAAAAATATGCGCGCTGTTCCGTTGTCGGCTATATCAACTACGGCGCGGATCCCGAGCGGGCGCCTTCGGTCGGCGCGCCGGGACATGTTTATACGCTTGCGTTCCGTGCGGACATGGACGCGCTTCCCATCACCGAAAAGAGCGGCGTTCCCTTTGCCTCCATTCATCCCGGCATCATGCATGCCTGCGGCCATGATACCCATACAGCCATGCTGCTCGGTGCGGCCGGTGTGTTAAAGAAGCTGGAAGCAGACGGCGCACTCGGACATCTTCGCATAAAGCTCATCTTCCAGCCCAACGAAGAAGGCGAGGAAACCGGCTCTCAGGTCATGATCGACAATGGCGTTCTCGATGATGTGGATGTCATCTACGGTCAGCACATCGACATGGATACGCCCACCGGCACCGTTCTTTGGATCAAGGGCCCGGCGATGGCGGCCTGCCATTCCTATAACATTACCTTCCACGGCAAAAAATCCCATGCGACCCAGCCGCAGGAGGGACACGACGCCATCGCGATGGCAATAAAGGCCTGTCAGGATATCTACCTTATGCGTGCCAGAGAAATCAATCCGTTTACACCGGTCATCGTGTCCGTCGGTTCCATCCACGGCGGCAGCGCACACAATATCATCTGCGACGAGGTGGAGCTGAAGATTTCCACCCGGTTCTTCCATGACGATGTGGAAACGCTTCTCAATGCCCGCATCCATGAGATCTGCGAAAACGCAGCCGCGGAGCTTTCCGGTTCCGTTGAGGTTGAAGATGCCGCTTCCACCTATGCCGTGAACAACGATCCCGCCGTTGCCGAGCTTGCGCGCAAGGCCGCGCAGAAGATCACCACCGAAGATAAGATTCGGGAAATGCACATGTGCATGGGCTCCGAGGATTTCTCCTGCTTCCAGAGAGTGCGTCCCGGTGCGTTCTTCCATCTTGGCGGCGCCTGCCCGGAAAAAGGCTGTGTCGGCGCCGTTCATAACGAAAAGGTCGTGATCGATGAAGATGCGTTCCTCACCGGCAGTATGCTCTTTGTTCAGCTGGCGCTGGACATGGCTGATTCTCTTCGGAGATAACCGCGGATCCCGGCGCTCCCTATAAACACAGTTTTTGATTTACAAATATCGGATTGCGGATCAAAAGATCATTACAACCAGCAAAAACCCTCTGTCGATTTCTGAACTGCACCAATGTGTGCGGACAGCACAAAAAGCCCCCCT
>JAEDIZ010000022.1 GCA_016296635.1 Oscillospiraceae bacterium
TTTCCATTTTAACATTTTAAAGAAAAGCCGCCGGCCACAGTGTGGACACTTGCTCCAGATCGCGCCCACGGAGAGCCCGGCCGCCGTAAGGATTATCACGCCGGTAAGCGCAATATTGTAAAGGCTGCTGCCTTTTTCAATACACAGTGTGCCCACGGCCGCGATGGAAAACGCCGCAAGCAATAGCACAAGCATAACTTTTTTTGCGGTAGAAAACTTCATGGAACTCTCCGTTCTCCCCTATTGGGCAAACTCATCCCCAGTCGCTCTGCGGGATGCTATTATGAATAGGCTCTGAGGCCGGAGAGTGCCCCGGCCTCATTTTCGTGATTATGTTTTGCTGCTTCTGAACAAAGTCTCCCGTGATCAGGCGCGGCCGGTTGCCTCAAGCATGATCTGGTACAGATCATCGGCGTCTGCCGCTGCAACGATATCCTTCCACAGGCCCTCAGAATATCTCTTGTAGACTTCCTCGGTATCCGCAAACTCAGACATCGGAGTCACAGTTGCGCCGTCAGCAATAACTGCGGCCTTGTAATCAGCGTCCTTGTCCTGAACGTCCTTGCGCTGCTCAGCCGCAACCTGTGCGCAGGTATCAGTGAACATCTGCTGATCTTCCTCGGACAGGCTGTTCCAGAAATCCAGGTTAAAGGAAGGCACACCGCACTGGAAGAAGTGGTTGGACTCCAGGATGTAAGGCGCTTCGCTGTAGAACTTCTGCTGAGAAATGTACTCCCAGTTGGCGCAGCCGCCATCGACAACACCGGTTGCAAGAGCATTGTACAGTTCAGACCATGCGACCGGGGTGGGGTTCATGCCGAGCGTCTTAAAGGTGTTGATCCACAGGTCCAGCTCAGGGACGCGGAACTTCAGGTTCTTGATGCTTTCGAGGCTTGTAACAGGCTCTCTGTTGGAGAAGATCTGACGTGCGCCAAGGCTGAAGAAGGTCAGAGGATGGATATTGGCGCCTTCCTCAATATCCTTTGCAAGCTCCGCGCCGGCCGCGCCGTCCAGAGCCGTCCAGAGCTGCTCATAGCTGTCGAAGAAGAAGGGCATGTTGATCAGGTTGATCTCGGGAACGAGGAAGTCCATAACCGCGGTATCGCACCAGGCCAGGTCGTAAACGCCCATGGACAGGGATTCAACCAGTTCGCGGGCCTCACCGAACTGAGAGCTGGGGTAAATGGTGATCTTGTACTTGCCGTTGGACTGCTCGTAAACAAGATCAGCCCACTTCTGCAGGTAGATGTGCTGGCTGCTGGTGGGGGCAAGGGGATGGCCAAGCTTCAGCTCAACAGTCTCGACAGCGGCGTCTTCAGATCCGGAAGGCTCGGAAGCTGCCGGTTCATTCCCCTTCTCTGCGGGTGCAGCGGTGGTGCCGCATGCACAGAGGGCCAGGACCATAAGCATGGCAAGGATCAGTGCGATGAATTTTTTCATTTGTGTTTCCTCCTTTGATTATTTAACAGTAAATGATGCGTAAATTTACAAACCCAGCAGGTTTGGAAGCAGGGTCGCAACACCGGGGACAAATACGATCAGAATCGTTACGCCAAGCATAATGAACACAAAGGGCCATATGGGCTTTATTGCGTCCTTAAGCGGAAGTTTTGCAATACCGCAGGATACATACAGCGTGATACCCACAGGCGGTGTGATCGCGCCAATGCAGAAGGTGATGATGACCACGATCGCAAAGTAGAGCGGATCATAACCGAGCAGGTTCACAAGGGCGGTAAACATGGGGATCATCATGATCAGTGCCGCGGTAACCTCAACAAACATGCCAAGGATCATAATCAACAGCATGATCAGCAGCATGACAATATAGGGATTGGTGCTGATCGAGATGATGAAGTTGACCATGATCTCCGCGAAATCACAGTAGGTCAGGAGATAGGAGAACGAAGCCGCAAAGCAGATAACGATCATCGGTCCAAGCGTGGATATTGCGGCCTGGTAAAGGCTGTCAAACAGATCCTTCAGTTTGAGGCGCTTACGTACAATACCGTAAACCGCGCTGTAGAGGACCGCAATAGCGCCGGACTCAGTAGCCGTGAACATACCGCTCATGATACCCACAAGGATAATGACCGGCGTCAGCAGTGCGAAAAAGGCCTTTACAAATGCGTTCCAGACCTCTTTGGCTTTGGCTCTGGGCTTGGCTACCATTCCGATCTTTTTGGCGTGGAGGTTGCAATACACCATGAATCCAACACCCATCAGAATACCGGGAACCATGCCCGACATAAACAGACGGTTGATCGGCATGTTTGTGGCACTGGCATAAATGATCATGATTATGCTGGGCGGAATAATTGGGCCCAGGTTACCAGACGCCGCGATCAGCGAGCAGGAGAAGCCATCGTCATAGCCTTCTTTGCGCAATCCGGGGATCATCATGGAGCCGATAGCAGACGCCGACGCGTTGTTGGAGCCGCACATGGCCGCCATCAGTATGCCGGTCAGGCAGGTCGTCTGCGCAAGACCGCCTCTGATGTGGCCCACGCATTTGTCGCAGAAGTCGATCAGTTCCTCCGTGATACCGACGCGCTCCATCAGGTTTCCGGCCAGCATGAACAGCGGGATCGCCATAAGCGCGAAGGAGTTCGTCGCAGTAAATGTGCGCTGTGCCATGACCATCGGATCGATCCCGGCATACAGAAAGGTAAAGGCTGCGGAGGCGCCCATGGTAAAGGCAATGGGCATGCCCAATATCATGAATACGAAGAACAGGATGATGAGCATTGCGAGCATCATGCGGACGGGGCCTCCTTTCCTTTATCCTTTTTCACGAGATGAATCACCCGATAGACAGCACTTTCAATTGCGCAAAGCAGCAGCATCCCACCGCACGCGATCTCAGAGGCATAGATGTATCCGGTTGGAATATTGAGCCCCTGGAAAATGTTTGCTCCCGCCTTGATCGTGTATCTGAGTCCGCCGTATCCGAAATAGACAGCAAACGCGCCAACGATGAGATCCATAACAATGGCTGTTACCGCCTGCAGAACGGGAGGAAAGTGCTCAATTACCAGATCAAGATTTGTCGCAAGCTTGGTGCGATACAAAATTGGTATGCCCAGCATGATCATCCACACAAAGAGGAAGCGCGACACCTGTTCAGACCAGGTAAGGGAGTTGGCCAGAACATAGCGGCAGAAGACCGAGACTATGATCACGACGGTAAAAATGAACATTGCCGCAATCATAATCCACTTGAAAACCACTTGGATGATGTCCAAGATCTTGGAAAAAACTTTCAAACCGGGATCACCGTCCTTTCTATCTTTTTTTGCCGGGTTTGCAGCAAATTATTACAACATGTCTTCCGGAACAGCTCTTCCTGGTTATTTGCCGTATTTATCAAGGAATGCGTATGCGGCCTTGACATAGTGTTCCGTACCAAAACGGGCCGCACCTGCGCCGATCTGGCCGCCGGTCTTGTTGACGATACCGCCGTGGCAGATCGGGGTGATGCCGGTTTCAACAACCTTCATAATATCAATACCCATGCCCGGTCCGGTGAAGTCCAGCAGGGGGATCGGGAAATTCTTGTTGGTACCGGCGCAGATGGTGCGGAGCTCCTCGCTTTGGGCCTTTGCTTCACGCCAGCCGCCGTTACGCAGTCTGAGAACAGTAGGAGCGGCAGCAGCGGAGAATGCACCCATACCATAGGTCTCTGTCGCGGTGGAGTCTCCCATGTAGGGGACCGAGTCCTCCAGCGTCCACTGCGTGGAGAACAGCGTTCCCACAAAACGGGGAGCGGCCGTCTTGAACCACTGTTCGCCCAGGCCTGCCACTTTTATACCGGTCTCTACGCCGTTCTGGGCAATAGAGGTGACGATGGTGCAGTATTCCTTGCCTTTGATGCTGCGCATGGATGCCAGAGAGCAGCTCATACCCAGGGGGTGGAACCAGCGCTCATTGCCGACAAACATTTCGACAACGCGCTTCATATCCTTGACAGGGATCTCCTCTGCGTCAAGCAGCATGGGAACGATCTCGCTGACCAGCATATTGCCGCAGGCGGCCTGTCTGGTGTGGCTCTCGTCGCCCATCATCATGCCCTTTGCCAGAATATTGCGGACGTTGATGCCGCCGTATTTTTTCAGAACAAAGTCAACGATCGGAGCAAAGAAATCCTCAATTTCCAGAAGGTTCTTCTCGATCTCGGGGTTCCACATTGCCCAGGCGCCCAGACCGTTTCTGCCCTCAAAGGGGATGCAGTATGCTCTGTTCCCATGGACAACATCTTCTGTCACGTTAACCACCATATTGTGGGTAACGATACCGGCCGCGGCGCCGATGGCATACATATCATTGCAGGATGCAAGCTCGATCTCGCCCGCTCTGACCATCGCGTCGGCTTCCTCAACGGTTTTCGCGAGCCCTGCATGGATCGCGCCGTAGCATACGCCGCGTTTCTGGACCCCGATCATGTGATCCCAGTCGATGGGAGGGCCGGAGTGCATGATCATGTTTTCCTTAAATCCGGGGATCGCTTTTATTGCCTTTTCCAGGCCGATCCAGTGACCTTCCGCCGCATTCAGCGTGTCAATAGCCTCTGCGTTTGCCTTCGCGATCTTCTCCTTCAGGGTGGGCTCCATCGTGCTGATCATGCGGCAGAGCTTTGCGTCCACAGGCGGTTTCCACGCCAGATGGATGGCCTTTACGCCCTGATCCTTGATTCCGTCTGCAAATGGCTTTACACCAATATTGATAACAGCAGGTTCCTGCTTAAACATTTTGTATTCCATTACTGTTGCCCCCAATCAAGAAACAATAAGTCCGGCCAGCAGTGCTGCCTTGGCATTGCTGGGCTGCAGAATGACTCCATACTCTTCCAGACGCGCAGCCTGTTCAGCAACGTTCTGCGGTTCAATATCGGTACCGCACAGGGAGGCGATAACACAGATATGGCGGCCTTCTTCTTTTTCTATACGCTTGATCTCCTTCAATGCGTCCTCAATTGCGCCAACCGGGTCCGGATGGATCGCGTGACCATACAGAAGGTCAAAGAGGATAACACCAACCTCGGGATCCCGGGCTTCCTGGATCATACGGTCTACCAGGATGGACGGGTCCATAACGGGATGGGGTTTACCCTTGGTAAAGACTTCGTCGCCCATGTCAACAAGGGAGTTTTCAAGGCTCTGATATCTGTCTTCGAGCAAATCGACCTTGCCAAAGGCGATGTTGGAGTGCATGTTTGGTACAAATTCCTGCAGGAGCGTGACCGCTTCCTCACTGTGCGTACCGCCGCAGAACAGGCCCCGCATATACTTCTGCGCGGGAGCCAGCCTGGCCTTCTCTTCTCCGGCCAGCTTTGCAAAAGCAGCCTTATCCTCCGCGACTATGTCCTTGTCGGCCGGGATCCTGCCATTGACCAGGTCAACGGCCATAATTGCCGCCTCTTCAAGCGTCCTGGGTGCATAGGCGCCGGCCGCTTTGATCTCTTCCGCGTTGCCGCCGAGGAAGAAGATGACCGAAGGCTTGTTCTTCGGGAGATTTTCATAAATCTTCTTGGCCACGCTGGGGTGAGGCGGCTTGGAGACCATGACCACGACTTCCGTTTCGGGATCGTTTGTGAAGTAGTCAATCGCCTGGAGGAACATGATGCCGCCGATCTTCTCCCGCAGATCATGTCCGCCGGTACCTATCGCCTGGCTGACACCCTCGCCCATATTGTGGACAAGCACGGCGACCTCCTGCAGACCGCTGCCGGATGCGGCAACGATTCCGACCTTGCCGCGGCGGATCTTGCTCATCAGGCCCAGGGAAACACCATTGATGACCGCGGTGCCTGCGCCGGGTCCCATCACAAACAGCCCTTTTTCATGAGCGATCTGTTTGATCTCAAGCTCTTCATCCTCGTCCATATCGCTGAAGATAAACAGGTTCATGTCATTGGCCAGCGCCGTCTTGGCCTCATCCAGCGCATACTCACTGGGCAGAGAGATGATGCATATATTGGCTTCGGGCATCGCGCTCTTTGCCGCGGGGAGCTTGCGGTATTCCACCTCTGCCTCACCCTGATTGGAGCTGGACTTTCCTCCGGCAATTTCCTTCACCTTTTCTTCTGCCATTTTCATGACATCCTCTCTGTCGCAGTCCAGCGAGAGGATCAGATCGTTCGGGCCCGCGTTTCTGACCGCAGGGGTCATTCCGCCGAACTCATCTACGACTGTCTTGTTCATGTCTGTTGCCATAACGACCACAGCCTTGTGTACGGTGGGCAGTTTCATCATTTCGCGGGACACAGACAGAATCAGGATCGAGTCCATGTAGCAGTTTGGCATAACAATTGTTTTGATCATACCTTTTGCGCTTCCTTTCCTATTTTCGGCTTTGCCATTATCTGATGGCGATCAAATCTACAATTTACATAGGAGCAATTTATATGCCAACTTTTTTTACGCCACGTTCTGTGGATTTCTCCTAAAACCCAATTGGTCCGAATGAACACATTGCACAACGTAAGCTGCCCTTCATTTCCCTATACGCGATTGGCCATATTTACATTTTTACGTAAAGTTCATTACATTTTTACGTTTTTCTTCTTTTCCCAGGCAGTTCCGGCAAACATTAATGAAAAAGTCCGAAAAACTGTTTTTTTCGGACTTTCATTTTTATTCAATTCCGAGTTCGCGTAATCGTCTGTATAATGTCGGTCTGCTGATATTCAGCATTGCGGCCGCTGCGGTTTTGTTCCCGCCGCACTTTGCCATGACACGTTCGATCTCCGTATCGCTCGGCGCAAGAATGCTGGTTTTCCGGCTGTTTTCCTCCGGAGAAGGCGCTTCATAATTCTGATAAAGCAAGTCAAGCACCTCGTTGCTTTCTATTTTTCCCCCTTCATTTGTGACGGTAAGGCGCTCTGCAACGTTTGACATTTCGCGTACATTCCCGGGCCATCGGTATTCCGTCAGAAGCCGCATGGCCTCAGGCGTAACTTTCAGGGTAGGACGGCCGAATTTTTCGGCGAATACTTCCAGCATATACTCCAGCAGCTTTCGGGCGTCGCCTTCCCGTTCACGCACCGGCGGGAGATGCAGCTCAAGAACATTGATGCGGTAAAACAGATCTTCCCTGAACTTTCCTTCCTGAACCATTTTGCGCAGATTTTTGTTTGTCGCCGCAATGATTCGCACATTAACAGGAATGATCTTATCGTCGCCAAGGCGCATTACCTGTTTTTCTTCCATAACGCGCAGCAGCTGGGCCTGCATCGGCGTATCGATCTCGGCAATTTCGTCCAGGAAAATGGTGCCGTTGTGCGCCAGTTCAAACAGGCCGACCTTACCGCCGCGCTTGGCTCCGGTAAACGCGCCCTCTGAGTAGCCAAACAGCTCTGATTCCAGAAGGCTCGTTGGCAGCGTCGCACAGTTTATGGCCACAAACGGGCCGTTTGCCCGCAGGCTGTGGTTGTGGATACCCTGCGCGAACAGTTCTTTTCCCGTTCCGGATTCGCCGGTTATCAGCACAATGGAGTCTACCCCGCTGTATCGTTTTGCTTTGCGTATGGCCTCGCGCAGTTGGGGGCTGTCTCCGATGATCTGAGCAAATTTGTATTTTGCTGTCAGTCCGCGCTCAGCCAGCCGGGCGCGCGTACTGCTCTCAATGGATTGAATATATTCCACGCTCTGCAGCTTTGCCACAACCGCGTTGACCACTTTGTCGCTTTTTACGGCGCGCAGGCTGCAAACATATTTTTTCCCCCCGCACTCCTGCAGGTCATACGGGATCGCTGTTCCGGTTTTGATGACCGTATCGACGCTGGAGCTGAGCTGCCCGTCTGTCAGCGGTTTGCCGAGCTGATCCTCGCTCTTTACACCGAGTATTTTACAGGCCTTATGGTTAAGCTGGACAACGTTTCCCAAGCCGTCAAAGAGGATCAGCGCATCCCCGATCATTTCGAAGAGGGTATTCAGCTCTTCGTTTTTTTTGGCCTCAACGCGGATTTGAGAAACGATTTTCATTGACTCATGCAGCGCCTCTGCTATCTCATCGCTGCCCGAAGCCATGACCACTCTGGCCAGACCCGCGTTTTCCGCATAGCGTGTTTCATCAAATCCGCCGACCAGGGCCACAACGCCATCGCGTCTGGCCTGAAAAGCAACGCGCGGGTAGTCCTCCGGAACGCTCGCCAAATAGTACTTTATGTTCGTTCCCAGCACACTGTCAAGCATGCGGCTCTGGTCGATCATATATTGCGTGCCCGCCAGCCCAACGCAGCCATAGCGCCGGCTCGCCTCAACGCAGGTCTGCGTGATGTTGCTCATGGTAAAGGGGATCTCAATGACCGGCACCTTCAAATCGGCCACGCGCAAATGGGCTATATATCCTGCCCGTGTGACCAGCACCTTTGCGCCGTTTTCCACCATACGCTTTGCTGCGGCGATGCCCTCCTGATAATCTGTAACCCGCATGACGTCTATTTCGCCCGGTCTGAACTTCTGGATCGCATCCTGGGCTGCATTATAGCTCGATTCCAGCTCAAGTATTACCCCTATCTCTGCCATGCGGCTCACCCCCTGCTATCTACAAAATTTATTTTTTACAGCTCAACATCGCGGAAGACAATTTGCCCTTTTCTGACGGTCATCATCGGCTTGAGTATCTTGCTGCCGCTGATACAGGCCAGCTTGGGATCGCCGTAAGCCCTGTCTCCAAACACAGTTTTCTTTTCTATCATTTTAAAGACAGCTATATCCGCCGCAAACCCCACACGAAGTGCGGCGGTATGGTCGTCAATGCCCATAATACGCGCCGGACCACTTGTCATGCGCGGCAATATCTCCTCCAGCGCCAGGCCCATCGCAAGATATTTTGACGCAAGCATCGGCATGCTGTATACCGTTGGGTGCATGAAGGCGTCCGCCCCGATCAGATCGGAACTGATGATATCCGGCAGGAAACCATCTTGCAGACAGATCCGGGCGGTACTGAATCCAAAGTGCCGCCGGTCATTTGCGGCATCAAACAGCACCCCGCGTTCGCGTGCTCTCCAGGCCGCGTCGCAGACATGGCCCGAGGCATCGACCACTGTCGGGCCGATGTTATGATATATATGCGACATAATGTCTCCCGGGCGCAGCATATTCAGCAAAGTCTCCATTGGGCAGGGAGGGTCAGTGGGATGGAGCATTAACGGCACCCCAAGATCATCCGCGATCTCAAGTGCGCGTTCCAATGGCGCAAGACCGTAATGGCCAACAATATCGCGGCTTGTTCGAAGCTTCAACCCCATCAGTTCCCCGGGGCAGGCCGCGAAAAGTTCCTTTATCCGAACCGGGTCAAATTTCCTGGGGTCCACATCCTCAGGCATGGGATGCGCGCAAATACCCGCCGTCGAGACGTTCAGAAACGCCTTGATGCGAAGCTGCGACGTATGGATAAACGGGCGAAAAAAGGGATATGTCGCGCAGCCTGAGCTGCCCGCATCCACCGCGGTGGTAACACCGGTGGCAAAACACACCGCCTCTGCCGGTATGCCGCTGGGCAGCAAAGGATACAGGTGCACATGCATATCCACAAGGCCCGGCGTAACGATGCAGCCGGACGCATCGATCACAGCAGCGGCCTCGCAGTCTGCAAAATGCCCGATCCCGGCGATCCGGCCTTTATCCAGTGCAATGTCAGCTACCCTGTCTTCCCCCGATGATTTATCCATCAGGCGGCCATTTTTTATCATTAACGAATACATTTCCATCCCCAAAAACGAGAAATTTTATATAAGATCTTTTTTATCATACTCAAAACCTTTTCCCTTGTCAATAACGGGGCCAAACGAAAGCCGCCCCGGCGGGAATTCGCCGGGGCGGCCAAATCTGTTCTGTTCTGTAAAAACCGGGGCTTATCCCTTGTTTTCCGCCATCTGTCTGTACTGTTCGTATCTCTCATTGCACTGTTTTTCGGCTTCCGCGAAAAGGCGCTCAGCCGTTTCGGGGAAAGTCCTGGTCAGCGAGGAGAAACGAACCTCACCCATCATAAACTCACGCAGTTTTCCATTGGGGGCCTTGCTGTCCAGAACGAAGGGATTCTTGCCCTTTTCCACATTCTCCGGGATGTAACGGAACAAAGGCCAGTATCCGCATTCCACGGCCGCTTTTTCCTCGCCTTGGGTTTTTCCCATTCCGTTGACAAGCCCATGGTTGATACAGGGCGCATAGGCGATGATCAGCGACGGCCCCTTGTGGGCCTCAGCTTCCTTCAGGGCGGTGATGAGCTGTACCGGGTTTGCGCCCATAGCGACCTTGGCAACATATACGTTTCCATATACCATCGCTATACGGCCAAGATCCTTTTTCGGCGTAGCCTTACCGCCGTTTGCAAACTGCGCAACTGCGCCAATGGGCGTTGCTTTGGAAGCCTGTCCTCCCGTATTGGAATAAACCTCCGTATCCACAACAAGGATATTCACATCAACGCCGGAAGCCAGGACATGGTCCAGGCCGCCGTAGCCGATATCGTAGGCCCAGCCGTCGCCGCCATACATCCACATGGTTTTCTTTACCAGTGTATCCGTCCGTTCCTGGAGAAATTGGATATCGGCTCCGCCGCTGGCCGTCTCGGCCAGCGCCGCTTTCAGATTCTCGGATACCTCACGGGTCTGCTCCGGGTCATCGCCGTATTCAAGCCAGGCCTGGAGCGCAGCTTTCAGTTGTTCATCCTCCGTGCTTTTCAGCGCGGCTGCCGCATGTGCTTTTGCCTGGGTCCGCATTTGTTCCACAGAAAGACACATACCGAGAGAATATTCCGCGTTATTTTCGAACAGAGAGTTGGAGGGAGCCGGACCGCAGCCGCGCGCGCTCTTCGCATAGGGGATAGAAGGCGTGGATGAGCCCACAACGTAGGTACAGCCGGTAGCATCCGCAATGTACATGCGTTCGCCGAACAGCTGCGTGAGCAGCTTCATGTAGGGCGCCTCCCCGCAGCCCGCGCAGGCGCCGCTGAACTCGTAAAGCGGGCGCTCAAACTGACTGCCCTTTACGCTGAACATGCTCATGGGATTTTTCTTTGCCGGCAGAGTCAGCGCGTAATCCCAGTTGGCCTGTTCGCCGAGCTGGCTGTCCAGGCTCTCCATGGTAAGGGCCTTTTCCTTTGCCGGGCAAATGTTTGCGCAGGAGCTGCAGCCCTGGCAGTCCAGCGGATCGACCTGGACGCGGAAAGAATAGTCTTCAAAGCCTTTACCGGCGGCTTTTTTTACGGTAAAGCCTTCGGGCGCCGCGGCAGCCTCCTCCTCAGTCAGGAGGAAGGGCCGGATCGCGGCATGCGGGCAAACCAACGAGCACTGATTGCAGCCGATACAGTTTTCGGGGATCCATCTGGGAACATTGACCGCAATGCCGCGCTTCTCATACTTTGAGGTCTCCACAGGAGTAACGCCGTCAGCATAGTCCATAAAGGCAGACACAGGGATCTGGTCCCCGGCCTGATTGTTGACAGGGATCTGAATTTCACGGATATATGGGGGAAGAGACGCGTCTATTACGGTCTGCTGATCCTTGAGCAGGGCCCACTGCGCCGGAACTTCGATCCTGCGTATGGCCGAAACGCCCTCGTCCACCGCGGCGCAGTTCATGCTGACAACCTTCTCCCCCTTTTTGGAATAGGTTTTCACGATGGCGTCCTTCATACAGGAAACCGCATTGTCTATGGGAATGATCCCGGTCAGCTTGAAGAAAGCTGCCTGTAAAACCGTATTGGTGCGGTTTCCCAGTCCGAGCCTTGCGGCGATATCGGTTGCGTCAATGGCATAGAATTGGATCCTTCTCTCTGCCAGCTCCCGTTTCGCCTTATTCGGCAGATGTTCAGCAAGCTCTTCATCGCTCCAGGTGGTGTTCAGCAGGAAAATTCCGCCCGGCTTGATTTCAGACACGATATCAAAGCTCTTCATATAGGACTGCTTGTGGCAGGCTACAAAGTCGGCCATAGTGATGTAATAGGTGGAGCGAATGGGTTCATCACCGAAGCGGAGATGGCTTTTTGTAACGCCGCCGGACTTTCTGGAATCGTATTCAAAGTACGCCTGGACATACTTGTCAGTGTTATCGCCGATTATCTTGATCGAATTTTTATTTGCGCCAACCGTGCCGTCCGAACCAAGGCCCCAGAACTTGCAGGATACGATGCTCTTGCCGGAGGCCACGATGTTTTCGCCCACCGGAAGAGAGGTATGGGTGACATCATCGTTTATCCCAACGGTAAAATGATTCTTCAGCCCGCAGCTCATATTGTCAAACACGGCCTTCATATGGGCGGGGATGGTATCCTTGGAGGAGAGGCCGTAACGGCCGCCCAGAATGGTAATGTTCTTCCTGCCGCAGTTGTTGAGTGCAGTGCAGACATCCTCATACAGCGGCTCGCCGGCGCTGCCGGGCTCCTTTGTGCGGTCAAGCACAGAGACAACCTTTACGGTGTCGGGGAGAGCCTTAACGAAGAAATCGGATGCAAACGGTCTGTACAGATGGACCTGGATCATGCCCACCTTCTCCCCTTTGGCCAGCAGATAATCAACCGTCTCCTCAAGCGTCTGGCATACAGAGCCCATCGCCACAACGACCCGCTCCGCGTCAGGTGCCCCATAATAATTAAACAGCTTATAGTTCCTGCCGGTAATGGCGTTAATCGCGTCCATCTTCTCCTGTACGATTTCCGGCAGCCCATTGTACGCCGTATTGCAGGCCTCTCGGGACTGGAAGAAGGTATCTCCGTTCTGAAGCGTAGAGCGGATGGTGGGATGCTCAGAGTTGAGGGCATGGTCCTTGAATGCCTTTACGCAGTCCCAGTCCAGCAGCCTGCCAAGATCTTCATAGTCCAGCACCTCGATCTTCTGCAGCTCATGTGAAGTGCGGAAGCCATCAAAGAAATGCTGGAAGGGTATGCTGCCCTTCACGGCGCTGAGGTGCGCTACTGCGCCCAGATCCATACATTCCTGCACACTTGCCGAGGCAAGCTGAGCAAAGCCTGTCTGCCGGCAGGCCATAACGTCTGAGTGGTCGCCGAATATGGAGATGGAGTGGGTACCCACAGTACGGGCCGCCACATGCATAACGCCGGGCAGCATGGAGCCGGCTATGCGGTACATGGGCGGGATCATCAGCATTAGTCCCTGAGACGCGGTGTAGGTCGTTGCGAGGGAGCCAGTCTCCAGCGCGCCGTGCATTGCGCCGCAGGCGCCGGACTCGGCCTGAAGCTCAACAAGCTTTACCGGCTGACCAAACAGATTCTTTTTGCCGTGTGCGGCCCAGTCATCCACATGGTCTGCCATGGGGCTTGAAGGGGTGATGGGGTAGATGGTTGCCACTTCGGTGAACGCGTAGGATACATATGCGGCCGCTTCGTTGCCATCCATCGTCTTCATAATCTTTTTTCCGGACATTTTATCTCTCCTGTCTTATTACGCAATATTAAGCAAAAAAGACCAATTCCATTGTGAAATTGATCTTTTTTGCCAGGGTTATAACAGTGAAAAATGGAGCTGAGAAATAATCACATCATGCCCGCTTCTCTGCCCGGCAGGCTGTGCCGCCGGTGGGCGCGGGGCGCTATGGTTTATCAGAGCGCGCCCATCAGCAGCGGGAACGCATACTCTCTGTGGCCCAGTTTTTCCGCAATGGTGGGCTCGCCGTTGCATGCTGCAACGATTTTCTCAAACAGAAGCTTGCCGCCGTCGGCAATGGTCATTTCCCCTAAGGAAATGCCGGTCAGATCGGCATCCATGTTTTCTCCCATAAGCTTCATGGCATCGGGAGAGCCGGTCAGCTTGATTGCCGGTGCGATCGGATTGCCGACCGGGGTGCCGCGGCCGGTGCTGTACAGCAGGACCGTTGCGCCGGAGCAGGTCAGCCCCAGCAGGGAAAGCGGGTCAAGGCCAGGATTATCGACCACATACAAGCCCTTTCCTTCCGGGTACTGGCCAAAGTCGAGCGCGCCCTCCACAGGGGCTGTCCCGCCCTTTTTAACGTTGCCAAGCGCCTTTTCTTTGAGGGTGGTTATGCCGCCTGCGATATTGCCGGGAGCGGGGTTGCTCTCTTCGATACTTCTGCCCATAGATTTGGCCCGGTCGTACATGACCGTGAGCATGTCGATGATCTTGTCCGCGGTTTCCCTGGTTCTGGCCTGCTTGGTCAGAACACCTTCACCGCCATACCAGCCCACGGTCTCGCCCAGCAGAGAAGTACCGCCGTTCTTGACGATGATATCGGAGGCATAGCCGATCGCGGGGTTAGAGGCCACCGCCGTGGTCCAATCCGATGCGCCGCACTTAACGCCCAGACAGATATCCGCGACAGATACCTCTTCCCGCTCCTGCTTGTCAAGCTCTGCCTTCATGGCGATAACCAGCTTTTCCAGGTCCGCGTAGGCGGCCTCGGTGGAACCGTAATTCTGTGAGCGGACAAATGCGCAGGGCTTTTCCTCCTTGACCTGATCATAGAACCACTCTGCTTCCACGCTCTCACAGCCCAGACCGGCAAAAATCACCGCGCCCACATTGGGGTTGCGGGCAAGGCCCAGAAGGATCGCCTTGATCCGCTCCACCTCGTTGGGCAGGATGACGCAGCCGGAGGGATTGGTAATGGCAATAACATCCCGGAATTTGTACTCGATGTCGGAAACGATCTTGTTTGCGCAGACCGCAGTGGACAGCACGACCAGATGATTTCTGAAGCCCACTCTTCCGTCTTTGCGGCGATAGCCGTAAAGCTTTGGCGGATCATTCAGCAGAAAGCTGTCGTCGATTTCCGTGAGCGAGTTGGGGTTATATTCATAGAGATAGTTCTCTTTCCAGTTGGAGATCGGATCGAGTACATTGTGCACATGGACATAGGTGCCGGCTTTCAAGTCTTCCCCGGCCACGCCGATGGGGTGGCCGTATTTATAAATCGTGTCCCCCCTGGTAATCTCTTTTACCGCGATTTTATGTCCCTGGGGGACCTTGTCCGCACTGATCACATCGGACGCCGCTCCGTTAACGCTTATCCTGTCCCCCGGTTCGATCGCCTCAAGTGCGATCACAACATTGTCGTGCTCTTCAAATTTCAGTGTTTTTTTCATGTCAGCTATTCCTCACAAGTATTTGGAACTCATTCCGCCGAAATGACAGCATCTCTGATCGAAAGCTCCATCTTTTCGCCGTTTTTGCGGATCAGTATATTTTTATTCCAATTTTTCTCATCTGTTTCCGGGTAATCAGCACGGTAGAACACGCCTCTGCTTTCTGTGCGGGTGTTGGAGGCCTTGACCTGCATTTCCGCCAGAAGCAGCATATTTCTGCAATGGATATACTCCGCCGCGTCTTTCAAGCCGTCGGTACTTACCTCCGCCAGCTCATCCCGCAGTGCACCGACGACCTGCGCAGCACGGGCAATACTCTCCCCGCTGCGAAGAACACCCATTTCCTCATGCAGCTTTTGGCCAAGCACCCGGCGGATATCGGAAAGATTTTTATCGCCGCCGCGTGCGCTGAGGGCTTCAAGCTCTGTCAGCACGCTGCCGCACTCCGCCGCGAACAGGCCAGCAGGCTCCAACTGCGCGGATACTGCGTAGTCCGCCGCGCTCTCCCCGGCCAGGCGGCCGAACACAACGGTTTCTGCCCCCGCGCAGCCGCCCAGACGGTTCGCGCCGTGCAGGCCGCCGGTCACCTCGCCGCAGGCAAAAAGTCCGGCCACTTCCGTGCGGCCCTGGCAGTCAATGATCACACCGCCCAAATTGGTGTGGGACGCCGGCATCATCTCCGGCATCTCCCGGTTCAGATCCATTCCCACCTCCACAGCGGGTTTGGTGAAAATGGCATGATCCTTATAGAGCATATCATGGTCCATCATGGTCATGTTGTAGTAGATGCCGCCATGAGGCGTCCCTCTGCCGGCACGCACCTCAGTTTCCATGGCTCTTGCCAGGCTTCCCTTCTGCGCATTCTCGCGGGTAAGGCCGTAGTCTGCCATAAATTCTTTGCCCTCGCCGTTAAGCAGCTCTGCTCCGTGTCGGAGAAGGGTCGTGGCAATAACCTTGCCTTCAATGGCTTCCGGATATACAAAGCAGCAAGGTTCAAACTGCTGAAATTCCATGTCCACCAGCGTCGCTCCAGCCTCATAGGCCATGGCATACCCGTCGCCGATCAGGGCTTTGGGGTAGGTGGAAAAGCTCTGGATCGCTCCGCATCCGCCCATAGCCAGCACCACTGCCTTTGCACGGAAAAACAAAACCCGGTCTTTATTGTCAACACCATATGCTCCGCTCACTTTTCCGGATGCCTTCAGCAGTCCGAGAATATCCACAGGCATATACTGTTCAATTTCCAATTCATTGCACCGCTTCAGCAGTGCATTCATTTCAGTAACGCCGCTGGAAGTTCCGGACTTGATCAGTCGCGGGTACTTGGTTCCCAGTGTATGTATAGCAATATAATTGCCGTTTTCATCTTTATTGAAATGAACGCCTATACTCTCCAGCCAGGCCACTTCGCCCATTACATGCCGGGACAGGGTCCGGGCCAGGCGGTTATCGTTGATGCCGAGACCGCTCTTTCCCATATCTTCATAATACAGTTCCTCTGAATCCCCCGGCATAACAGGTGCATTGAAGCCCATGATCTCAGGAGACGCGCAGGACCCCTTGCTGATAAGGGTGACAAGCTGTCCCTTTTCCGCCGCAGCGACTGCGGCACGCAGACCGGAAACTCCCCCGCCTATTACCAATACATCGCTATCTACGATTTTGTGTCTCATGGTCCGATCCTCCAAGTTCGCCGGAATGGAATAACCGGCAAAGTATAAGGGGAATTGCCTGCTCTCCGCGCCAATGACGGAGAGCAGGCGCTGCATTGAATCACAGGGCCTTTATTGCCTCTTTCATTGCGTCAACGCCAAATCCCAGATGGGCCATCTGCTCATCGAAGGAGCCAAATCCGGGGAACAGATCGGGGACGCCCAAACGCTTGACCTTGCAGGGTATGCCGCTTTCTGCCACAACTTCGCATACTGCTCCGCCCAGACCGCCAATGATAAACGCATCCTCAACGGTGACGATTTTTCCGGTATTCTTTGCCGCCTTGCAGATCAGCTCTTTGTCAATGGGCTTGAGCGTGTGCATATCAATGACGCCGACCTCCAGCCCCTCTTCTTTCAGCTGCTTTGCCGCTTCCACCGCAAAGGGGACCATCATGCCGCAGGCGATGATATAGCCGTCCTTGCCCTCGGCGATCTCAATGCCTTTGCCGAATTCAAATTTGTAGTCTTCCTGGTAAACTTCAGATTCATTGCGGCCATTGCCCAGGCGGAGGTAGACCGGTCCGTCTATCTCATTTGCCGCTTCAAAGGCCTTGACAGCCTGGGTGGCATCGCAGGGCGCGCACAGAACAAGGTTCGGGAAAGTGCGGAGAATGGCCAGATCTTCAAGCGCGTAGTGGGTGGAGCCGCAGGGGCCCTGGCACAGTCCGGTGTTGCAGCCGATAACCTTGACGTTTGCCCGCTGATAGCACATGTTGGTGCGGATGCCCTCGCCGGCGCGAAGGGTGTTAAAAACCGACATGCCATAGACCCAGGGCTTATATCCCTCAAGGGCCAGGCCTGCTGCAAGGTCCATAGCCGCCATTTCGGCTATACCGGTGTTGTAGTACTGCTTGGGGAATTTTTGTATAAACTCGGGCATACCGGCGCGGCCAACATCGGCGGAGATCAGACGGAACTCAGGGTGTTCAACAGCATACTTCTGCATTGCATGATCCAGATCAGGTCTTGCGTTGCCAAGCTTCTCTCGAAGTCCATAGGTTTTCATCATTGTAATTCCCTCCTTATTTATAGCGGGTCTGCTTGACTTCCTCCAGGGCCTGTGCAAGCAGTTCGGGATCGGTCAGCATGCCATGATGCCACTTGGGCGTGCCTTCCATGAAGGAAACGCCATAGCCTTTGATGGTGTGGCCGATAATGACAGTAGGAACATCAGAATCTGCATCAGGGATATTATCCAGTGCGTCTACAACTTCTTCCATGCAGTTGCCGTTTATCTCAACAACATTCCAGCCAAAGGCTTTGAACTTGTCTCCCAGAGGCTCCAGCCTGAGGCCGCCATACTGCTCCTCTGTGGGCGAACTGAGACTGACCATGTTTCTGTCTACCAGGGCGACAAGGTTGCCGAGCTTGTAATGCGCTGCCAGCATGGCGCCTTCCCAGATCGCCCCTTCGTTGCACTCGCCGTCCCCGAGCATCGTGAACACATGGTGCTTGTCTCCCCGTTCCTTCGCCGCCAGGGCCAGGCCGGAGCAAAGCGTTAGTCCGTGGCCAAGCGAGCCGGAGGATACCTCCATGCCGGGGTTCTGGTTCTTGCAGGGATGCATGCCGTAGCGGCTGCCCCACGCGCCGTAGGTTTCAAAAATCTCATCAATACTGCCATAGCCCGCCATGGCCATGGCAATATACAGGCATCCTGCGCCGTGCCCCTTGGAAAGGACAAATCTGTCTCTCTCGGGCCACTTGCCCGGGTAATCCAGATTTTTCTTCATCTTGTACATATAGAGTGCTGTCATCATATCTGCCATAGAAAGATCTCCGCCCAGATGGATGACAGTCTTTGCGGAAAGCTTGAGTACTAATTCGCGCATTTCCAGTGCCTGGTCTTTCAACCGTTCAATGGTTTCTTTATCAGCCATAGATTAGGTCCTCCTTAATTTTTGTTCTCCATGGTTGGGTACTTATCTATCTATATTTCAGCAATAATCATGCCAACTTTCACGCCCACATAGTGTTTATCACTCTCGCCGTGAAAACCACGCCGGCCATCATGTCCGCGCCGGAGCTGCCGCCGATCGAAATCAGTCTCGCAGCCGCGTGCGGCCAGTCTTCTCCGCCTGCCGCTGTCAGAACATCCTCGATGGCGGAGAATCGGCCGCCGGCCGCAGCCGCGAGCAGATATGCCGCGCTGTATTTATTGGTCTTTTTTTCTGCCTTTTCCGCGACCAGAGAACAGAACGCAGTCCTTACTTTCAAATCGTTCCCCCATTCTCTGGCGCAAAAATGGAGTGTGGAAAGCATTCCGGTGATAAAATCGTCAAAGGACGGGGTCAATCCCCTGCCCAGTCCAAGCACGCCATCCAGCCCTGTACTGAGCTCGGCCAAATTTGCCATCCTCAGCCCCCGCTCTATTTTCTGTATCCCGCCAAGACCGGTAAGGGCAAATATATCGTCAAGCGCATCCCGTTCGATCTCCGCGGAATCCCTGATCGAAAACGGCGAAAGATTGGATCTGTTTTGTGAGACCAAAAAGGCTCCGCCGCTGTTTTGGAGAAAATATATTCCCTCTGCCGCCGTTGACACCGGCCTTCCGGGCCCATAGGGCCTGTACTCTATTCGGGCAAACATGTCCCCATCCGCAAGCCTGAGACAGTTATGCTCAAGGTTCAGCACACTTCCTGCCTCAATTCCCAGGTTCTTCGCCTTGTCGTTTATTTCCGTTCCGGCCAGCCCGAAGGGCAAGCTGCCATAGGCCCGGTCATAGAGCATAAGGATCCTGCCCTTATCATCCGCAAAATATATGCCGGAGCTGAACACGCCTGCCGCTGTAAGTTCATGTTTTTCTGCGCAATACCCGGCAAGCGCCGGATCACTGACCGTCAGTATTCTGTTCAAGTTCCTCACCGTCCATCTGTTTGAGCCTTCTATGCAGTGTTGGGCGGCTTATTCCCAGTTTTTTCGCCGCGAGCGTCTTATTTCCCCCGCATTCTTTCAGCGTCCTTTGTATCAGTTCCTTTTTCGCATCATCCAGTGTTTTCGGCTCATCGGCCTGCTTAACCGCTTTCGGTGTACTGTTTATATGCAGTGCGTCCATAACCTGTTCGGCTTCTACGTTTTCCCCTACGCTTGTCACCACCAGTCGTTCAACCACGTTTTTCAGTTCACGGACATTCCCCGGCCAGGCATAATTCTTCAGGATCTCCATCGCTTCAGGCGAATACTCCAAGGTCCGCCGTCCATTTTCCGCCGCATATTTTTTTGTAAAATTTTGAATCAGTGTTTCAATGTTTTCTCTGCACGCGCGCAGCGGCGGCAGCTCCAGTGACAAAACGTCAAGCCGGTAATAAAAATCGCTTCGGAACTTGCCCTCGTCCACCATTTTTTTCAGATCGCGGTTTGACGCGGCAATAACGCGTATATCCACGGGGATGACCTTATCATCGCCAACGCGCATGATCTCATGCTCCTCCAGCACGCGAAGCAGTCTGGCCTGCATGTCGAGGCTCGTTTCCCCGATCTCATCCAGGAAGATCGTACCCTTATGCGCAAGCTCAAACAGGCCGATCTTTCCGCCGCGTTTTGCCCCGGTGAACGCGCCTTCAACGTAACCGAACAGCTCGGATTCCAGCAGGTTTGCCGGTATCGTCGCGCAGTTGACCGCAACAAACGCCTCCTCACAGCGTTTGCTGTAGTTATGTATGCTCTGGGCAAACATCTCTTTGCCTGTTCCCGTCTCGCCCGAAATCAGTATGGAAGAATTAACTACCGCATAACGTTTCGCAGTCTGCACGGCCTTTTTCAGCAAAGGGCTTTCTGCGCAGATATTATCAAAGCTGTTTTTCGCGATAAGGCCCTTATTGGCCAGTTTCTGGCGTATCTTCCGTTCGATCTTATGAACGTATTCGACTTCCTGCATCACGGTCACAAGGCTGTTTTCCTGTTCTTTTATGGGCAGAAAAGACGCTGTGAATTTGTAATCGTTATACTCATACAATTCGTCATATACCGGCGTTCCGGTGCTCAGCGCTTTTTCCTTCATCTGCTGCATCTCGGGCAGCGGAAAACCGCTGAGAACCACGTCTGCGCCAAGCAGCTTGGTGGCCCGCCGGTTCGCATGAGAGATGTCCCCTTTGCTGTCGACCACAATGACCCCTTCGCTTATGGTGTTCAACGCCGCTTCAAAAAGCTTGTCCCAGTGCTGGTCCCGGGCCAGCGCGGAGAGCACGCCCTTTGCCTCGATAATGGCGGTGACGATTTCATATTCGCTGGTTTTTATGCAGTAGTCATGGATGCCATAAGCCCTGGCTGCACGTGTTGCATCATAGCCGCCGATCACGGCTTTTATGCCGTCCTTCCGGAGTTGCGTCATGATCTTGTCAAAATCGGCCCACTGTTTTATCTCGAAATAATGGATCTTTGCGCCTATCGGCCTTTCAAGTTCACGGGTCATCTGAACCATGGTCGCGTTGCCGATAACAGCAAACTCTCCCCACTCGTTCGTTGCTCTGACCAGCATCGCCGCAATGTCGTTTCCGGTAAAAGGAATTGCCGTAATGGGCAGCCCCACATTACGGGCGCGGAGATAACGTGCGTGGCCACCGCGGGCAATGATGCACTGCCCGCCAAGCGCCCGGAAATTTTCTATGATCTTCAGGCTCTCTTCATAGGTGTGCGTCATAAGCATCTCAACGTCATCCTCCGCTCCGGCGTGCGCGATGGCGTCTTTTACTGTGGGAAGCATCTCTTCGCTGTTTACAAGAAGTGCTATCGGTTTCATCTGTTTCCCTCCAAAAACTGTCGTTGCTTAACTATAACATGTTTCCGCGGAGGCTGTCGCATTATTTTACGGTTTATCATTTGTTGTATCAAAATATTCCTTTATCGCGTCTGCCCAACCGTTCTGGAAAAAACCGCACGCTCTCAAGTCAGGGGCAAGGTAATCTTCCCCGGCGCTTCCTGAGGCCGACGCTCTGCACCCTCCGCAGCAGTGGAGTCTGTACTTGCAGCTGCGGCACTTTGCATTGTGCTGCAGATACGCATCAAGCCGTCTGTCTGCATACCGCATATATTCCGAGTTGCTGAGGATCTCCCTGAGCGGGATTTGAAAAAGATTCGGAAACTGCTTTTCGATCGCTGTCCCGGCCATGGACATGCAGGGCAGTATATTTCCCTGGGGGCTGATATACAATTCTCTCCGAATATGCGCGCATAAGAGCTGGTGTGCTTCGCCGCCCTCAGCGCAATTATGCTCAAAGGGTACAAAACATTTTTTCTCATCCTTCATGTACGCAAACATTCCGTCAAGCATCAGGCTCATGGGTGCGCCCTCTGCGAAAAACACCGGAATATATTTCATATAGATCCCGAAACACTCGTCGTCATCCAGATACTCACTGCGCTCATTAAGCCATTCGCCGGCCGGGCTGGTATTGTTCACCTTCAGGCCGGAACAGCCGAGCTGCGCGAGCAATTGTACGCTTTCGCGCAGAGTCCCGGCATTCCGGCGGTTAAGGCACATGGCTGCCGAGGTTTTGAAGCCCCGGTCCCGGCATATCTGAAAGGCCTCTATGACCCGTCTCTCCGCGCCTTCAAGTCCCCGCAACCAGTCATGGCAGCCTGCGCCGTCAAAGCTGATCTGAAGCTGCGGATGTATTCCGCGTGCCTCAAACCCATCCAGCAGTGCGTCATTCACCAGCATCCCGTTGGTGAAAAGCGTGGTCAGCTTTATGTTTTTTTCACACAGCGCGTCTACGATTTTCCAGAAATCGCGCCGTACAAGCGGCTCTCCGCCGGTCAGCGAGACTTTTCCCACACCGCATTCTGCCAATTGGTCGATGGTCTCCAAACATTCATCGTACCCCAGCTCACCCAACGCGCCCTCAGGGGCAGACATGAAGCAATGCCTGCACCGAAGATTGCAGTTTCCGGTAACAGACCATTGTGCCGATTCCTTAAACCGGGCAGGATACTGCCGGTACCGTTGTCTTTCTTCCAATACACATTTTTCTGTACACTCGCTGACTACGCCGGAGTCGATATACTCGTTCAGCATGCGGCGCTGAACCTCATTCAACGCAGCATCGGAAAACGCATATTCGCCGTCGCAATGGAACAACAGCAGAAATCGGTCGCGGCTGAGAAACGTGACATCATTGGACTTCAGCTCTACAAGTGCATACGGCAGACGCTGCCAACCCCGCAGGGCAAAGCTCCGTGAAAGAATATACTTCATTTCACATGGACATAAAGGTTGAGCCTACAGTTGCGGGTGAAGTCTGCGCGGTACACCATATACCTGTCTCAACCGACGCGGCACAGGTGTCCCGATTCTGTACCGTCGAAGTGCAGACGCCGGCGTGGCTCGTGACAGCCTCCAGCTCAAGCGCGTCGTTATCACCGCACTCGGTCATGGCCGTCTCGAGCTGCTTTGCGTCAAAATCATATCCCAGCTTGCGCGCAGCGGCCGCTGCGCTTTCAATCCGTTCGGCGCGGGTCATTTCCCGGCCGGCAGGCATAAGCTCCTTCAATTTGGTCCTCAGTTCCTCGTTGAAATTCACGTCAAAAAGAAACACTTTTGCATTATCCAGTGACATATTTTCCCTCCTTAAATGTCATTTTTGTTAAAATGTCGGGTATCTCAAAGCGCCAGAATAACCGTGACGGGTTTTAAGGCCCAGCACGGTTATTCGTATATTATGGTTTTTCCGTATTACTTGTCTTTGGTTTCCTGCGCTTCAAGCTTGGCCACTTCCTCAAAATTGGTCACCTCTATCATGGTGCCAAGTTTATCGTTCGTATTGAAGAAGCCCCACTTGAGCGCGGGATGTCTGGAATTTGGCCCGGTCTGAATCATCTGAACTCCGTTTTCGTTCAGATGTTTCTCGAAGGCATCGAAATTGTCGGTATCAAAGGCCACATGGTGGAGTCCTTCGCCATGCTCATCGAGGAAGTCGGTCAGCGCTGATCTATCGTTATAAGGCTGTAAAATCTCAAACTCAATTCCATTCATCTGGTACAGAGCCGCCCGCTGATAGAAGTCCCTCTCCTCGCCCAGATAGTACTTGGGTCCGGGCGCCGAGGGAGATTTTTCGATCACCCGGCTTGGCTCAGCGCCAAGTAAAATTCTGAATTGTTCCATGGTCTTATCCAAGTCCCTTACCACCAGGCCGACCTGGACAAGTTTTGGTTTAGAATATACTTCGCTCATATCCGTTTCACTCCATCAGCCAAATCATTTTCCATACTTTGGGTTTGCCGTCCTTGTCCAGATCCATGCCCGACAAGCCTTCCATATTTTCATTCCATTTTGCCAGAATATCCCTGTGCTGCTCATATACTTCGCTCTTTCTCTCAGCGCCAAGGTATTCATAATAGCCTATGGTATCCTCACCATTGGCCCAGATCGAATAGTTGCGCATACCCGCAGCGCGCATCAGCTCCTCCATCTCCGGATGAGTCTGGTACATCTCATTGTGTTTTCTGGCATATTCTTCAAGCTTCCCGGGGTTTACATGCCCTTTCCAGCAAAATCTTTCCATATTCTCTCCCTGCCCTCAGATGTGAAGGACCTTTGACGTCAGCAAATCATAAATTGCGGGAACATTGTTCTCCCGGCGGAGCTTCTTGAACTCATCCCGGGGCAAGCTCTTTGCAATTTCCCACATACCCAGCGTGCGGCGCACAGAAACCTTGGTGGCCTCAATGCCATCCATACGCGGCGGCCAGATGTCAAGCACATAGTTGCCATCATAGCCCACATCCTGAAGCTGCATGAAAAACTCCAGTGTGCGCCACACCGTGATGCTGCCGATCAGGAAATCGTCATCTGTTTTGCCGTAGCAGTCGCTGAGATGGACATGAAACAGCCGTTTATACCGGTCGATCAGGGCGACGCTTTCTGCCGGATTTTCTCCCGCGACCAGAGCATGACCGTAATCCAAAATGATCCCCAGATTAGGAAGGTTAACCTCATTGCAGATGGTGAGGGCCTTGGGCGCGGTCGAAACATATTGGTAAATGTGGGGATCGGCCGGCTTGTATTCAATCGTCACATTGACATCACTGCGGTACGAAGCGATCTCATGCAGCCCCTCAACCAGCCAGCCATACCGTTCGGCATAGTCGTCTTCAAAAGGATAATCGTAGCCGTCGTGGGCCAGCCACAGCATAATATCGACCCCGCCGATCTCCTTACAAAAGTCCATCGCCTTCTTGGATCTCTCCACAAATTCGCGGCGGAGCCCCGGGTCCCGGCTTGTCAGCGTGCCTTTTGCGAAACGGGGTTGCGAATATGTATCAACAACGATAGTGCCGGGTTCGATCCCGTATTGTCCCATATAGCGGCGGCGCTCCAGCGGATCCACCGCAGGATCATATGTCACAGGAATTGCGTTGACATACGCAATGTCACGGAGTATTTCCAACTGCCGCTCGAAAGGGATATCCTCCTTGTAGTTTTTCATAAAACGATCGTTGCAGGAGGAAAAGGCAGACCGTGAGGCCTCTATTTTCATGGTGTGTTGGTCTCCTTTCTTCTTTTGTAAACGCTGAATAAATCGCCTGCGGCGACTCCCGGAAAATTTACGCCCTGATTTCGTCACTTTTTCTTGCAATACACAAAGTATTTCTGCAAAAAAGT
>JAEDIZ010000132.1 GCA_016296635.1 Oscillospiraceae bacterium
ACGGATTTAACTTCTCGCCCAGTGGGCGAGAAGTTATTGAGTGTGGATCAGCTAAACAAATCGTGCCGTGCTTTGAAATTTTAAGTTCTTTGAAGGTGAAGAGAGCCAAAATCACAGAAAGTGAATCTGCCTCCAAAGTCGTTACCGACGAAGGAGCAACAGAGCGACAGGAGATTATAGCACAGTTTGTTCGTCACCAATTGCAGGTACTTGTAGGAATTAAATCTTCCGCTTTGAAACTGCTTACGAAAAAGTGATCAAAGACTTTATCGTAACCCGTGACAAGGAAGCAGGTGAAGACTGATGGGAATTGTTATTGATAAAATAGTATTCGAGAACTATCGACAGTATGGTTCGGGGTCTTTATCGTTCCGAACAGAGGGAGAAAACCTGCTTTCTGTTTTAGTAGCGAAAAACGGCACCGGAAAAACAACCCTGTGATTTAACGAATACCCAATAAATCAACGATTACCCTTGTAATTCAACGATTTATACTCTTTTAACGATTACGAGGGCCACACGAGGCCCACAAAGCCCACGCAAAGGCAAAAACCCGACCAGGGAAACAACCTGGCCGGGTTTTCTTTTGAGGCCGCTGGGTGCAAAAGTGCCGCAAACACAGTGTTTTTGCTTAAAAAGTAAGAACCGTAACCTTGATACGCTTTGTATCAAAATTACGGTTCTTATTTGGTGGAGCCGAGGGGACACCGGGAGTTAATAGCACACCGTCCTCGTCGTAATCGTAGGTTCCATCCGGGTTTGTGTCCCAGATCGTCCAGATCGTGATGGACTCCCGCGTTACCTCCACTCGGTAGACGATGGACAGGTATACGGCGATGTCATCATAATCCGCGCTTGCCATCATCTGCACGTATTCCCTGAGCCGGGTCTCGGGAATGGATGCAGCGTCATTTTTTGTTTTCAGCGTCCGCATCTGAGCGTCGATCTGAGCGGATCGGTGCTCCAGCTCTTTGATTTTTGCGATCAGGGTCGGGCTGGACAGGCCGTTGAGGATGGCATCGGACGCATTGTCCAGCTTTGTCTTGACGGATTGCTGCTCCGCGATCAGGGCTTGCAGCTGGACCACCGAGGCGGAGTGTATCGCGTCGCTCTGCTCCCGCAGAATGCGGATCAGCTGTTCGGCCTTCTCCGGATCTCGCAACAGTTCCCGGACGGTGGCGGCCACAATCTGCTCCAGTTTCTCGGCGGAGATTCGGGCGGATTCGCAGTTGTGCTGCCGCTTTTTCTGGGTACACTGGTAGTAGTGGTAACGCCCGCGGGAGGTGCTGATGGACATAGGCGACTTGCACTCGCCGCAAAAGACCTTCCCACGCAGGGGGTAGTCCCGCACGGTGGCGGGTCGACCGCTCTGCTTACGTTTATTGGCGCCCATCCGCGTCTGCACCGCGTCAAACAGCTCCCGGTCGATGATGGCCGGGATGGCGTTTTCCAGCCGGATGGCTTTGTCATTCTCACCATGGGTGTTGCGGGTGCCGTCAGGGGAGTGGAGGGACTTGCCATAGACCAGCGTGCCGATATATTTCTCGTTGTGGAGCAGGTCGTGGAGGGAATTGCTGCCGAAGGCGCCGCCCCGCTTGGTTTTGATGCCGTCCCGGTTCAGGCCGTCAATGATCTGTTTGTAAGAGCTGCCGGCGGCATATTCCTCAAAAATTCGCCGGACGGTGGCGGCTTCCTCCGGGCAGATCACCAGTTTCCCGTCCTGGACATTGTAGCCAAGGGGTGGCTTTCCGCCGGTGTGCTGGCCATTACGGGCCATGTACTGCATCTTTTCCATGACCTTCTGCCGGGTCTGCAAGGCCCAGATCTGGTTAAACAGGGCCATGCTGCCCTCTGTCAAAAAATTGGTCGGGTCCCGGAGGTCGCCGCCGATCATGGGCTGGGTGATGCTGACCACGGACACGCCCATAGCGGCCAGCTCGTCCCGGAAGGCGAACCACGCCGTCATTTTGCGAAACATCCGGGATTGGTCATAGATCACCACGGTGTCCGCAAGCCCCATGCGCAGCTGGGACATCATGGCCTCGAACTGGGGCCGGGTGTCCTTCATGCCGGACACGGCCTCGTCCGCAAATACGCCCAGAATGGGGATGCCGTGCTGGTTGCAATACTGGGTGCATTTGGACACCTGCACGTCGATGCTGTCCGGGTTTTGGTTGTCGGTGGAGTATCGGGCGCAGATAAACGCGCCGTGCTGTCTTTTCATATGGCACCTCCCGGTGTCAATGTTGACACATCAAAAAACAAATGTAAAAATATGTGTTGCTTATTGTTGACAAATATAATAATATGTGTTATACTAATCATGTCAGGAGGGAAGCCTACATGAAAAGCTACTCGTCAAGAGAAGTGATCAAAGCGCTCAAGGATGACGGCTGGTATCTGGTCAATGTCGTTGGGAGCCATCACCAGTTCAAGCACCCCACCAAACCGGGGCGGGTAACAGTGAAGCACCCGGACAAAGACATTCCACGCAAAACCCTTGACAGCATTGAGCGGCAGTCAGGTCTCCGGTTTCGGTGACCTGACCCCTCCTGACAATCCCTGATTGGAGGTTTCGGTTATGGCAAAAAAAGTGGAACGGTATTTTTATCCCGCTGTGTTTACCTATGAGGAAGGGCAGGAGATCGCGGTCGTGTTCCCGGATCTGGATGCTGCCACCAGCGGAGAGACTGAGGACGATGCTCTGCTGTGCGCCCGGGAGTTGCTGGGCTGTGTCATGTTCGGTCTGGAGGAGGACGGGGAGCCGATCCCGGAGCCTACCCCGCTGAGCGCGGTGACGCTGGAAGAAAACGAGCGGGCGGTGCTGGTGGATGTGTATATGCCCTCTGTCCGCATGGCCCAGAACAACAAGTCCGTAAACAGGACAGTGACGCTTCCCGCGTGGCTGAACGCCGCCGCGCTGGAACGGAATATCAACTTTTCACAGGTGCTTCAGGATGCCCTGAAAGCACAGATGGGGTTCTAAGTGAATCGTCCAGCCGCTCCCGGTCTCCGGGGGCGGTTTTTGTAATGTGTCAAGGTTGACACATTCATTTGGCCTTTTCATGGTAACCAATCTTTCCCCTTTATTCTTCACCATCATCAAGATCATCAGAAGCTTGCGATTCAAAGAAATTCTCCCACCGGGCACGCTCACTGGGATCCGTTTTAATGCGCTCCTCAATCGCAAGACTTTCACGGTATTCTGCGGCTTCCGCTGCCATTGTCCAATTGGCTTGCAGACCTTTCCCTTCAACCAACTTTTTGATAATAGAAAGGTCAGCGCGGAAGAATTCTTTCCTCGGATTGACTTTGTTCATCTGTGCGAGAGCAAGGTCATGGTGCAGGGCAGTTTCCAGCGCGGGTGCATCGTCGCTTTCGATGAAAGCGTGAACATCGAACGGGAATGGAACGGAAGCGTCACCCAACTCTCGGACACGGTCATTGGGGTCAAGCCGTCTCGTCATGCCAACTTTGTAAACATTTTCACCAAAGGAACCGATATTAGAGATAACATACACGGTGCCACGCTTGGTCTGTTGGGCCATAGAAAGGGCACGCTGATTCTTTTCTTCTGCTTCCTTTAGTTTTTCGGCATATTCTGCGATCTGAGCCTCATACTTAGCACGCTGGGCTTCATTGGCAGACGCAAGCATTGCCTTCGCTTTCTCCAAGGCCTTTTGCAGCATGGCTTCTTCCTTTGCTGCTTCCTTCTGGGCACGTTCAAACTCGCGGCGGGCTTTCTCTTCCTCACGCATCCGCTCCCGAAGTTCCTTTTGCTCCTCAGCCGCCTTTTTGCGCAGCTCCTGGGCGACAACTGCCCATTTCAATTCATCCAGCCGAGCATTTAAGTATGTTGGAAGGATATGAGCGTTTCGGAATGCGGCACCATTCTTATTCACTAGCTGGTACGCATCCTTTATCTTTTGCTCAAGAATGCCATAGTTGTCGTGCTTGACCTTGGAAAGAATGGAGTCAACCTTACCGTTGAAGGCATCGACAACAAATTGAATAGCTGTTGTTCTGCGATAGTCTTCCACGTAGTCACAATTCGCAGCCAAGCCAGCTTTTATCATGCCCGCCGTCTTGGCGCGCGCTTCTTTAAGCTTTTGGCCCGCTTCGGTGTATCCAAATTCATCTGCAAGTTCGTCCAGAATGGAATAAGCGGGTTTCAGCCACTCGTCGCCATAGCCCTCAATCATGCGCTTCATGGCCATGGCTGTCTTTTCGTACTCCTTTGCCTTGCCCTGTGCCGCTATGGCATCACCGGCAATTTTCTTGGCTTCTTCCTGAGCGTCCGCAATGATTTTGTCCGCATTCTGCTTGGCAATACGGGCGGATTCGTTGGCCTTCAACTCTGTTTTCTGGGCATTATCACGGATTTTCTTTGCATCGTCCTTGGCTTCCGAAACAATCCTACTGGCGGACGCTTTGGCGTCAGATATCGCCTTTTCGGAATCAGCTTTTGACCGATCAAGGATAGCATTTGCTTCTGTTCGAATTCTGTCGGCTTCTGCATCAGCATCAATGACGCTGGCATATTTCGCTTCAAGGCTCTCTTTTTCTTTGGTGATTGAGGCTGCATCTTCTTTCGACGCTTTAACCTTCTTCTTCTCTATTAACCACAATGCCAGAAAAATGATGGTAGTAATCAGGAATAATGCCATGATAAATCTCTCCTTCCAAATTCTGCCTGCGAGAAATGCGGCTGTTATGTTTAACATAACACACAACCAACGCCGTGTAAATATTTTTTCGTCGACAAACGACATTATTTACTGTCGACAGTGTAATTGCAGAGCTATGATGATCTCACCCAAATACAGAAGGGAGATATCATTATGGGCAAACAGGACATGGTAAAGACGGCGGCGGCGGTGCTGATGAAGCTGCCGTATGAAAAGACGGAGTTCATCTGCAACATGATTTTGCGGGTGGCGGACAATCTTGGAATATCACCCGGTGTCAATTGGGACACCGAAAAAGAGGACTGACGGCGGTCAGTCCTCTTTTTTCTGCTCCGCCAGATTGGAAACGTAGACTTCCGCCCAATCCGCGACCATATCCCAGAACTCCGCCGGCAGGGTATCCAGAGAAGCAATGAACGCGCTTCTTTTATCCGGGGCCGTGGTCAGAACGTCGGCAAAGAAGTGTTCCAGCCGATCACGCTGATTGCTGTCAATGCGCATTTTGCCATCGCCGGTGCGCAGCCACGTTTCGTTTACGCGAAATTCCCGGCAGATGTCGGATATTGTGCG
>JAEDIZ010000133.1 GCA_016296635.1 Oscillospiraceae bacterium
TAATAGCGAATGAAAATTGATATCAAGGGCTCGATCGTCACAAACGACGATAAATGGATTTATGATTGGCTCGACATGGAGGCGGTGTGCCCGCGTGATGTTCTACGGGCAATCGAGAACGCAAACGGGGATAAGTTGGAGATCTACATCAATTCTCCTGGCGGCGACATCTTCGCCGGTAGCGAGATCTACGCTGCGCTACAGGCATATACCGGAGAAGTCAGCATCCATGTTGTTGGCTCTGCCTGTTCTGCGGCGTCTGTGATCGCCTGCGCTGGCCATTCTGACATGGTGCGCACAGGCCTCTTTATGTACCACAATGTCAGCGGCGGGTTCAAGGGAGATTACCACGCCATGGATAAGGGCAGCGAGATCCTGCAGACAGCCAACCGGGCCATTGCCGCGGCTTACCGGGAAAAAACCGGGAAAACCGAAAAGGAGCTGCTGGAGGCAATGGATGCGGAAACGTGGATCACGGCTGAGGAAGCCGTGGAGCTCGGATTTATCGACGAGATCGCTGAAAACAAGAACCTGCGCCTTGCTGCTTCTGCTCCCGGCCTTCTGCCGGACGCCGTTTTGAGCAAGGTTCGAACAATCGCAAATAATCCGCAAAGCAAAGAAAAGGCGGATATTTTGAAAGCACGACACAAATTATTGAATTTAAAAGTGGAGGTAAAACCATGACTAGAGAACAGTATTTGCAGAACCGTAAGACCATGATGGACGAGGCTCAGAACCTCATCAATGAGGGCAAGGTCGAGGAGGCAAACGCCAAGATGGCGGAAGTCACATCACTCGATAACAAGTTCGAAGAAGAGGCAAAGGCCCAGGCGAATCTGAACGCAATGCAGAACAGCGCCAGCTCCGCCGGAATTCAGGCGGCTGCCGTCGGCGGCGTTTCCGGCGCTGTGGTTGGCGCCATGGGCGGCGCGGCCCAGGATGAGGACATGTTCGACAGCGCCGAGTACAAGCGCGCCTTCCAGGCATACGTTCTGCGCGGCACTCCCATTCCTGAGAAGTTCGCCAACTCAGACGCCAACACAAAGACTTCTGATGTGGGCAGCGTGATCCCTTCCACAACCCTGCAGAAGATCTACACCAAGATGGAAGAGATCGGCATGGTGCTTCCCCTTGTGACCCGTACCGGCTACAAGGGCGGTCTTTCTGTGCCTACAAGCACGGCGAAGCCCACCGCTTCATGGGTTGCTGAGGGCACCGGTAGCGACAAGCAGAAGTACACTACCGGATCTGTGACCTTCTCCTACCATAAGCTGCGCTGCGCCGTCTCCATGAGCTACGAGACCGATAACATGGCCTATCCAATGTTCGAGACCATGTTTGTCAACGGCGTGGCAGATGCCATGGTGAAGGCAAAGGAGATTTCCATCATTAACGGAACTGGTTCCGGCCAGCCGAAGGGGATTCTGAAGGAGACCGCAAAGGCGAACATTGACATTTCCAAGGGAAGCTCCATCACCTACGCAGACCTGTGCGCAGCAGAGGGCGAGGAAGAGAGCGAACGCGCCGTGTGGGCCATGACAAAGAAGACATTCATGACCCAGATCCAGGGAATGGTGGACGCTAATAAGCAGCCCGTTGCCCGCGTGAACTACGGCCTGAGCGGCCGACCTGAGTATACCATCCTTGGCCGCCGCGTGGTGCTTCTGCCCAGCGATTATATCGCTTCCTGGGCGTTGGCTCCCTCTGCTGCCGGCGTGATCGCCTTCATGTATGATTTCAGTGACTACATCTTCAACGCCGGCGTTCCTATGGCAATCAAGCGTTACTATGACGAGGATGTGGATGACACCATCTGCAAGGCCGTTGAGGTATGCGACGGCAAAAGCGTCCGCAACGATAGCCTCGTTACCATTACGCTAAAAAACGCATAAACGCTGAGTTATATACAGAGGAGCAGCTTAGCGCCATGACGATTGCAGAGATCCGGGCGCTAGCTGCTGACCTCGGGTATACGCTCAGCGGGAGCTTAAAGGCTGATATCATCGCCAGTTTCTTGGCAGAACAGGAGGCGGCAAATGGCTGATATTCTGGATGTTGTCCGTGATGGTCTGCGTCGGAAAACAAAAGCACTAGATAATACAGAGCTGATTCCGATGATAGCGGCAGCAAAAACAGACCTTGCAGCGGCAGGCATAAAAGAGGTATTTGACAATGACCCGCTTACTCAGATTGCAATCAAGCTTTTTTGCCAGTATCTTATCGAAAAGGATCCAATCATAAAAGATTTTTATGATGGAGTCAAAAACGGAATGGCGCTAGATTCTATGTACACAGGCGGTGATATCTGTGAATAATCATTGGGACGATGAGATTACTCTGCTTGATACAGACAGCGAGATCACTGGCGGGTTCGACGAACCTAATGAAAAAGGAAGGGAAACGATCTTTGCGGAGCGCAAGAGCGCGACCCGGACTGAGTTTTACACGGCCGGAACCATCAACAGGCGCATTGATGAGGTTTTCGATGTCAATGCACTGGACTATAACGGTGAGATCTATCTGATGTTTGAAGGGCATATGTACGATGTAGTTCGCAGTTACCGGAAATCTACGGATCTGATCTCCCTGAGCTGCCAGAGGAGGGGGCCGAGATGAAAACAATTCAGGAGGCTCTTGAAAATATTAATTACCCTGTATGTCATCCACCTTATAGGGGTGGAGATACGAAGTTCGTGACATTCCAGCTTATTGGGCAGGACACCATTCTTTTCGCAGAGGGAAAAGAGAAGGAAACAAGCGTATCATATGCAGTTAATGTTTATTGCGGATCAGCAGATATCATGAAAATGACATTGGATGTTAAAGATGCTCTGCAATATGCTGGATATATAGTTACGATCGAGCCGGAAACATTTGAGAATGAAGCTGGGCTTCACAGGGTCCTGATGACGGCAAAGGCAGTTGGTGCGATTTATGGCTGAATTTGATTGCAGTTCAATTGACCAATTGATCAAAGAGATGCAGAATCTTGATTTATACGACGAAGAAACGCAGGATGAAGTACTGAACGCTGAGGCGGATGTTCTTGTCAGCGAAATACAGAATAGTATGAGCACATCGAAATTTGATCTTTCGAAGATTGCTAGGAATGTTAAAAAAAGCAAGGTAAAAAAAACAAACGGGAATCGAAGCGTAACAGTCACAGTTCGCGGGAAGAATGAGCGCGGTGAGCGCAATGCTGTAGTTGCTTTCGTGCTTAATTATGGACGCCGAAAAGAGTTCGGCGAGATTGTCGGCGGATATTTTTGGACATCCGCTGTGAAAAAAGCAGAAAATCCAATGCTTTCAGCTGCCGAAGAGGTAGTAATTAAAAAAATCAAAGAAAGGGGCCTGATTTAATGCCTACATTTGATCTGCGCTGCATGAAAGTCGCAAAATACAACTATGATAAATCGCAAGACAAGATTTCATATGGCGAGTCTATGCCAATGGGAGATGCCATGTCTGCAAATTTGGAGCTTAAATTTGCAGAAGGGCGTTTATATGCTGAATCTTCTCTGTCTGAGTATATGAAGAAGGTGACTGGTCTTACCATAAGCCAGGGAGTAAAGTATATCCCGAATGAAACACAGAAAGTGCTTTTTAAGGCGTATGAGTTGTCCAGATCTGTTGGATCGTCTGAACCAAAGACAGTAAAAAGTATGGCTTTCGGCAAGGCATCTACAGGCCAGTATGTCGGAAGTGTATTCTATGCGCCGGATATGATTGACGGTGTAGAGATGTTCACGGCGATTTTTGTACATAAGGCACTGTTCGGCCCTCCCGGTATGACGCTGAATACGCTAGGAGAATCTATTAACTTCCAGACTCCGACAACTTCTGGCGAGGCGTTAGTTGATGACCACAACAATTTGATGGAATGGTCGTCATTTGCAACAGAGGCAGAGGCGATTGCATGGTGCGACGCCTGCTTTACCACGGAGCCCACAATCGTTTCAGAAGGGGGCTAAACAATGGACATCAGACTGAAAACAGTCCCGTATGAGTACTGCGGTCACAAACTTAACCTTCGCTGCAATATGAACGTGCTTGCTGATCTGCAGGTAGAAGGAAGCCTCGATGCTCTTTTGGACGAAAACAGGTGTATGCGCAGCTTTAACATGCTGATGGCCGCGATGATCAACGATGCTGCTCGCGCCGATGGTGTTGATTTACATGTAACCCATCGAGAGTTCGGCAGGACAATCGGATGGAAAGACTTCGCCCGGCTGCGCTCCGATATCTTTGGGCTTCTGATTTCCGCTGTCGCCGATCCTGACAGCGGTGATGAATCGGAGGGAGAAACAAAAAACGCACAGACCAGCGAGGACACAGCGACGGCCTGAACTTTAGCTGGTATTTGAATATTTGGATCAATGTCCTGCATAACGACGAGGCCGTTTTCTGGCGGACAATGACGCCGGCACGGTGTATTGCACTATATCGTGAGTATTTTAAGCTCACGTGCGCATCGAGCCGGCGTTCTGCATCTTATGCTGCACAAGCTGCTGAGAAGCCCGCACGCTTGTCGTTATCGACATATCTGATGGGAGGCTACGAATAATGGCAGGGCCTAGTATCAATACAAAAATTAAGCTCGATGGCGAGAAAGAATACAAGGCAGCGCTGTCACAAATTCGCGGCGGCCTCAGTGAGCTTAAATCAGAACTTGCACTTGCATCTGAGCAGTTTAAGGGAAATGAAAACAGTGTGGAGGCCTTAACTGCAAAACACGATATTCTAGACCGGACAATCAGCACACAGAAAGAGCGAATCGAAACGCTTAAAAAAGCATTAGATTCATCGGCATCAGCATATGGAGAGGCAGACGAGCGCACATCAAAGTGGAAAACGCAGCTGAACTATGCGCAGGCCGAGCTTGTAAAAATGGAGCGGGAGCTGAAGGATAACGAAGAAGCTCTCGATAAGGCGTCTGACGAAGGAAATAACTATGCATCTTCACTCGATAAAATAAAAAATGCGCTAAAGAAAACAAAGGAAGAAGGCAGCGGTGTAAGAGGCGCATTTAAAAATATAAAAGAGGAATTTGCAAATAGTGAAAAAACCGCGCAAGGCCTTGGAGACGCGCTCACTGACATAGCTAGTAAATTTGGAATCCAGATACCTGAATCTGCGCAAAATGCTGCACAGGCGCTTAATGGTGTCAACGCCGGAGCAGCGCTTGCCGTTACCGGAATTGGGCTTCTTGCAGCAGCCGTTGTAAAGGCAGAAAAAGCGTTTATTAACATGAC
>JAEDIZ010000134.1 GCA_016296635.1 Oscillospiraceae bacterium
GCCGCTGAGATCCAGAGGAAAATCAAACGAAAGACCGCAGAATATCCGGGATTCGTGTGCTACTGCTTCGACGCATTCAGCACACTGATCTATCGGGTATAACACATGAATGGGCGCAGCAGGATCGCTGCGCCCATTTTCTATCAGAAAGGAGCTTTATCATGGGCGTATTTTCAGAGCTTGCTCTGGAAAACCAGCAGACAGAATTGGACGGGCACGATTCCAAAACGGCAGAAATGCAGACCTTGCAGGCAAAGCTGATCCAGCAGCACGAGCAGAAAAAAGCTGCCGCCGCTGCGGAAGTGACGAGCAAGGAGCCTGCGGCGGAGTCGGTTGCCAAAACGGAAGCAGAGCAGGAAGATCCTGCAGCAGCGGAAGCAGAAAAGCGCCGTCGGCACGAGGAAGCAGAAACCAAACGGAAAGCGGAATGGGAGCGGCAGCAGGCGGAAAAGCGTACTGCTGAACAGGCTGCGCTTGCAAAAATCGAGCAGATGAGCGAGACGGAGCTGGTCAAAGCGTCGATGGAGCGCATGAAAAAAGAAACCGAGCGGCTGACGCGGCGGAATCTCAAGGAGTGTGTTTCCGAGTATGTGCAGACGCTCTGTCTCAGTGATCCAGCGTTCGCGCGGATGGTCATGCACCCACGCAAGACTATGGCACATTGTCTGCAATTCATCAACCGGAAAGCGCGGGAATATCTGCTTGCGGAAATGAAGGATAACGGCATGGAGCCGCAGCCAAACGGCATTTACGGCGGCGATGTGCCGGAGGATACCTGTTATGACTGGGCAGAAGAGTATTTCCGGGATGCCAGCGCCAAAGAGGACGAGGTCAAGGAAGAAGTATTTGTTCCCAAGGCTTATATGAGTGCTGCGGCGAAAACCAAACGCCAGCCGAAAAAGGAAAAAACGGCTGCGAAGCCTGCGCCGGTCATTCAGATGCCGAAAGCAGAGCCAGCCCCCAAAGAAGACCAGGTTTCCATGTTTGATCTGATGGGAGGTATGGCCGGATGATCGCTTATAAAGGGATGGAGCAGGGCATGATCTGCCGCGGCTATCAGCTAAAGATGGGCTTGAATATAACGGAACAGGCAAATTGTCAGGCGAATGGGTTTCATTGCGCGGCAAACCCGATGGACTGCCTGCGCTATTATGGGGATTTTCAGAACTCGGAATACTATCTGGTTCGTCCGTGCGGCGATCTGGATGAGGATGCGGTAGATTCCAGAATCTCCTGCGCGCAGCTCTGGGTACTCCGAAAGCTGGAGCCGCAGGAGTTTTTCCTGCACGCGCTTGCATATATGGCAGACCATCCACAGATGCCGGATGGCTGGGCTGTCCAAAGAGATTGTGCGGAGGCGCAGAATGGATATGCAGTTGTGCGCGGTAAGCACCCGCGCGCAAAGGGCAAGCTCGGAGATATTCTGGCATTTGCCAGAGAAGCTGTGAACGGACCGAAGATCGAGCATCTTTCGCTGTGCGTGATCGACGGCAAGGAGCGTCTGCCGGATACCTGGTATGATGACAATTTTGAAGAATGCGAGGCGGTATAAACGAATGAAGCGAAAAGAATTAGAAAAATTGCCTGTTCTGCGGGCAACGACTGCGATGCTGAAGCAGGCGGAAAACGAACCGATGATAGAGAGCGGATATTTCCGAAAAGAACTGCGCTATGAACACGAGTACTACGCCAGATGCAAGCGGTTTGATCGGATTCTGAAGGTCGCAATCTATCTGACAAAAAATCTGGCTGCCGGCGGCAGAAAGCCAGTGTATGAGCTGTTTCTTGACTATGATGCGCAGGATTTCCTGACATACAGCTTTATGGAAAAGAAGTGGCGTACCGCGATGCTCCGCAATTTACCGCAGCAGGGATTTGGCATCTATGACATGCAGATCTCATCCCGTGATTCCACTGTGATCAGCCAATATCTGCATTCCAAATGGGGCGCGATTGTGGCGATCCGGGAGTTTCAGGAAGGGATTCGGGAAAAGCAGCTTCTGGCCCGACACAAGAAAGAAACCGATCCGTGGGATGCGGCAATGGCGCTCGTGCCTCCGCTTCCGAAGGACTGGGTCAGATGGGTCAGCAAGGTCGGCGTCGAGCAGAATTATATGTTCTATCAATACCGGCGCGGCGGTGCCAAAACCGGTTATTGCAGCTATTGCGACCGCGAGGTTCCGATTCGGAAGCCGAAGCACAATGCGGTTGCCAGATGCCCCAGATGCAGAAGAACGGTGCAGTTCAAATCCTTCGGCAAGATGGGCCGGCTGCGCACAGGGCGAAATATCCTGTATCTGATGCAGCCCTATCCGGGCGGCTTTGTGGTCAGAGAGTTCTGGGCGGAGCGTTCTTACAGTAAGGAAACATACCGAAATGTCAAGGTGTTTTACCACGAACTCCGCCGCGCGATCTTTGACGCGGACGCAAACCCGGTGCAGGCATTTTACTGGGGTGTTTATAAGCAGCGCGCATCGCGTTGGATCAAAGGCTGCAACTGCAGCGAGGGATATTACCCGGATGAAAGCGGACGCGTGTATGGGAAAACGATCCCGTACCTTGCCAAAACCTGCTTGCAGCGTACCGGTCTCCCGGAACTGATTCATGCAAACATGAAGACGGACCCGGAAAAATATCTTGTCGTACTGAAAAGGATACCGAATTTGGAGCAGCTGACAAAAGCCGGTCTGTTCCGGCTTGCAGTGGAATGTACGCAGGATTATTACAAATTGAGTTCAATTTTTCAGACAACACCCGTGCAGAGAGGTCTTGCACCAAAACTCGGCTTGAACCGACTGGAACTTGCACGGCTGCGGAAGAATCAGGGCGGGCGTGCATTTCTGGAATGGCTGCAATTTGAAAAGCAGACAGGAAAGCCGATCCCGGATGTTGCGATCCAGTGGATGTGCAAGGAACATATAGACCCGCAGCAGCTGCAATTCATTGCAGATCGGATGCGCTATGGGCAGATCCAGCATTACCTGAACAGGCAGATGCAGGAACTGAATTTGAGCAGCGAACGTGTCATTGAACTGTGGCGGGACTACCTTTCCATGGCGTTCCGCTTCGGTTATGACACAAACGACCCCATCGTGTATCGTGTACGCAAACTTCTGCAGCGGCATGACGAATTGGCCGCCCGCGGAGAGGAAAAGCAGTTGACCCTTCGTGCCGGAGAGCTCCTTCAGACATATCCGCATATAGAACAGAATTTGCAGGCGATCCGGGAAAAGTTTGCGTTTACAGGAAAACAGTTCCAGATTCAGGTTCCAGATAAGCTGGAAGATATTTTCATGGACAGCCGGAAGCTCTGCCACTGCATTGCCAACAGTGATGTCTACTGGGAGCGTATGGAGCGCAGGGAAAGCTATCTGCTGTTTCTGAGAAAGACAGCCGAACCGGACACCCCCTATTATACCGTAGAGGCAGAGCCGGGCGGCACGGTACGGCAGGTCCGCACCCAGTATAATCGCCAGAATGACGATATTGGCGAGGTGCGCGCATTCCTGAAGATCTGGCAGAAGCAGCTTGCCAAGCGGCTGACGCAGAAAGATAAGCAGCTTGCGGCAGACAGCCATGAACTGCGCATCAAAGAACTGGTGCAGCTGCGAAATGATCAGGTCACGATTCACACGGGCGACCTTGCAGGTCGTCTGCTTGTGGATGTGCTGACAGAGGATCTGATGGAAGCGGCATAACAAAAACGGAGTGGGAGCGCGGCGGCGCTTCCACTCCCATAGAAAGGACTGAAAACATGGATCATATCGCAGAAGCGATTTACAACGTCATGTACCAATACAGGTTGGCCTTTACGCCGGACGGCGTGCAGGCAAACCTCAATCAGTGGCGGCAGCAGAAAACACCGCTTCTGGAGCTGCTGCGCCGCCACCCGAACTGGCGGGAGCAGGAGCTTGCGATTGTGTTCGATCTATCCGAACAGCGGCAGCTTGACCGGGCCTGCGTGGACGAAACAAAATTTGAAATGTTGACGCTCGCGGAGGAAGCAGGGCTGACCGGCGAACGGCTGGAAGAATTTCGGGATGCGCTCGACGCTGCGACAGCGGATTATGCGACCGTTCCGGATGAATCCCGGCTGCCGGTGATCCGGAACCGTGGACATATCAAGTGCGACGCTGGCATGAAGGCAAGCCGCATCATAAACCGGCTGTGCGCAAAATTCGGCATCGACCAATATGAAACAGAGCGGGAGCTTGGACACGGGGATACGCTCCATACCGCGCGGGTCAAGCCCTACAACGCGGTTTTCGCGCGGCTGGCTGACGCGCTCAATCCGGTGCGGATCAGCAAAACCGGCGTATTGTCCGTCCATCCGTGCGACTTTTTGGAGATGTCAGCGAAGAAAAACGCATGGCATTCCTGTCACTGTTTAGCAGACGGCGGATGGCGGGCCGGCTGCCAGTCCTATATGGGCGACAGCGTGAGCATGGTATTCTTCACAGTCGATGATGAGGTCAAAGAGAATTTTTATCGTGCGCGGCGGCTGACGCGGCAGATTTTCTGCTATCGGGACGGTGTGCTGCTGCAATCAAGACTATATCCGCAGAATGACGACGATGTGCGAAAGCTCTACCGGAGCATAGTGCAAAGCGTGATCGCAAGATGCCTTGGCCTGCCGAACCTCTGGAAGACGAATACGACCCTTACAGAAATCCGGCCTTATTGGACAACCGTGCAGGGTAGCCTGCATTACACGGATTATGAGAACGGCTATGCCGCGTTGTCACTGATGAAGGGCTATGGAGACTACGGCCATCTGGACATCGGAAGCGCACCGCGCTGCGTTGGCTGCGGTCGGCTCCATGATCGACGCAACTCAACGCACTGCGGCGAATGTGAAGACATGTGTGTTTGCAAGGCGTGCGGAAGTGTGGTTCCGAAAAACAGCGGCCATTTTTTAGACGGCGACGGATTTTACTGCGCGGAGTGTATGCAGCCGTGCAGCTGCTGTGGGAAACTGCTTCCGAGAGAAGCGCTGCGGCCGGTGCTCAACCGGCGCGGGCGGACAAATCAGCTTTGCCCATCCTGTGAAGAAGAAGAGCTGGCAAATTGCCGTACCTGTGCGGCGCATAGTTGCTGTAAGGATTTGCGCGGCTTGCTGTTTTGCAAGAGAAGTCGCTATAC
>JAEDIZ010000023.1 GCA_016296635.1 Oscillospiraceae bacterium
GCAACCGAGTAAAAGTTACCGTTCGTTTCCGCGGCCGTGAGATGGCGCACACCTCGCTGGGTGAAGAACTGCTGACAAAGTTCGGCGATGATTGCAGCGAGATTGCCGTTGTAGCCAAGGACGCCAAGCTCGAAGGACGCAATATGTCCATGTTCCTCAGTCCCAAAAATTCCAAATAAAGAAGCAAACACACGGAAGGAGTACCAACTATGCCGAAACTGAAATCCCATAGCGGCGCCAAGAAAAGATTCAACCTGACCAAGAACGGCAAGGTTAAGAGAGCGCATGCATTCAAGAGCCATATCCTCACCAAGAAGACAACCAAGCGTACCCGTAACCTGCGTAAGAACGGTTATGCTGATGTCACCGTGGAAGATATCGTGAAAAAGATGATTCCTTACAAATAATCGTAAGGATTGACGACACATAGGAGGATAATAAAAGATGGCTAGAGTAAAAGGCGCAATGATGACGCGCAAAAGAAGAAATAAGACCCTGAAGCTCGCAAAGTCCTACTGGGGTTCCAAATCCCGTCACTTTAAGATGGCCAAGCAGGCCGTTGCAAAGTCCGGCGTATATGCTTACGTTGGCCGCAAGCTGAAGAAGAGAGAGTTCCGCGCTCTGTGGATCTCCCGTATCTCTGCAGCAGTTGCTCCCTACGGTATCAACTACTCCCGTTTCATGAACGGCCTGAAGAAGGCTGGTATCGAGATGAACCGCAAGGCTCTGTCCGAGCTGGCTATCGCTGATGCCGATGCTTTCAAGGTTCTCGTTGAGACCGCGAAGAAGGCTCTGTAATAACGCAAAAAATCAGACCGGTGTGATTTCACACCGGTCTTCAGCTTGTCGAAAAACCTCGTAGAGTTCGCGCCCGCAGGTGCGAAGAAGTAAAATCATTTTTCACGGGAGCCCCTGCTCTCGGGAAAAATACTTATCAGGATGCGAGTGTGAATTTTGTTCGCCGTTGGCGGACAAAACTTTGCGCGAGCAGACTGCAGGCTTTTTGTCAAAAAAGCCTCTGCTTTTTTGACAGTCTGAGACCGGTGTGATTTCACACCGGTCTTTTTTCATATTCTGTGTAAAACAGAACAACATCCTTGAGCCATGCAAAAAAAGCATCATACTGCGTCTGCGTGATGGCGGGCTTTGCCATGATGCAAAGCGGCGCGGGATCTCCGCCAAGCTGATAGGGATACTGCAGATGCGGAAAGGAGTGCAGCTGCAGACCGAGCCGCTCATAAAAATGCTTTCTGCGGATGGTCACGGCATCCACCGGCGGTTCGATTTCCAAAATCAGCGGCTGCGTTCCGGAAAGAAGCTTATTCAGAATCTCAGTTCCGATGCCGCTGCCGCGAAGATCAGGACGGACGGCAAAGTTTTCAAGATATGTAAATGCCTCCGTCTGCCAATAGAAAACGGCGGCAAGCACCTCATTTTTCTCCACGGCAGCGCAGGCGAAAAACGCGCGGTTTTCCATGGCGCGCAGCTGATCGCTCCGTGTTCTGCGCTCATTGGACGGGAAGGCGCTTTCATAAAGAGAAAAGGCGGCCTCAAAATGAGGATTGGATTCCGTTGTCATTCGAATAAGCTCCATGGATTTTTCCTCTGTCAAGAAAATTGAGAGAAACCGGCGTGACGAATGTCACACCGGTGTTTCTGTATCTATGCGATTGATGAAAAATACGGAAAAGGCCGGGGCGCTGATCGGTTCCGGCAGGATTATGCGGCCGTTTCGGATCGAAACAACTGCGGACTTTCTGTAGATTTCTGCTTCATAGGTTCCGTCCGGCGGTAGAAGAATGCCGGGCTGGGTGTTCAGTACACCGCTTTCTGCGAAGCCGGAGATCAGATACGAATGACCCAAAAGCCCGCAAGCTGTCTGCAGATCGCCCTGCAGAAGATATTGCCGGATCAGCGTAGAGCTGACCACCTGCTCATGCAGGCAGACCTTACCGATCACATCGCAGCCGATGCCGCGCTCGCGGCAGGCATTTTGCAGAAGTTCTGCCGTGCCTTCGCCGCGGAAGCCGAAGCGGAAATCATGACCGCAGACCAGATGGCAGGCGTAAAGCTCACCAATCAGATAATCGTCTAAAAACCGCTGCCACGGCATGCTCATAAGGGGTTTATCGAAATGTGCGATGATCAGCTCATCGATGCCGTAAAGGCTCTGCATCAGCATCCGGCGGTCGTCTGCTGTACTCAGAAGCGGCACGCTTTGATTGCCGACCAGGCTCATGGGATGCGCGTCAAAGGTCAGCGCGCAGGCTGAGATGCCGAGCCGGTCGGCCTCCTGCCGCGTTTTGCGAAGCAAAGCGCCGTGACCGATATGTACGCCGTCAAAAAAGCCCAGTGCCAGTACGCGGGAATCCTCCACTTTCTATACCTCGAAAAAACTTTTGATTGTTGTGAGCGTGTTCTTTGAAACTTCGCCCAGCAGAAGAAATTCGCCGTCCTCTGCAAAGACACGGTAGGTGCCGTCCTTGAACTGCCAGTCGCGGACTTCAGCGCCGTGCCGCAGCTTTTCCGCCTGCGCCATGGCGACGATCAAAACGGGATAGGCAGAAAACAGCGCATCCACCGGCATGAGCAGCTGACACGGATCGTTTTCCTTTGCAAATTCCAGAAGCTGCGACAGAGTGACGGACTGCGCCAGCGTAAACTGTCCGGCCTGCGTGCGGCGTAGACTTGCCATGCAGCCGCCGCAGCCGAGAAGCTGACCAAGATCGTGGCAGAGGGTGCGGATGTAGGTGCCCTTGGAGCATTTGATGCGCAGCTCCGCGTCATTGCCGTTTCTTGACAGAACCTCGAGAGCAAAAATCGTAATGGTTCGCGGCTTTCGTTCCACATCCTGTCCCTTACGGGCCAGCTCGTAGAGCTTTTTGCCGTTCACTTTGATGGCGGAATACATGGGCGGCAGCTGAGAAATCTCTCCCGTCAGCTGACGGCAGGCAGCCTGAAGCTGCTCATCCGATACGTGAACTTCATTTTCTTCCACTACCTCGCCGGTGGTGTCCTGCGTGTTGGTGACGGTGCCGAGCCTGAGCGTAGCTACGTATTCCTTTTCCGCGGACTCGAAAAATTCCACGCCGCGGGTGGCTCTTCCCACGAAAACGGGAAGAACGCCGGTCGCCATGGGGTCAAGTGTGCCGCCGTGACCGATGCGGCGCTCATGAAAAACGCCGCGCAGCTTTGCGGTCACATCCTGACTTGTCCAGTCGGCGGGCTTATCAATGATGATGATTCCGTTTGCCATATTACAGCTCCAGACCGCTTTCGCGCAGCACACGAAGAATCTCTGCTTTCGCACATTCAATGCCGCCGGGCACGCTGGCGCCTGCCGCGCCGGCATGGCCGCCGCCTCCGAGCTTCGCGCAGAAATCGGCGGCGCTGTAACCAAGACCCGTGCGCACGGAAATCTTTCCGGTGTTATTTTCAACCTCGCGGATCATGATGCCGATCTCTACACCTTCCACGCTGCGGGCAAAACCGGAGATGGAATCAATGTCGTCCTCACAGATGGAAATCTCTTCCAGCCAGCTTTTCGGCAGTACGCAAAGGCCGACAAGGCCGTTTGCGTAGAATTCCATGTTTTCTGTCAGCCTTGCCTCCAGCTTCAGCCGGGCGAGACTGCGGGTATCGAAGAAAACACGGTTGATGGGGGCGATGACTGCACCGGCTTCTACCAGCTCCGCTGCCGTGTGCAGCGTGTTTGCCGTCACGTTGGCATATTTGAAGCAGCCGGTATCGGTGGAAAGGGCAACATAGAGCGCCTCTGCCATGGCTTTGTCAAGGACAACGCCCAGTTCACGGATGATCGCATAAATGATTTCGCCGCAGGCAGCCTTGTCCGCTTCCACCAGCTTTTCACAGGGCAGAGAATTGCCGCCGTGATGGTCGATGGAAAGGACCGGCAGAAGGCCGAGCCGGACTGCGTCAAAGCTCAAAAGCGACTCGGATGCAATATCCACGGCCACAATGAACGCGTTTTCCGGAAGTGTCTTGCAGACAAGACCTTCCAGAAACGGCGCAAAGCGCGGCGTGAACTGTTCATTTTCCAGGACAAAGGCGATTTTGCCCAGCGCACGCAGCGCACGGCAGAGGGACGCCGCCGAGCCGATGGTGTCTCCGTCGGGACGGCGGTGAGTCAGAATGACGAAATTGTTTTCTTTGCGCAGAATCGCGCAAGTCTCAGACCTCGTCATGGCTTTCGTCCTCGTCTTTGGGGATGTTGAGCTTGCTGAGAAGGTCAAACATGTGCGCGCCGTATTTGAGCGAGTCGTCCAGCTCAAATACCAGCTCCGGCGTATAGCGAAGCTGCAGCCTTGCGCCCAGTTCCCGACGCAGCCAGCCGCCTGCGGACTTTAAGCCCTTGATGGCGTCGGCGCTGCGGTCTTCTTCCAGCACGCTGATATAGATCTTACTGTAACGCAGGTCGGTGGTGGTATCCACACGGGTGATGGAGATCATGGTCTGCACACGCGGATCCTTGAGCGAGCGGATCAGCTCCGCCAGCTCTCTCTGAATCTCCTCATTGATCCTGCCGATTCGATTGGATGCCATAAAAAGCCTCCTTATGGGTGATAACCGGGAAGACGATCAGTCGGGAAGAATCTGCTCCATGATGAAGCATTCGAAGACGTCGCCTTCTTTGATGTCGTTGAATTTTTCGATGGAAGTACCGCATTCATAGCCGGCGGAAACTTCCTTGACGGAATCCTTGAAGCGCTGCAGGGAGCCTAGCTTGCCTTCGTGGATAACGATGTTGTCACGCAGCACACGCACGGAGGAATCTCTCGTGATTTTGCCGTCCTTGACATAGCAGCCTGCGATGGTGCCGATGGCGGAGACCTTGTAGGTCTGACGGACTTCTGCGTGGCCGATGATGGACTCGCGGAACTTGGGCGCCAGCATACCCTTCATAGCGTCGGTGATTTCGTTGATGGCGTCATAGATGACACGGTACATCCGCATATCGACCTTGTCGCGCTTGGCGGCGGCCTGTGCCAGCTCGTTCGGACGGACGTTGAAGCCGATGATGATGGCGCCGGAGGTGGAAGCCAGCAGGATATCGGATTCGTTGATGGCGCCGACGCCTGCATGGATGACACGGACGCGGACTTCTTCGTTGGTGAGCTTTTCCAGAGATGCCTTGACTGCTTCTGCAGAGCCCTGCACGTCTGCCTTGACGATGAGGTTGAGTTCCTTCATTTCGCCTTCCTGCAGCTTGGAGAACAGGCTCTCGAGAGTGACCTTCTGATTGAGCTTATTGGCATCATCCTTGATCTTCTGCTTGCGCTGCTCGACCAGCTGACGGGCCATACGCTCGTCGGAAACGGCGCTGAATTCATCGCCGGGAGCGGGAACTTCCGCAAGACCGGTGATCTCAACAGGGACGGAGGGACCGGCGTCCTTGACTTCCAGACCCTTGTCGTTGGTCATGACACGGACACGGCCGACAGCGGTGCCCGCAATGATGAGGTCGCCCTGATGCAGCGTACCGTTCTGTACGAGAAGGGTAGCGATGGGGCCGCGGTTCTTATCCAGTCTTGCTTCGATGACGGTACCCTTGCCTGCACGGTTCGGGTTAGCCTTCAGCTCTTCCACTTCTGCCGTCAGAATGACGGTTTCCAGCAGTTCGTCGATGCCCATGCCGGTCTTGGCGGAGATGCGGCAGACTTCAGTTTCGCCGCCCCATTCTGCCGGAGTCAGACCGTGCTCGGTCAGCTGGGTCAGGATGCGGTCGGGGTTGGCACCGTAAAGATCCATCTTGTTGACGGCAACGATGATGGGGATTTGCGCTGCCTTTGCATGGTTGATGGCCTCAATGGTCTGCGGCATGATACCGTCGTTGGCAGCGACAACGAGGATGGCGATGTCGGTGCACATGGCGCCTCTGGCGCGCATTTCGGTAAATGCGGCATGGCCCGGGGTATCAAGGAAGGTGATGGGCTGATCGTTGATTTTAACAGTATATGCACCGATGTGCTGCGTAATACCGCCAGCCTCGCCGGCTGCGACCTTTGCGTTCCGCACATAGTCCAGCAGGGAAGTCTTGCCGTGGTCAACGTGACCCATGACAACGACAACGGGGGGACGGGTGATGAGTTCGTCTGCGGTATCCTCGTGATCGTCGAACAGACGCTCTTCGATAGTGACAACAACTTCACGCTCAACCTTGCAGCCGAGTTCCACGGCGACAAATTCTGCGGTGTCGAAGTCGATGGTCTGGTTGACGGAGGCCATGACGCCGTTTTTCAGCAGGCACTTGATGACTTCTGCTGCGGTTTTCTTCATGCGGGAAGCCAGCTCGCCGACGGTGATCTCATCGGGAATCTTGACGACCAGCTGTGCTTTCTTGGCGATTTCAAGCTGCAGTCTGCGCATCTTCTCCTGCTCCTCGGAGCGATTCTTGGTGCCGAACTTCTTGGCCTGCTGCTTTTTGTTCTTGTTGCCGATCTTCTGCTTGCCGCCGGAATAGTTCTGCACGCGCTCGGAAACAAGGGAGTCTACGCGGTCATCATAGCGGTCAGCATTGACGGTAACGGCGCTGGTGTCGATGACACGGCGCTCACGCTTGCGTTCGGGCTGGACAGGCTTGTTTTCATGCTTCGGCTGCTGCTGAACGGGTGCGGCAGACTGCTGCGGACGCTGCTGCTGCGCAGGTTTTGCTGTGGGATTATTCTGCTGCGGACGCTGCTGTTGCTGGGCAGGCTTTGCAGCCGGCGCAGCGTTCTGCTGCGGCTGGGGCTTTGCCTCCTGCTTTGCGCTCTGCGGCTTTTCTGCCGGAGCGGCAGGCTCTGCAGCGGGAGCGGGTTCAGTCTTGTTTGCAGCGGCGAACACCTGCTCCAGAGAGTCAATCTGATTGACCTGGGTAATATAGTCAAAGATCACATTGAGCTGATCTTCCGTCAGATTCTGGGAGCTGCTCTTCGGCTTATCATAAAATTTCGATACAATCTCAATCAGGTTCTTGGCCGGCATTTTGAAATCGTCGGCGACATCCTTAATCTTCTGTTTCACTTCAATACTCAATACAGCCACCTCCAGTTACTTTTTTCCAAACTTCACATTTTTTCTGTGCGCCTTTTCTTCCTGCCGCCGCTTTGCTACGCGCGCACATTGGCGCTCCAGCGATTCGAGAATGTCCTTATACTTTTCCGGCTCGTTGAGATCCTCCAGAAAAGCTTTTGCAAAAGCGGGATCGGTGATTGCACACAGAGCACAGGCTCCGGTGCCCAGTGCTGCGCCAAGCTCATCTTTTGTGATGGGAACGCAGACATAGGGGGGCTTTCCGGTATGGCAGAAGGATCTGGCCCGGCGGAAGGTATGATCTCCGGCGTCTTTGGCAATGAGCAGGAGTCTGGCTTTTCCGGCTCTGCAGACGCTGCCGGCGGGCTCTTCGCCAATTTCAATGCGGCTGGCTCTTTTCGCAAGACCCAGGCGCATCAATGCATGTTCATACATCGCTTTCTGCCTCCATTCTTTCAGTCAGCGCATCATAGACCTCCTGCGGAATCTGGCAGGAGAATGCGCGTTCCAGCGACCGGGATTTGATCGCCTTTTTGAGACATTCCGAATCCGGACAGAGGTATGCGCCGCGGCCGGGTGCTTTGCCCTTGAAATCCAGAGAGAGCTCGCCCTCGGGGCTTCTGACCACGCGGATCAGCTCTTTTTTCATTTTCATTTCCCTGCAGCCGACACACTGACGCATGGGAATCTTTTTCTGCACGGCGATGACCTCCTTTTGCCATTGCGATCCTTCAAAAGGGAGTTGATTTATGCTTCTTCGCTTTCTTCGGCGATTTCTTCAAATTCTGCAGCCTGAGACTTGGGCTTGATGTCGATCTTATAGCCGGTCAGTCTTGCGGCAAGACGGGCGTTCTGGCCTTCCTTGCCGATGGCAAGAGAAAGCTGATCATCGGGAACGATGACGCGGCAGGCCTTCTGGCTGCCGGGCAGAACGGTGACGGAGATGACATCGGCGGGGCTGAGCGCAGCGGCAACGAACTTTGCCGGATCCTCAGACCAGACGATGATATCCATCTTTTCGCCGTGCAGCTCATCGACAACAGCGCCGACTCTGCCGCCGCGGGTACCGACGCAGGCACCCACCGGATCGATGTTTTCAGCCGTTGCGCAGACCGCCAGCTTGGTGCGGGAGCCTGCTTCACGGGAGATGGACTTGACTTCGACGAGGCCGGATTCGATTTCGGGAACTTCCAGCTCGAAAAGACGCTTTACAAGACCCGGATGGGTTCTGGAAACGATGACCTGCGGGCCGCGGTTGGAGCGGCGGACTTCCACGACATAGACGCGGATGATATCGCCCTCATGATAGCTTTCGCCGCGAACCTGCTCGGATGCGGAAAGCATGGCGTCGGTACGGTCATTGCCGCCGCCGATGCGGACGGTCATGTCACCGGTCGTCGGATCGATGCGAAGCACGGTGCCGGTCAGAATCTCATGTTCCTTGGAAGAGAAGGTATCGAAAATCATGCCGCGTTCGGCTTCGCGGATACCCTGAATAATGACCTGCTTTGCGGTCTGTGCGGCAATGCGGCCGAAGGCCTGCGTCCGGACATCCACGTTGACGAGATCACCGAGCTGTGCGTGCTTTTCGATTTTCTTTGCAGCGTCGATGGAGATCTCCGTTGCGGGAGAGATGACTTCCTCAACAACTTCCTTCTGCACATACATGTGCATATCGCCGTCTACAACATCCACAAATACATTGTCGGTATAGCCGTCATTGTCCTTTTTATACGCCGCAACGAGCGCCTGCGTGATCTTGTCGATCATGTAGGTCTGCGGGATACCGCGCTCTTTTTCCAGCTGGGCAAGTGCCCCAAAAATTTCGGCATTCATTTTTCCTTATATCCTCCCTGATTAGAATTCGACATGAAGCCGCACCTGCGCAACCTCAGCCTTTTCAAATGTTTGTGTTTGTTCGCCGCAGCTGATGGTGACTGCGCCGTTTTCATAGCCGGTCAGCGTGCCGATCCATTCTTTGCTGCCGCCGACGGCCTTGTAGAGCTTGACGCTGACGGAGCTGCCCATGAATTTCTCAAAATCGCCGGGACGCTTCAGCTCACGCTCCAGTCCCGCAGAACAGACCTCGAAGCTATAGCTCTCCGGAATCGGATCCTTTTCGTCCAGAATCGGATCGACGGCACGGGAGATGGCTTCGCAGTCATTGATATCTACGCCGCCGTCCTTATCAATGTAAAGACGCAGGAACCACTGACCGCCCTCGCGGACATATTCCACATCCCACAAAGAGCATCCGTGCGCCTGCACAATAGGCTCCGCAAATGCCCAAACTTCTTCGGTGATCTTCATGAAAAAGCCCCTTTCTCAACAAGAAAGAGTGGGGAACATTCCCCACTCTCCAGTCAATAACTATCAGAACATGGTAATTATAGCATCTGCATCTGGAAAATGCAAGCAAAAAATCAGAAAAACAAGTAAAAACAGTACGGTTTTCCTGCTGATTTTTCGCTTTTATAAAAAAATATGTGTCGGACTGTCATTCGGAAGAAAACTGTGCTATACTAAAAAAGAATTTTTGCTCCGGGAGGAATCTGTATGAATCGTCGGCCCAGTCTGGCTCGTCTGCCGTATATTGCGGTGCTGTGCGGCATCGCCGTGTTTTTCCTGCGTTCAACGCTTGCGTCCGGCGGGAGCAGTGTGCCGCTGATTGCGTTCTGCGTGCTGATGACGGTAGTGTTTCTGTTGGCGGCGGTTTCACTGGAAAAGAAATCGGAAGCTGCGGAAGTGTTCCGCCGTATGCCGCTGGCAGCGATTTCGGCAATCGTCGGTGCCGGATTACTGGCCGCTGGCTGCCTGCAGGGTTTTGCCGCGGCAGGGATGTTTGCAAAAATCCTCGCGATGCTGGGTGTGATCGCAGCAGCGGGGCTGATCGCCGGGCAGGTGTTTCAGCTGGCAGGCAAACAGATTCCGGTTTATTTCTTCGTGTTCGCGGTTTTGTTTTATGTCGTCAAGCTGTTCCGCGACTTCCGGCATTGGATGGTCGATCCGTCTATTCTGGATTACTGCTTCATGCTGTTTGCACTGATCTCCTTTATGATCGCGACCTATCAGGCAGGCGCCTTCTGCTTCGATAAGGGCAGCCGCAGACAACTGGCATTTTTCTCGCTGACGGGTGTGATGTTCGGCGCCTCCGCACTTGTAGGCGGAGATACTGCTGCAATGCTGATCTACGGCGGCAGCATTCTGTGGATGCTTTCGTGCAGCCTGCAGGTGCTTCGCTGAACGCTGAAAAATAGTAAGCCCCTCTTCCGAAATTGCGGAAGAGGGGCTTTGTTTTTTCTTGAAATTGCCTATGAGGTATAGACAATTATTTATAATTTTGGTCAAGTGAATGCTTTAGGAAGTTGATGGTATCTAGAATGGTTCGGATTTGTTTTTGAGAACAAGACGATAAGAGAAGTAATATTTCATCATATGCGGCGTTCAAGTGATTTGTACGATGACCGAATATAAGACTATCGACAGTAACGCCCAGCGCCTCGGATAGGTCAACAATAACAGATAGACTTACTTTTGTGTTGCCAGTTTCAATGTGACTCATGTGCGTGACAGAAATACCGACTTTTTCTGCCAAACATTCCTGCGAAATTCCTGTTTTTTTTCGAGAGCAGCGAATTCTTCGACCTATCTCAAAGTAATCTAACAAGTTATCGCCTCGCTAGTTAAAATTTACTTGAATTATAAACAGGTTTGTATTAATACAACATAAACTGAAACGGCGAAATATGCCTACTCAGTTAAAAAGATAGAGAGGGTGGAGAATATGGCAGTGAAATTTTGCAGTCATTGCGGAAAAGAAATTGATGAAAATGCTGTGGTGTGTCCTTATTGTGGCTGCCAAGCAAGAGCGTTTGAACAGCCCAATATTGTAATCAACAACACGAACACAAACACAAATACAAATACGAATAATGTCGGTATGTATGGAAGACCCAAGAATAAATGGGTCGCCTTTTTTCTGTGCATGTTTTTGGGCTTTTTTGGTGCGCATAAATTCTATGAGGGCAGGATTGGCACGGGTATTTTGTATTTGTTTACCCTTGGTTTGTTTGGAATTGGTTGGCTGATTGATATAATAGTCTTGCTGTTTAAGCCGAATCCCTACTTTGTTTAATAGTGAAAAAACCTCACAACGCAGTGGCGCGGTGAGGCTAGAAAAAGTCTTTTGAAATAACGCCCCACTTACCAGATTGTGTAAATACTATCTGATAAGCGGGGCGCTTAAATTTTGAGGACAAAGCGAATATTTATCTTGTACCCGTTCGCAGCTTCTGCAGTGTCTGTCGGATGACGGGCAGACACTCTGCCGGCGTTTCGACGTTCAGAACGGCCTGCTCAAAGGGGCAGAGTCCGGTGCCGCGGCGGTTGATGATCTGCTCGGTACGGGTATGCCAGCTGCAGGGGATGCCGTACCGGCTGAGAAGTTCAATGGCGGAATCGGACATGGTCATGCCGAAAACGCTTTTTGCGCCGCCCAGAATGAACACGGAAGCGGCGGCCTTGCCGATGATGAGATCATAAACATCGGCGTTTTGCAGAAGGTCTGCGTGCTTATCCAACAGCTCCAGCGCAGGCGCGATGCCGCGGCCGAAGCGTGAGAGAATCAGCTTCTGATCCTTACACAGCGCCAGCGTTGCGGTACCGCTTTCCAATAAAGAAAGAATCTCTTCGTTCATGGCAGCCTCATTTCATATGCAGCTCTTTGGGAAGCTGCTTTTCGTTTTCAATAATGACAAGCGAAACCGCAAGCGCAATGACCAACACGCCGACGGCAATGATGTAATACGGATGATCGGAAATGGCCGCAATCGACCAGCTGCCGCCATCGGAAGCGTTATAGCCGATAAAAAGCAGAACGGCGGCCGCGGCAAACATCAAAACGCGAACAGCGTTGCAGATCTTATTGCAGCGAACGAGAAACTGGCAGTAGGCATCGTAGTCTTCAAAATAATCCCCAGCCCGCCATGGGGTAAAGGCTTTGCAGAAAAATGCGCGCATGAAGCGTCCTCCCGATGATTTACTTTTTATATTCTAACATAGGGAGAAGAGAATTTGCAACGGTTATTGCCCGGCGCGGTGCTGGGAAATGAAAAAGGAGGCCGGTTGGCCTCCTTTCAAGATGTTTGCTCAGCCGTTTCCGCAGCCGCAGGAACCTCTGCAGCCACAGCCGCAACCGCAGCATCTTCTGCAGCAACCGCAGCATCTTCTGCAGCAACCGCAGCATCTTCTGTAGCAACCGCAGCCGCAGGAGCTGGAAGTACCGGCAACAGAACCGGAGCCGCAGGAGCAGCTGCTGCCGTTCGAATCGCTGACACCGGCCACGGAGCTGCCGGAATTGCTGCAGCAGCTGTTGCAGCAGCGATTTGCAATAAAGTCGGGGAAAACGATTCCGCCGCAGGACTGACAGGAATTTGCCATAAAGGATCCCTCCACAAGAAATCATGGGGCGTTGATGCCCATGACATCTTATGGCAGAAACTGCCGAAATGTGTCAGGGAAGTTCCGGTGACGGCATGGGAGCAGGATAAAACGGAACAGTATCCGGCACATCGGAAACGGAGCCCTTCACGGGCGGAAGCTTGGGATCGCGCAGTTCATGGATGCTTTCGGGTTCTTCTTTTTTCATAACAAAATCACCTCAAAGCTAGTCTTTGAGGTGATTGAAGTTTTATTCGGATTTTTCCTGCGACATCTGCATTTCGTTTTCCTTCGTGATTGCCACAATCTGACTGAATTTGTCCAGAATTCTGCCGTAGTTTTCTTTTTTGTGCGGAACCATGCAGCCGGAGCAGTCCTTGATGCCGCTTTCTGTATAGCAGAAATTACCGCCGCAGTGTCTGCCCAGCGCATACAGAGGACAGTAGCAGAACAGACAGTTGAAATTTTCAGGATCCTTCGTTTCATGGCAGGGGAAATATTCGCAGTCCCGGTTTTGAAAGAAGGAAAAATGCTTGTTTTCCCAGTATTCCATGTTAAGTCTCCTTCAGCTTTTCAATAAGTGCAGCATCCGGCGTCACATACCCGGTGGCATAATGATCGTAGATTACCATGCCGGGTTTGCTGCCTGCCGGTTTTTTCACATTTTTGACAGCGGTATAATCCACAGGAATATTCTGCCCGTCTCTGGCCTGAGAATAGTAGGCGGCAAGAATCATGGCCTCCGTTACAGTTTCATCCGGAACCGCTGCACCGCCGGTTTCAATGATGACATGACTGCCGTGGATCTTCTGCGTATGCAGCCAGATATCATTTTTGGCGGCTTCCTTGCAGGTCAGGCGGTCGTTCTGCTGATTGTTGCGGCCAACATAGATCGTGAAGCCCTGCGAGGAGCGGAACACCATGGGCTTTGCTGCGGGCAGCTTCATCTGCTTTTTGCGTTCTGTCTGACGGATATAGCCGCCCTCCTGCAGCTCCTGCCGGATGGCGGTGACATCTCGTTCGGATTCCGCGCGGGAAAGCGCGTCAAGAACGCTGCCGAGATAATCCAACTCGATGCTGCCTTTTTCAATCTGCTCCGTCAGAACCTTTTCTGCATTCTTGGCTTTCTGATAATCCTTGTAGAGCTTTGCGGCATTTTGCTGCGGCGACAGAGCGGGATCCAGCCGGATTTCGGTTTCCTTCATGTCCGGGTCATAAAAATCCACGGCTCGTAAAAGCGTCTGACCGCGGCGGATGGCGTAAAGGTTTGCGGTCACGATATCGCCGCGTCTGCGGAGCGTTTCCCGGTCCTGGGAGTCTGCCAGCTCTTTTTTCTGCAGCTCCAGCTTTCTGGCGGTGCGGGAGGTCAGATTGGTCAGCAGTTTGCGGAGCGTCTGCGTTTTCTGCCGCAGACTGTCCTGCCGGTCGCGTTCACCGTAAAATCTGTCCAGCAGGAGAGAGAAACTCGTTTCGGGCTGCTGCTCGACAAAATTTCCGTACTGACGCACGGGCACGCAGGTGAAGTCCCAGGGACGCCCGTCTTTTATAAGAAGCACCGGCGTTTTCTCACCGGTTTCCAGCTCCTGCAGTTTCAGATAAAGTGCTTTTGCGGCATCCAGCCGCTGCTGCGCAGAAAGCGTGTCGATGTCAATATCCACATCGCCGAAGATCTGCCAGGTCAGCTCCCGGCACAAAAGCGGCGAAAAGCCGCCGAAGATATCGAGCAGCCATCTGTCAAACTGTTTCTGACCGGAAACGCTCTGCAGCAGGGCATCGAGCTGTGCTTCACTCTGCTCAAATCCGTTCAGCTTTTCCTGCGCGGGGGGCAGCCGGTAAAAAAGTCCCGGCAGGATCTGCCGACTGGCGGAAAGCTCAAAATCCACACGCCGCAGGCAGTCCATGATGCGTCCGTCTGCGTCCGTCAGAATGAGATTGGAGTTTCTGCCCATGATTTCGAGGATCAAATGCTTCTGCGTCTGCTCACCCATTTCGTCCGTGCAGTCAAAGGCGAGATCAACTAACCGTTCCAACTTTGGCTGCGTAACAGACAGCAGTCTTGCACCCGTCAGATGCTTGCGCAGCAGCATACAGAACATGGGCGGCTGCGCCGGATTTTCCATGGAAAGCTGCGTCATCTGGATGCGCGGGTGATTTGGAGAAGCGGTCAGCAGAAGCTTTCCACCGCCGGATGTACCGCGCAGATGCACGATAACGGTATCGCGCTCGGGCTGCTGCACCTTGTCGACCCGGCAGGATACGGCCTGCGTGCGAAGCTCCTGTACGGCTGCATCTAAGAATACTGCATCAAAGGGCATGGCCTTCCTCCATTGTCAGCGTGAACAGTTCGTTGATCCTTTCCAGCTGCCCGGAAAGATACAGAGCGCCGAAAAGACACTCCAGTCCCGTTGCCTTGGAATATTGCTCATGGGTGGCGTTTTTCGGGATCGCATGGACATGGGCATTCCGTCCGCGTCGATACTGCGCCAGCTCCTGCTCGGTCAGAAACGGGAGCATTCTGTCCATACGCGCTGCCTGCGCCGGTGCGCAGACATAGGATACGGTGGCTTTATGGAGATCCTTTGTGGTAGCTTTGCCGCTCTGACAGAGATAGCTGCGCACCAGCAGCTCAAAAACCGCGTCGCCGCAATGCGCCAGACCCAAGGCACTGATCTGACCGATTTCCCGACTGTCCATGCAAAGCTGGAAATAATTCTGCAATTTCGATTCCTCCGGACTGTAGGATGGAATGCATTTACCTGCATTTCGTTTTATGTTTTCAGTATATCACGCCATGCAAGCCCCTTTATAGAAGAAAGGATTACAATGTTGAGACAAAAATGTTGACAAAACGGTTACAATGAGTTACAATGCAGGAGCATAATCATTGGAAAGGGGACGCTGAAGATGAAAAAGTGGCTCATTCGTGCATGTCTTGTGCTGCTCTGCGTGAGTTTGTTCTGCGGTATTGTCGGTGCAGATGCCGAGGTTACGCTGGATATTACATACCTTCCCATTGAAGGTAACGGTTTTGTTGCGGATACGCTTCATGGCGTACCGGCGCTGTATAATGAAACGGGCCCTGTTCTGTATTGCTCTGAACTGGTGGAACGGTACTATGCCGAGGTTTACGGTCTGCAGGTCTGCCTGCCCGGCGCACCGATCGTCGTCGGAAATGATACATACTGGTTCGAAAAGACCACGCAGCCGATGACGGGAGATGTTGCATATGCTTCCGCATCCGCACGTGAAAGAGATTACGGTCATTATGCGCTGGTCAAATATGCAGATGAGAACACCGATACAGTTACGCTGATCGAGCAGAACTGGGGCTGGAACGGCTGCGCGGGCTTCAACCGCGTGATTCCCTATGACGGCGCCTGCTATACATTTTACAGACTCTGCAGCAGAAACGGACGGTCGCAGCCGAAGCTGCAGCAGCAGGATACAGTTTCCTCCTGGGCGAAGGAATATGTGCAGTTTGCCGATTCCTGCGGTATTACGAAAAATCTTCTGGCTGGATTCCAGCGCGCGATTTCCCGTGAGGAGATTGCCAAGCTGGCTGTCAATACACTTTCCTATTTCGGCATTCGCGCCTGGTCGGACGATCCCTGCAAGGCAGCGTGTGAGCTGAGAATCATGAGCGTGGATACCAACGGTCAGTTCCGGCCGAACGAAACGGTCACGCGTCAGATGGCGGCAACGGTTCTGGCAAGAGTGTATGCGCTGATCGAGCAGCTGCCGGAGGAGAATCTGAGCGTTCTGAATGCATATGCAGACCGCCGGGCGATTTCCGACTGGGCTGCCGGCCCGGTGTCAGTTATGACGCAGCTGGGGCTTATGAGCGGTTCGAACGGAAACTTCTGCCCGAATGACGATATCACAACGGAGCAAGTGATCACCGTTATGGTGCGCATTGTCCGCAATCAGATGTAATCCATATAAAACAAACCCCCGGTGAAAACCGGGGGTTGTGCTGTATATAAAAGATGTGCAGCAAAATACTGTTCAATCATCCATATATCTCGCAATAAAATCCGGCGCTTCGGATGCTTCGCCGGGAATGGTAAGCGTGAAAGCAACACCGTTTTCCGCGGAGAAAACGCTGCACCAGTCCAGGAAACGCTCAGCAGCGAGCGGATCCTTTGTGCGCGAAAGTTTATAAAGGTTATCAATGAAAATGTGTGCAATATCGAAATTACCCGCGTGCAGACCGCTGATAAAGCCACGCAGGAGCTCGTAATTATCCACAGAATATTCACTTGCATCAATCAGACGGACACGATGATCCACATCAAAACGAAGTGTCTGACCTTTTTCAATACAGACCATGCTGCCGGATTCTTTTTGCAGCGCTTTGTTGATGGCTGCAATCAGCTGCTTGGTCTTGCCGGAGCCTTCGGGCCCCATCATGATATTAACCATAGGGCATTCCTCCTTTTCGTCTTATGGCTGTTCCTATCATATCAGCTTTTACGCTCAATGACAATAGTAGGTTTCGGTAAAGTTGTAAAGAAATCGTTACGAAACCGGCTCACCGAGGATTTGCGGCAGCAGTTCGCGGACGGACTGCACTTCGGCTGCAGAAATTTGGTCCGAAGACGCACCGATGGCGTTTGCCAGTTCAAAGAAATACAGAAGCTCGCCGAAGCTCTGCGGATTCATGCTGCCGCACTCCAAGAGGATCTGCGGTGCGCCGCTGATTTCATGGGCCTGACTGAGTGCCTGTACCATCGCATCTGCAACATCCTGCACGCTTCGCCCGTCCAGATAACCGAGTCCGTCGCGATCCTTCCAGTCCATTTCAACGCCGACCTTCTGCGTACATACGGGCGGAATCTGCAGCAGCGTGGCAAAGCCGCCCAGCCGCCCGTCAATCAGCGCCTGCATTCTGTCAAGCTCCCGGGGCAACGGACACCAGACCGGCTGCAATCTGCCGCTGGACTGCAGAACAGACTGCTGCCACCAAAGACCGAAGCAGGCACATGAAGATTCCGTGCTGCCGAGAAGCTCCGTATGTTTGCCCAGCTGCATAAGCGCACGCCGCGCGCCGGCATACATCCAAACCGGGTTTTCAAAGGCACGCAGATCGTAGTTTTCGTAGGCTTCTGCCGCGCCCTCCAGAATGCCGATGGGGTCAATTCCGCAGACATTCAGAATGAGCAGCAGTGTACTGTTCAGAGCGGCAGCATTGGCGCCGTCCTCCAAAAGCAGAAATGTGAAATGCTCCTCCTCCGCCATGGCGGCCATGGGGGAATCCTTGGGGGCGCTGATGAAAATGTGGGACTTGGCATTCTGCCCGTACTGCCGCTCCATCAGCCAGCGGACGGAGCGGGAGGCGATGCTGCTTTCCATCTGCCAGCTGCCGTCAAAGGCGAGAAGCAGACAGTATTCGTGTCCCTGCAGCGCTTCGCACAGCTCCAGATGCTTTTTTGCAGACAGATCGGCGCCGGCAAACAGAACACGGATCCTGTTTTCCTGCCGGTCGGAAAGAAGCTCGATGCCGGCCTGCGCCGCAAGGCAGGCACTTGTATTTCCGATGACGACCAGCGTATCGGCGCAGCCGCGGATGGTTTCCGCTGCGGCACGGATATTTTGCACCGTGCGGACGGTCACAGCGTCCGGCTGCGAAAGCCAGCCGAGAAAATTCGGCCCGCCCGGCTGATTGTTTCTTAATTTCAGATGTGCGTCATAGATATTCTTTTCCTGCCCGAGAAGATCCGGCAGACTGACGCAGCCCCAGATATTCGATAATTCGACATTGATCATGTGCTTGCACCTCCGTGCATATGGCGATGAATACAGTATACACCGATTTGGAGAAAAACGCAAAAAAGAAATGCAGGGGCAGTTCAGAATGCTCCTGCATTTCTTCATCATCCGGCTTCTCCCATGCACAAAGCCCGCAGCAGCATTCCCCACAGATCGCGAAACCGCAGCGCCGGGATTTCCTGCGGACAGACGAGAGGGATTTCCGCAAGCGTGCTGCCTTCGACGCTGATGCGCACAAGACCGAGCTGCTGCCCTTTTTCCACGGGGGCGGAAACTTCTTCGTCCGTTTCCAAACTGATCTCTGCCTTTGCAGCCTGCGCTTTGGACAGAAGAATCGGTGTCGTGTTTTCCGGTACCGGTGTGACTGTATCGGATTTGCCCAGCTTTACGGGAATCGCCGGGATCTGATTTGCAACATCCGGCTCCACCAAGGCGTAGTTCGAAAAGCCGTAGTTGAGCATGGCCTTCGCGGACTCAAAGCGATCGGTGGAGTTGGCGCAATGCAGCACAACGGCGATCAGTTCCATGCCGTCGCGCTCGGCCGAAGCGGAAAGACAGTATCCGGCGGAAGAGGTGTAGCCGGTCTTGAGACCCGTGGTGCCGTCATAGAAGCGCACCAGCTTGTTGGTATTGGAGAGACCGAACTGCCCGTTTCGCACGGTGTCCATCCAAATAGTGGTGTAGCGCTTGATGGCATCATGCTTCAAAAGCTCCCGGGACATGATTGCAATATCTCGCGCGGTGGTCAGATGCTCCGAGGCGTTCGGTTCGTCATCCAGCCCCGTGCAGTTGACGAAATGCGTATTCGTCATGCCCAGCTCCTGCGCCCGGGCGTTCATCATCTCCACAAACCCGCTTTCGCTGCCGACAAGATGCTCTGCAAGCGCGCAGGCGCAGTCGTTGGCGGAGGACACCACCACGCTCTTGAGCATTTCGTCCATGGAAAGCTGCTCGTTTTCTTCCAGATAGATCTGACTGCCGCCCTTGGCTGCCGCCGCTGCAGAGGCGGTGACAGTATCATTCCAGCTGATGCGGCCGTCATCCAATGCTTCCATTACCAAAAGAAGCGTCATGATTTTGGTCACGCTGGCGGGCCGCAGCTTTTCGTCTGCGTTGCTTTCATAGAGAATCTGCCCCGTGGATGCTTCAACCAAAATGGCAGACGGGGCTGACAGCTCCAGATCTGCCGCTCTGACAGGCAGCAGAAACACAAGCAGCATGGCCCCGATCAGCGCGAGACAAATGATCCGCTTTTTCACAAAAGAATCACCCTTTCGTTTCATGCTTTGTACAAGCATATGAAACGGAAGGGTGGGATAGAACGAAACTGTGCTGCAATTTATGCAAACGCTGCGAATCAGCAAAGCGTCAGGCAGGCTGCATTTCCTGCAGAAACGGAACGATGTCCGGCCAGGGTGTGCTTTCCTGGCAGGTATCGTATACTCGGACGGTCATAGGCGTATGAAGCTGCAGACAAAAAAGACTCAGCAGCGATTTGGCGTTGAAAACGCTGCCGTCATGTATCAGCTCAATGCGGGACGGATGGCGGTTGGCCACGGTAACAAATTCAGCAATATCGGAAACATCACGGAAAACGATAGTATACTCGCGCAAGTAAATTCCTCCTGACAGTCTGTACAAGTGGGGAAAAGCTTGGTATAATGAAGCCAAAGTTAACAATTTTCCTATAAAACATATTCAGTATAATGCAAAAAATGCATTGTGACTATTCACAATCGAGCTAAACATTTTTTGCTCATTCTAACGGATTTTGGTGGTTTTCCCTATGAGATTTGCATTTTACACGCTCGGCTGTAAAGTAAACCAGTATGAAACGCAGGCTATGCAGCAGATTCTTGTTTCGAGAGGTCATGAACTGGGAGATATTGAAGAGATCTGTGACGGCTATATTATCAACACCTGCACAGTTACGGCCATGTCTGACAAGAAATCCCGGAACTTTATCCGCCGTGTGCGCAAGCTGAATCCCGATGCCGCCATCGGCGTCTGCGGATGCTATGCGCAGGTTGCGCCGGAGGAGCTGCGCGAGCTGGATGTGGATGTGCTGATCGGTACGGAGGGACGGATGGAGTTTCTCGACCGGATGGAACTGGCGGTCAGAGAAAAACAGAAATGGGAGAAGGTGGAAAATTCCAATCTGCCGCGTATGTTTGAGCAGCTGCCGGCGGGCGGTCTTGCCGAGCGGACGAGGGCACTTTTGAAGGTAGAGGACGGCTGCAACAATTTCTGCTCCTACTGCATCATTCCGTACGCCCGCGGGCGCGTGCGTTCGCTGCCGCTGGACGCAGCCGTCGCCGAGGCAAAGAAACTCGAGGAAAACGGCTACCGGGAAATCGTCATAAACGGCATCGAAATTTCCTCCTGGGGCATGGAATGGAAGGACGGCAGCACGCTGACGATGCTGCTGAAGGCCATCTGCGAGGCAGCACCGCAGACCCGCATCCGGCTCGGCTCGCTGGAGCCTCGCACGATCACAGAGGAATTCTGCAAGACGCTGTCTGTGTATCCCAATCTCTGCCCGCAGTTCCATCTGAGCCTGCAGTCCGGCAGCGATACGGTGCTGAAGCGCATGAACCGCAAGTACGACACTGCGCGGTACTTGGAAAGTGTGCAGCTGCTGTATGCGTATTTCCCGAACTGTGCTGTGACCACCGATCTGATCGTCGGCTTCCCCGGCGAAACGGAGCAGGAGTTCGCTGAATCGCTGGCCTTTTTGGAAACCTGCCGTCTGGCGGCGTTCCATATTTTTCCGTATTCCCGCCGTAAGGGAACTCCGGCGGCAAAGATGCCGGATCAGATTAAGAACGTCGAAAAGCAGGCACGCGCAGAGCGCGCCGCGCAGGTGGCGCAGCGGCTGGAGAACGCCTTCCGAGAGAGTCTGATCGGCACGGAGCAGGATGTCCTTTTTGAACAGATCGAAGACGGCTTCTATACGGGTCATACCCCGAACTATGTCAAGGTCTACGCAGAAGGTGAAGACCTGCACAATGAGATCCGGCGCGTACGCGTGACGGAGCTTTTCAAGGACGGTGTGAAGGGAACAATCTGAGTCGGCTGAGCGTCAGAAAAGAGGAGGAGGAGAAAGCAGATGTATTGTGAAGATTGCCATGTGGTTTATGAATCCGATCGCTGCCCCATCTGCGGCAGCCGCCGCGGCAGAGAAGCCGAGTCCGATGATTTCTGCCTGCTGACGGAAAAGGATATTATTTGGGGCGGCATGCTGGAGGATGTGCTGAAGCAAAACGGGGTTCCCTATTATACGAAAAGGCTTTGGGGCGCCGGGATGTCCATCAAGATGGGTTATCTGCTGGAGAATGTCAGCTTTTATGTGCCGGCATCACAGCTTCGGCAGGCGCAGGATTTGGTGGATGAGCTGTTTTCGGATAAGGAATTCGACGAAACGGAAGAAATAGAATCAGAATAAAATAAGAAGCCGGAGCGGAAAAATTCCGCTCCGGCATTCGTTTTTACCAGAGTTTTTCAAGCAGGCCTGCACGCTTGAGTGCGGGATAAAGGGCGCTGTAGATAATGGGCGCTGCAACAAAGGCAACAACGGCGTTGATGAGGGAAGCCGGCAGCTTGGAGAGCATCGTTGCCCATACGGTATCCATGGGATAGCCGTAGACAAAGGCCTGATAGATGTAGGTTTTCAGCATATAGAGCGCCACATAGGTCAAAGCGCCGAGGATGCAGCCGAGGATCATGCGGCCATGTTTGATCTCCGCCTTCTTCGGACGGGCAATCCATGCGCACACGGCGGCCATCAGGAATTTGGAAACAAAGGTGATCATGCACTGCACAAAATCGTAGGACATGGAGTCGTAGATTGCAGAGCCGAGACCGGCAGCGAGTCCACCGCCGAGAGGCCCGAACAGAAGCCCTGCCAGCAGACACATGGCGTTGGCAAAATGCACCTTGGATCCGAGAAGCGGGAACCGGAAGAAGGTCACCACGCAGACGATTGCGGCCATCATGGCCAAAAGAACGATTTTTGAGATGGTAAAGTATTGCTTTTTCATGTTTATTCACCTTCTGCATTGACATATTGCCTTTGGATAGATATGATTATAGTCAGAACTGGCATTTTTAAAATTACCAATTTGATATTATTTGATAGGGTCAGATCAAGATGAGATACGAACTGGACAAAAGCGCGGCCAAACCACTTTATGAGCAGCTTTATACGGCTCTGCGCACGGAAATACTTTCCGGTACGCTGACGGGCGGGGAGAAGCTGCCCTCCAAAAGACAGCTTGCGGAGCAGCTGAATATCAGCAAGATCACCGTGGAAACGGCATATGCACAGCTTTTGGCGGAGGGCTATATCACGGCTCGGGAGCGTTCAGGCTATTATGTTGAAACGATTATCCCGTCGGAAACTGTGCGGCAGGAACCTTCGACCGTCACGGAAAAGCTGAGCCCTGTGCGGCGTGAAACGCCGTCCGCACAGCTTTTTCCGTTTACGGTTTGGGCGAGGCTGATGAGAAGCGTGCTTCTTGACGAGGGTCAGGCTGTGCTGGGGCGCGTTCCGCCCAACGGTCTGCCGGAGCTGCGGCAGGCCATCTGCCGGGAGCTTCTGCGCAGCCGCGGCATCCGCACGGTACCGCAGGCAATTGTGGTGGGAGCGGGCGCAGAATATCTGTATAACCTTCTGACGCAGTTTTTGGGAAAAGACCGCCATTATGCTTTGGAGGATCCCGGACACAGAAAACTCGCCAAGGTCTTTGAAACAAACGGTGTACGGTTTTCTCCCATCGGGCTGGATGCAGAAGGAATCGTGCCGGAAGAATTGAAGAAAAGCGGCGCAGATGTTCTTCATATTTCGCCGTCGCATCACTTTCCTACGGGCATTGTGAGCGGCATTGCGCGCCGTCAGCAGCTGATGGCATGGCTCAGACAGGATGCGTCGCGCATCATCATCGAGGACGATTATGATGCGGAGTTTCGCTTTTCGGGCCTGCCTATTCCGACCATGCAGTCCATGGACGATTCCGGCCGTGTTATTTATATGAATACCTTCTCCCGTACCATTGCGCCGGCGCTGCGTATCAGCTATATGGTGCTGCCGCAGCAGATGATAGCTCCGTGGGAAGAGAAGATGGGGTTTTACAGCTGCACGGTGCCGTCCTTTGAACAACTGACGCTGACGAGGTTTTTGGAGGAAGGCTATTTTGACCGGCATCTGAGCCGCATGAAAAAGCATTACCGCACGGTTCGCGCAAGAATTCTGAACTTCCTTGCGCAGGAACCTTACTGCCATGTCTGCCGCGCCGAGCACGCAGAAGCGGGGCTGCATTTCATTCTCCGCTTTTTTACGGCAGAACCGGATGCACAACTGGAAAAGCATCTTCACGAAAGCGGGCTGGAGCTGCCGCTGCTGGCGGATTTCTATGCCGGGGATGCTTCCGACTCGGCAAGGGGCTGCGTGCTGCTGCAGTATGCGGATATGGATCCGGAACAGTTTGAAAAAGCGATGCGCAGATTCTGCGGACAGTCTGACGGTTGACAGTCCATTTTCTGCCTGATATACTATATATAATAGTGAAATTTTGGAGGGATCAGTATGATCATCGTGCCGCCCAGTTTTGAATTTATCCAGGAGTTTGACGGCGTTGAAATGCTCAAACGAATCGAGCGCATCGGCCGTGTCTGCTACAAAAGCGAAGAAAAGATCACCGAGGATTCTTATAAGAAGTTTATTGCCGGCATCGTCAAGCGCGGCCATGAGTCTGTCATCGAGCATGAGAAGATCTCTGTCAAGATCACCTGCGACCGCGGCGTGACTCACGAGATCGTGCGCCACCGTCTTGCCAGCTACAGTCAGGAGAGCACCCGTTACTGCAATTATGCAAAGGAGCAGTTCGGGAAGGAAATTACGGTCATTAAGCCCTGCTTCTGGGAAGAAGACAGCAAGGAATTTGCGGTCTGGAAAGCTGCCATGGAAGAGACCGAACAGCGCTATTTCCAGCTCATCGAGCTGGGCGCTACGCCGCAGGAAGCCCGTTCCGTTCTGCCCAACAGTCTGAAGACCGAGATTGTGGTGACGATGGATCTTCGTGAATGGCGCCATTTCCTGCGCCTGCGCACCTCCGAGGCCTCCCATCCGCAGATGCGGGAGGTCGCCAATATGCTGCTTGCAGCCTTCCGCGAGAAGGTGCCCGTCATCTTCGACGAAATCTGATGCGAAAAAACCGAAGCTCCTCTGCCAGATGGCAGGGGAGCTTTTTTGCTTCTTTACGGATAAGAAACGGGAAATTTCGGATGTAGCGGACACTGCTTGGAGGATGTTACAAAAATACGGTTGCAAAACCGTGAAAATATGGATTGTCTTTTTCCATAAATGGAATTATAATTTAAAACGTATAAGTACCTCTGAGCGCACGCAGAGACGATACGCAGCATGGGCGTCCGTCACCTGATGAAAGAAAGAGAGAA
>JAEDIZ010000135.1 GCA_016296635.1 Oscillospiraceae bacterium
CAAGCTCTTCAATTCTCTTGTCGATCCGTTCCAACTTTGCAGTCAGGTAGTCATAGGTCAGCAGATATTCCTCCAGGATCTCCTGATACAGCCCGCTGACCTTTAACGTGCGGAGCCAGCCAATGTGCGCCTGCGTCCAATGATGTTTCGATCCGTCAAAGTGATATCCATGCCGCAGACAGAAGGCAAGGATCTGCTGTTTCACCTTTTTCAAAGCAAGCTTGTGGTCATCCCGCATCCGAAGATATTCCTTGATCTGCTCATCCTGCTCCGTCGGGATATGCACCGGACTGTGGTCGTGATGGGCAAGGCAGCGGGCGATATGCGCGGCATCCCGCTTATCTGTTTTGACCCTTTTCTTCCCACCAGCTACCGGCATCGTTGTAGGTGCGAGGATCACGCATTTTACATTGTGCGCGGTCAGCTCATGATACAAAGTAAACCCGAGGCAGCCTGCCTCATAACCGCATACAAAAAGCGCATTGTCCCCGTAATGGAAACGCATGGCCTCCAGATAGTTGATGATCTTACTGTAATGAGCCTCGACCTTCTGCGGATATTCTGATTCTTCCTTCTCATTTGTGCAGCAGCAGAGAGAAAAATTTTCCTTGTGGACGTCCATTCCGATATAAACTATGCTATAATACATTTCATGACCTCCATTTGTATGCGGTAATCCCTGTTTTGTAGTGTGGTGATACCTACATTATACAGGTAAATCCACGTTCCTACAAATTGGAGGTCATTTCATATTGTCTAAACCAGCAGCGGCTGCAGCTGCTCACCGCGAAGCGCCGCCTCGACGGTGTCTGGCAGAAGATCAAAATGCGCAACAAGGGAGCGGGGCTTTTGAAACGCTGCATCCTGCCCGAAAGGAACGAAATAATACTGCTTTCGGTTCAGAAGCTGACCGATCGAAGCAGCATTTCCGGCAAGACCATCGTTTGTAGAAACGGCGAGAATGATGGGGCGCTCGTTTCTCAGATGTGCCTTGCAGGCCAGCGTGACTGGGCCGTCGGCAATTCCTGCCGCCAGCTTTGCCAGCGTATTTCCGGTAGCCGGAGCAACAACAAGTGCATCCAGCAGCTTTTTCGGGCCGATGGGCTCGGTCTGCTCTATGGTGTGCAGAATTTCGTGCTGACAGATTTCTTCCATGCGCGAACGAAAATGCGCAGACGGGCCGAAACGGCTGTCTGTTTCATAGCTTGCGGTTGACATAATCGGAATAATGTTCGGGTATTTCTCGTGCAGCTGTTCGAGGGCTTTCAGCACCTTTTCAAAAGTACAGAAAGAACCGCACATGGCGAAACCAATCACATGAGTTGACATAATACCTCCTGATCAAATGGCGGAAAGAATTGCGTCGTGGATAAATCCGGCTGCGGTTTTCGGGGCAACGCGGCCTGGCAGAGCCAATGCAGGAATGTACCGATCGGAAAAACGGCAGGAGGAATCAAGACCGCCGGGCCTGGAGGCCAGGTCGATGATACAGGTATCCGGGCGAAGCGCATCCAGATGCCGCTGCTGCAGAACGGGTGCCGGAACGGTATTGAAAATGCAGTCATACTGCCGAAGCTCCTTTGAATAGTCTCCGGTATGGTCAGCTTCATACCCGGCGGCACGAATCTGTGCAAGATCAGCCGGGGATCTAGCGCTGACGCAGACATCTGCACCGAAGTTTTTCAGTCTCTTTGCCACTGCTTTTCCAATTCTGCCGTACCCGATGACCAGCATGCGGCTTTTCCATATTGTACAGTCCGTATGTTCCATGGCGATCTGAATGGCACCTTCGGCGGTCGGAATGGCGTTGAGGATCGCAAGTGATGCATCCTGCGCGTAATCGATAACGGAAAGATCGAACGAGGCGGCAGCTTTTTGAACGGAGGACATTCCGCCTCCGGCAAGAATTGCGCCGGGCATTGCGGATTCAAGCACCGGCTCCAATGGCAGGGGCGTTTTATCCGAACGGATATACCCGTCAGCGTCCAGCGCCGGCATCGGCAGTATAATAAGCTCTGACTGAGAAACGGTGTTTTGTATCAGAGAAGCCGTGTCCGGGATCCCGGGTACTCGGTGGCAGAGGACGGCGTATCCTTCCGATAAAAACTGCCGGGACAGATAGAACTGTCGGCGGTCACCGCCAAGTAAAGCGATTGTATGAATCAAAAGCATCCCTTCTTTCTGCCTATTCTATGCGCGATAAACTGCCGATGCGCAAAAAAAGACCCTGCCGGACGGCAGGGAAAAAATAAAACGGCTGTTTCTTTTACACATCGAATATGTATCTCTTCGGTCAGCCGAGGAACCACTGTGTCCAGTATCCGCCGTCTGCAACATAGCCGACGCCGATCCGGTCAAAGTTGGCGGAAAGAATATTGGCGCGGTGTCCGCTGGAATTCATCCAGGCCGCAACGACATCTTCAGCACGGAAATATCCCATGGCGATATTCTCGCCGGCGTAGGCATATGTGATGCCGAACGAGCGCATCATATCAAAGGGTGAACCGTAAGTGGGGCTTTGATGATCGAAGTACCGGTTGTCGTGCAGATCCTGCGACTTGATGCGTGCATAGCTGCTCAGCGTTTCATCGAGCTGCAGAGCAGGCAGTCCGTAGACTGCGCGTTCGGCATTGACCAGCTCTACCACCTGCCGCTCCATGGAGCTGACTGTGGACTGCGCAGGTTTCTCCGGCTTTTCAGAGGGCTGCGATGGAACAATTACCGGATCATCAGGCACCTCTGCAGGCGAGGGAGATTCCGGATCGGGTTCAGCCGGCTGCGCTGGTGTTTGCTCCGGCTCCAGTTCTACAAGGGGCGGCTGCTCCGGTAAGGTATCAGATGGCAAGCAGTTTTCCCAGCAGTCGAGCTCGGAACGGCACCCACAGCCGAACAGCCAGCATACCAGCTGCTGCTTCAGACATGCATATACGGTCTGCGACTCTGCGGTCGGTCTGCATACGGCTGCGGCAAAAGCGGATGTTGCCATGCTGAAACAAAGTGTGAATACCAGTAAAATTGTGAGAATTTTTCTTCTCATTGGTTATCCCTCCTTCTCTTTTCTTTTACACCAGTTCTTTCCGTAAAGCAAGCGGTAAATGTTGCCTGCTTTCGTACACCAAATTTCGGGAAGCCTTGAGTTTTGCCACCGTGTTTGCTATACTTACTTCAGAAAAAGTATGTTTTTGGAGGGAATACTATGGAGCAGCGTGGCTTTATTCATGACATGCTGGATGTTAAGGTGCTGATTCTGTTTGTTACGGCAAAGGCACTATATCCGATGGATGTGCAGAAAATCTATGAGCTTTGCTATCAGGATGACTGCCTGAGCTATTTCGATGTGTCGGTTGCGGTACCGGAAATGGTGCAGTCCGGCCATTTGGAGGAAACCGAGCCGGGACAATACATTATTTCGGAAAAAGGCCGGAAGCATGAGGAAGTCACGCATGATGCAATTGCATATCCGGTCATGCAGCGTGCGCTGGCAGCAGTCGAGCGGTTTAACAGAGAGGCTCGCAGAGACAATCTGATACGTACCGAGATCATTCCCAGAAAAGACGGCGATTTTTCCGTAGTGATGAGCCTCGATGATGAGAAAAGCAATCTGATGACGCTGGAACTGATGGCCCCTACGCAGCAGCAGGCAAGACAGTTGACAAAGGCATTTCATAAGCGTGCGGAATCACTGTTCAGCTCCATCGTAAAAGAGCTTCTGGATGAGGCAGAACAGAAGAAATGAGACAGTATGAACATGCTTCGGAGATACTGCAGCAATGGATGAAACAGAAAGGCGTCAGCGCCGCAGAGATGGCTGAAAAGCTTCAGATCGATGCCGGGATTCTGCGCGCAATTCTATCCGGAAGACAGAAAAATATCAGCACCAGAAACATGATCCTGCTCGCACGATATTTCGACATCAGTCTACAGAATCTGATCGACGCACTTGCTTGATGTCTGTTCACATAAAGTTTACCAAATGAAGACTGGATTTCTATTGTAAAATTGTGCATCTTGTGGTATACTGCTGACATAGGGAAGACACCCTATGAAAGCAGGCCTATAACGAAAGGAGCGGCTATTATGAGATTTCAGTATACCGAGAAGAAAGTCACCCTGCCGGAAAATGTCCACAAGTATGCAGAAAAGAAAGTTATGAAGCTGGAACGTTTTTTTGGCGATGACGCTGACGCTCTTGTCACATTCAGTGTGGAAAAGAATCGAAATGTAGCGGAGATTACAGTTCATGCAGCAAACACCTACTTCCGTGCAAGTGAAAGTACATCGGATATGTTTGCATCTGTTGATGCTGCAGTTGCAACGATTGAACGCCAGATCCGCAAGAATAAGACACGCCTTTCCAGAAGACTTCGACAAGATGCATTTGTAAGAACATCTGATGTCACTTCTTTTGCTCCGGACGAGCCTGAAGAGAGCACCTTCGAACTTGTCAGAACAAAGAAGTTCAACATGAAGCCGATGACGAGAGAAGAGGCTATCCTGCAGATGAATCTACTGGAACATACCTTCTTCGCATTCCGCGATGAAGATCAGGGAGGCGCGTTTGCGGTGGTTTATAAGAGAACTGACGGCGGCTACGGACTGATAGAAGATGCAGAATAACACAGATTTTAAGCGGGTATCACATGATACCCGCTTTTATTGTACGAAAACTGATAAAATAGAACGAAGCAAGGCGAAAACGCTACCTGAATTTGTGCAACATTACGTGATAAAAGAGGTTGACAAATCACTTTTGCTTTGGTATTATGTGCAAGCTCCGTTACGGAGCACACAAACAGCCTGAGTCCTGAAAAACTTTCGACAAAGAGTTCGAAAAAATTTCTTGACAAATGCAAAACGATGTGCTAAAATAACGAAGTTCGCTCCGATTGAGCATCATGAAAATCCGGTCTTGAAAATAATTGAGAATTTTGAAAAAAATCCTTGACAAATGAAAGACGCTGAGATATAATCATGAAGCTCGCTGATGACGAGCAAATCACAGAAATGTGAAGTGCACCTTGTAAATTAAACAACGAGAAACATGAACAAACACCTTGGACAAT
>JAEDIZ010000024.1 GCA_016296635.1 Oscillospiraceae bacterium
GATAGAGGCAAGACGATCTTGCCCATAATTCAAGAGCGGCAGCATTTGGAGGATTCTCCAAATGCTGCCTTTTTTCATTTTCGTTTTATTCGTAAATCTCTATAACTCGTCCAACCAACATATATCTTGCGTTTTTGTTTTCATAGGTGCAGGTACACAAGGATACAATTCTGTCTCCTTTTTGCACATCTGCATTGCTTTTGAATGTTGACCTTGCTTTTAGTTCTGCAATGTATGTGCTCATTTCATCAAAATCCGCAAAATCAAACTTCACGAATTCGTCATTGCCGTCTTCAATGGTTCCGCAGATCAGTTATACGCAGCAATCCCCATTGGGTGTGTATATCGTTATCGTAGGGTGTATTTTGTAGAATTCCTGATACTTATATTCGTTGAGGCCCTGAAACATTTCACCGTTTTTCATATTGTGACCATAGATAACGGTGTTGTCGTCTGTAAAAATACCTGAATTGCGATAGTCGATAAAGATGGATCTATTAGAATTATAGCTTCCGTCATACAGGTGCGACAAATAGAATTCGTTGTCTTTTGTATGCATGATAGGATAGTCACCCCCTGCTCCCTCCGCCAAGATCCAGCCTGACACTTCGGGATACCGCTCCTGAAGACTTTGAAAATCCATGGATTGCGCTCTTTTCGGAAACTGCAATTCTGGAAGAGACATTTCGGGTTCTTCTGTTATGGCATCATGAATATCAGTCTGAACTGTTGTATCAAGTTGGATTGTCGACTGTTCCGTTATCTGATCACGAAGTTCGTGATATTTGTCATGCTGCATGAATTATCCATTTCAAAAAAGCCTTTATCAATCTTTCCTATTTCGTTTACTAGAGATAAACAAAAAAAGCCTTGAAAACACTAGGTTTTCAAGGCTATGGTGACCCGCTGGAGATTCGAACTCCAGACACCCTGCTTAAAAGGCAGGTGCTCTGCCGACTGAGCTAGCGGGTCATGGCTGGGGTGGCAGGATTCGAACCTACGAATGACGGAGTCAAAGTCCGCTGTGTTACCGCTTCACCACACCCCAATGTTGGTGCGAGACAGCAAACATAAAAGAAAAAATGGGGTGAGTGAAGGGACTCGAACCCTCGGTCTTCAGAGCCACAATCTGACGCGTTAGCCAACTACGCTACACCCACCATATTCATTTTTCTTTCAGCTGCCGTTCCAAGCGGTGCTGATGGCACGCCAGGAGGGACTCGAACCCCCGACCTACTGCTTAGAAGGCAGTTGCTCTATCCAGCTGAGCTACTGGCGTATAGAGATGGAGCGGGTGACGGGAATCGAACCCGCGTCCCCAGCTTGGAAGGCTGGTGCCCTGGCCGTTGTGCTACACCCGCAGGCCAACTGATAAAATCAGCTTAAGCATAATAGCATATTCTTCCGCTTCTGTCAAGCAGTTTTCCCGTTTTTACAGAAAAAACATCACTCTGATTTCATAGCGCCGGGCGTCTGCCCGAACTGGCGTTTATATGCCCGAATAAAGCTGGAATAATCTCCGAATCCGCTGGCATCGCAGGCCTCCCGGACACGCATACCGCCCGCGATCAGCTCCTGCGCCAGCATCAGCCGCTTGCCGACCAGATAGTTGTGGATCGTATATCCCGTCTGTGCATGGAACTTTCGCATCATGTGATATTTACTGATAAAAAAGCGGGCGGCAAGCGCATCGATTGAGATCGGTTCCGTCAGATTTTCCGCCAGATACTGCAGAATTGCCGCAGTCTTTTCATCGCATGTCTTCGGCTCCGTATAATGTAAAGCGTGCTCCTGCATACCACGCGCGATCCCGATCAAAAACTGAAACAGCAGCGAATTTGCAAGGATCTGCCGTCCATACCCTTCCTGCGTCAGTTCCTTTTCCAGTTCCGTCAGCACCGTACGCAGACTGCGGTCCGATCTCTGCGGACGAACAACAAAATGGTACTGCTCCTTTGCCTGTGAAAAACACCGCTCCAGCGCGCAGCTTTCCACACTGCTGCGGCGAAGAAAGTCCGGAGAAATATAGAGGATCACGCGCTCATAAGGCTTTCCGGGTTCAACCTCCGGTCTGTGGATGCAGCCCTGCGGTACCAGCACCAGATCCCCCGCCGACAGCGAATAACTGCGGCCCTCTATCCCATACGATGCCGTCCCCGACAGAAACAGGATAATCTTATGAAATGTGTGATAGTGCCAGTCCATCCGCTCTTCCATACTGCCGTTCAGATGAAAAAGCCGATAGTCCTCTCTCAGATACCCTCTCTGCTCATATCCCTGCTCCATCTTCGGTACCTCCTGCAGCATATTCTGCAATGATATTACCACATTTCTTGCATTTTCTGCAACACAGAAGCATGAAAAAACCACTCCCGCAGGAGTGGTTTTTTCAGAAACATTTACTCTTCACATCCGTACTTGCGAACCAATGCCACAAGCAGCAGCGACACAGCCGCAGATACGGCAAACAGAATAAACATTGGTGTATAACCGAACTGCTCGATCAGAACGCCAAGCAGCATGGAGCCGGCTCCGGCACCCATGTAGGTCAGAAGGTCCATGATTCCGCTGACGGACGCGACATTTCCGCTTTCCAAAAACTGCAGCGGAAAAACAGAAAGGAAACTTGTATTCACCAAAGACACCGCCGCATAGATCAGGCCGAAGCAGGCAGCCGCCCCCACGGGACTGATGCCGCCCAGAATCAAGCGGATCGCCGCTGCAGCGCAGACCGTAAAGCCGGCAATATTGACCACCTGCACACGCTCTCTGCAAAGCCGATAGCAGAGCGGATAGACCAGCCGTCCGACCAAACCGACCAGCGGCACCACCAGTACAAACCAGACGCTCTGCTTAAGATCGATGGCATAGAACTGCACAAAGAATGCAGGCAGCCAAAGGCTGACATTGTCTTTCACGATGCCGTGCAGAAATGCGGGAATTAAGGCAGTTTGCACATCCGAAGCGGAAAAGAGCTTCGTCACGGAAACCTTTTGATGCGGCGGCAGCTCTCCGGCGGAAATCGACCGTCCGCTCACCGTTACCCATACGCAGCAGATGATGCAGATCGCACCCGGCAGGAAAAATGCAAAAATAAAACCGAAGCTGCTGACGAAATATGCGCCCAAAAGATAACCCATCACCGTACCGGTGGATACAGCCGTAACCATAAACGAAGTAATCTTCGTACGCTTCCGTTCCGGAACGCTGGCTGCAACGATCCGAAGCACAGAACCCCACAGCATGGACTGTGCAAAGGCATTCAGCGCACAGAACGCCGCGATCATCAGATAAGGCGGCAGAAAACCGATGCCGATGTTGGCGATTGCCGCCAGCAGAAGACCGATCCCGATCATCCGGGCCGGTGGATATTTATCGCTGAGACGGCCGCTGAAGAATCTGCCGATGGCGTAGACAATTGAAAATGCACTGCCCAGGAAGCCAAACTGTGCAGAGGTCAGCTTTCCTGCCGCGATCATTTCAGGCGATGCCACAGAAAGATTCACACGCGCAATATAAATTGAACAGTACGCACAATAACAAGCCAGCAAAAGCCAGATCGTCCGTTTTTTCCCCATTGTGTTCTCACCTGCTTGACATCAACTTGAACTGTTTTTATAATTCTTTTTACAATGGTTTTCAGTCCGCTCCCATCATAATTGTGAGAAGTTGGAAAGTCAATCTTTTTCAAAACTGCCTTTTTCATAAAGAAGCAAACTGACAGATCGACGGAGGAAATACTATGAAAATCACGAAGCTCACGCTGTATCCCGTCCAGCCGCGCTGGCTGTTTCTGAAAATCGACACCGATGAAGGCATCTCCGGCTGGGGCGAGCCCGTTATTGAGGGCAAAGCCGCTTCCGTTGCCGCCTGCGTGCGCGAAATGGAGGATTATCTGATCGGTCAGGATCCGCGCAACATTGAGGATCTCTGGCAGGTACTCTATCGCGGCGCCTTCTATCGCGGCGGTCCGGTAGTCTCCAGCGCCATCTCCGGCATTGAGCAGGCCCTTTGGGACATCAAGGGCAAGTTCTACAACATGCCTGTGTACGAATTTCTCGGCGGCGCCTGCCGCAAGAATATCCCCATCTACTGCTGGATCGGCGGCGACCGTCCGGCGGATGTCGGCCGTGAGGCTCTGCGGCAGAAAAGCCTCGGCTTCAGCGCCGTCAAGATGAACGCCACGGAGGAGCTTCATTACATCGACTCCTTCGAAAAGATCGATGCTGTCTGCGAGCGCGTAGCGGCTATCCGCGAAACCTGCGGCAAGTATTTCGGCATTGCCGTCGATTTCCACGGCCGTGTCCATAAGTCCATGGCCAAGGAGCTGGCCCATCAGCTGGACGAATACCATCTGATGTTCATTGAAGAGCCGGTGCTTTCCGAGAACTATGAAGCGCTGCGCGAGATCTCCAAATTCACTTCCACGCCCATCGCCCTGGGCGAGCGGCTTTTCACCCGCTGGGATTTCAAGAAGATCTTCGAGCAGGGCATCGCCGATATTCTGCAGCCGGATCTTTCCCATGCAGGCGGCATTCTGGAGGTGCGCAAGATCTCTGCCATGGCAGAGGCCTATGACATGGCCATTGCGCCCCATTGTCCCCTCGGCCCCATCGCGCTGGCGGCCTGCCTGCAGCTCGACGCCTGCACGCCCAACGCCTACATTCAGGAGCAGTCCCTCGGCATCCATTACAACCAGGGCAGCGACCTGATGGATTATCTCACCGATCGGGATGCGTTCCACTATGAAAACGGCGTTGTTCCGCTTCTCACCGGCCCGGGTCTCGGCATTGAGGTCAACGAAGAACTGATAAAAGAAAAGGCCGCCATCGGCCACAACTGGAAAAATCCCGTCTGGCGCAATGCCGACGGCACCGTTGCCGAATGGTAACAGACTAAAGGAGTCAATAAAAATGAGAGAAACCATCATTCAGAAGGTACTGGATAAAAAACTGATCGCCATCGTCCGCGGTGTTTACGGCGAGGACTGCCTGAAGCTTGCAGAAGCGCTCTATGCCGGCGGCGTGGAAATGATGGAGGTCACCTTCGACCAGAGTCAGCCGGAAAAGCTCTCGCAGACCTCCGACACCGTCAAGCTGCTCTGCGAAAACCTCGGCGATAAAATGATTTTCGGAGCAGGCACTGTCACCACCATCGAGATGGTGCAGCTGGCAGAGGACGCCGGCGCGCAGTTCATCGTCTCCCCGGATACCAACGAAGCCGTCATCCGCAAAACCGTGGCAGACGGGCTTGTTTCCATGCCCGGCGCCATGACCCCCACCGAAATTCTGCAGGCACACGAATACGGCGCAGACTTTGTCAAGCTCTTCCCCGCCTCCGCCCTCGGTCCGTCCTATCTGAAGGCCGTGAAGGCGCCAATCAGCCATGTGCAAATACTTGCAGTCGGCGGCGTCAATGAGCAGAATCTTAAATCCTTCCTTAATGCCGGTGCTGTCGGCGCGGGCGTCGGAGGAAATCTAGTCAACAAGGCATGGATCGCCGCCGGTGAATTTGACAAGATCACCGCCGCAGCCAAAGCCTTTACCGATCAGCTTTAAGGAGGAAGCACCATGGCAAGAATCATCACCTTCGGCGAGATCATGCTTCGCCTGAATCCGGAAGGCTACCGCCGCTTCGTGCAGGCCAACTGCTTTGAAGCTTCTTATGCAGGCGGCGAGGCAAATGTCGCTGTATCGCTCGCAAACTACGGCATGGATGCCGCCTACGTCACCAAGGTTCCCGCCCACGAGATCGGGCAGAGCGCCGTCAATGCCCTGCGGCAGTACGGCGTGGATACCTCGCTGATCCTGCGCGGCGGCGACAGACTGGGCGTCTATTTTGTGGAAAAGGGTGCTTCGCAGCGTGCCAGCAAGGTCATCTATGACCGGGCAAATTCCGCCGTTGCACTTTCCAAAAAGGAAGAATACGACTGGGACAAGATTTTTGACGGCGCTGACTGGTTCCATTGGACGGGCATCACGCCCGCTCTCGGCGGTGAACTGCCGGAGATCTGTCTGGAAGCCTGCAAGGCAGCCAAGGCACGCGGCATTACGATCTCCTGCGACCTCAACTACCGCAAGAAGCTCTGGACAACGGAGCAGGCAGGCAAGGTCATGGCGGAGCTTCTTCCCTATGTGGATGTCTGCATTGCAAACGAAGAGGATGCGAAGGATGTATTCGGCATTGAGGCCGAGCACACCGATATTTCCGCCGGCAAACTCGATCACAACGGCTATATCTCCGTTGCCCGCCAGCTTACCGAGCGCTTTGGCTGCAAAGCTGTAGCCATCACGCTGCGTTCTTCCATCTCCGCCAGCGACAACGACTGGGCCGGTATGCTTTACACGAATGGCGAGGCCTTCTTCTCCCCGACCTACCATGTGCATATCGTAGACCGCGTCGGCGGCGGCGACAGCTTCGGCGGCGGTCTGATCTACGCCATGCTGACGAACAAGGCGCCGCAGGATGTGATTAACTTCGCGGTTGCTGCCTCCTGCCTCAAGCACGCCGTTGAATTTGACTTCAACATGATGCGCGTGCAGGAAGTGGAAGCGCTGGCAGCCGGCAATGCCTCCGGCAGAGTGCAGCGATAAACAATCAGAAACTATAAAACGGGCACCGTTTCGGCGGTGCCCGTTATGTGCATAAAAAAGAAATCGCTGTGAACAGTTGTTCACAGCGATTATGGAGCGGGTGACGAGGCTCGAACTCGCTACCTCCACCTTGGCAAGGTGGCGCTCTACCGGATGAGCTACACCCGCATCAACGATGCAGATGTATTATAGCAAATAAATCTGATTTGTCAAGTATCTGTTTGATTTTTTTCCGGATTGATTGAAGGGCCCTCTGTATCCGGCTGCTGATCCGGCGATGTTTCCGGCGATGTTTCCGGCGATGTTTCCGGCGATGTTTCCGGCTGCTCCTCCGCACTGTTGGCAGGCTCAGCAATTTCCTCCGGCATTCTGCAGGACGGATAGTCATCCAGTTCCCAATAGTAGTCCGTCAGATCGGTGTCATAATAAAACTGCAGGGGTTCCTGATTCAGAAGATTCCGCAGGACATCCACATGATAATATGCTCCGTCCAGGCAAAGGATATTCCACTTGTAGCTTTCGCCTCTGTGGATGCCGGTGACCGTGCGGCAGTCAAGGCCGACTTCTCCGCACAGCATCTGCCATGCAGCCGCCATGCTTTCGCTGGTTGCAACGCCCTCGCAGAGCGCGGAATAGATGGGCGTCCGGGTTTTGTCCTCCCGATAGGAAAAACGCTCAGAAAGATAGGTATAAAGCAGTTCCGCTTTCTCGCGCTCCAGCGCGCGGTATCGGACATAGACGGAGGCTGCCCTAAGACTGTCCGTCACCGCCTGCTCCATTTCCTTCAGCTGCTGGCCGGATGCAGGATAGGTAAGTGTCAGCTCTACGATCTGCAGCGCGCCGCTTTCCGGATACAGTGTCGCCCGGACATCCGGTCTTGCCATCAGTCTGTTTTGGTTTTCAGAATAGTACGCATCAATCATCGCATCGTAATCATAACTGGCACCGCCGATAGCGAACCATGTCACGCGCTGCTGATAATCATCCATGGCGTTATAGATCAGCTGCTGCACATCCATCAGCGTGTTGGCATAGCCGATCTCGCTGTCCGTTACGGCAGCGTCACGATAGGTAATCGACAGATGCACCTCATAATACGAAACGATCTGCACGCAGTCATGTGTCATGTAATCCACCGAGTACGCTCCAAGCGGGTCTTCACGAGCCACTTCGTAGGCCGCCTTCGCCAGTCCGTTTTCCAGCTCACCGTCCGTATAGCCGCTGACATGGATCGTCCCTTCCGTCTGCCGATTCTGCACCAGCGAGCGGATGGCCCGCTTCAATTCCGCATAGGACTGCGCCCGAAGTGCATCTTTCTGCGGCTGCACAGCACCTGCCTCCCGATGCTCCGTGATCACCGTATACTCCGATGGAACGATGCTGCTGCAGGCGCATAGTGTCATACTCAGCAGAATCAGAATTGCCGTCAGGACCTTGCGCATACAGTCATGCTCCTTTCTTTACCGATCGTCCGAATATCGTCCGAAGCCCTCGCCCAACACCTGATGTGCCTCTTGCAGAATCATAAATGCTCCCGGATCGATCTCTTCAGTCAATGTTTTGAGTTCCGGCACCTGCCTGCGATGCACGGCGCTCAGAATAATATTTTTTGTATTGCCGGTATATCCGCCCCGGCCGCTGAAGCAGGTCACGCCGCGCCCCAAACGCTCTGCGATCGCCGTCTCCAGCTCTGCATACCGTTCCGTAATAATCCACGCCACAACGGAGTAATCCAACCCGTACAGCAGCGCGTCAATGACCGCAGAGGACACATAAAGCGGAATCGCACTGTAAAGCGTTTTGCTGATATCGCCGAAAACGACACCGGTCATGGTAACGACAAACACATCCAGCATCAGCATCAGCTTTCCGAGCCGAATGCTCCGAAACTTTCGTCTGAGAAGCCTCGCCAAAATATCCGAGCCGCCCGTAGACGCGCCGGCAAGAAACACCAGTCCCAGACCGATGCCTGCCATCAGCCCGCCGTAAAGCGCCCCCAACAGCATTTCCGTCTGAAAAACCGGAACATCCGAAAAAAGGTCGAGAAAGAATGATGAAAGCGTCATCCCGAGAAGCGAGCCAAAAAAGAATCGCTTTCCCAACTTTCTGTAACCGATCAGAAAGAGCGGCACATTCATTATCGCCGTAAAAAGGCCCACAGAGCCAATCCCCAGAACCTCGGTCAGCAGCATGGCAACGCCGCTCAGGCCGCCGATGTTGATCCGGTTCGGTGCAAGAAAAAGATCGAATCCCAGCGCAAACATCGCGCTGCCGAGTGCGATACGCGCGATCTGCAATACAGATCTGAAAAATAAGCGGATTTTCAATGATATCTCCTTCCCGCTTCTTTTTCAGTCTATCTTCCTTCCTCTGTTCTCTCTTCTTTATAGTTCCAGCATGATCTGCTTTTCTTCCATATCCTCGCCCTTGAGAATCGCGCCTGCCGCCGGAATCGTCTTGGTGCGGTAGCGCGCAGCATTGACGATGCTGCTTGCTTCCAGCAGAACTGCCTTCTCCAGTACTGCCTTCTTCTTCAGCGTCATCACACTCACGCCCTGCGTGGAGCGGGTGGTCTTGACGGCGATCTGCGCCGTGGACGCGATCAGCACACGGCCGTCGGAAGAATAGAACGCAATCTGTTCTTCCTTCTGCAGGTTGATGATCGATTTCAGTACGCTCTTGTCGCAGTAGGCTCCCGTCAGCTTGCGGCGATTTGTCTTGGTCGCATAGCCGGAGAGAGCAACCTTGGCAGCCTTGCCGTTTTCATAGACAAAAAGCACATTACCGGAATAATCCCCCGGCAGAACGGCGGCAAAGAAGCTCTCGCCCTCATCAAAGCCAAGCTTGCTGGGCAGATAATCGCCCAACAGTGACGCTTTTCCGTCCTCAAAATCACCGACGCGCATTTTATAGACCTGACATTTATCCGAGAAAACAAGCACATCCGCGCTGTTCATGGCCTCGCAGGTCATATATAGGCTGTCGCCCTCTTTGAACTTCTGCTCGCCGGACATCCGCAGCGACTGCGCGGTGATCTTCTTGAAATAGCCCTCCCGGGAAATGAACAGCGTGACCGGGTAATCATCCACAGGATCCTCCGGCAGCTCCGCGACCTCATGGTCGTAGACCAGCGTGGTTTTCCGATCCTGTCCGTATTTCTTCGCAGCCTCTTCCAGTTCCCTGCAGATCACGTTTTTGATCTTCCGGTCAGAGCGCAGCAAGTCCTCCAGTTCGGCAATCTCCTTTTCCAGATCGTCTGTCTCGGAGATCTTGTTGAGGATGAATTCCTTGTTGATGTTGCGCAGCTTGATTTCTGCGACAAACTCCGCCTGGATCTGATCGATACCGAAGCCAATCATCAGATTCGGCACGACCTCAGCATCCGATTCCGTTTCGCGGATGATACGGATGGCTTTATCAATGTCCAGCAGAATCTTGCCGAGACCCTTGAGAAGATGCAGTCTGTCCTGCTTCTTCTTCATCTGGAAATAGATACGGCGGCGAACGCTCTCCGTTCTCCATGCCGTCCACTCCTCCAGAATCTCGCGCACACCCATGACGCGCGGCTGGCCTGCAATCAGAATATTGAAGTTGCAGCCGAAAGTATCCTGCAGCGTAGTCGTCTTGAACAGCTTCTGCATGAGCTTGTCCGGATCCGTACCGCGCTTGAGATCGATGGTCAGCTTGAGGCCGGAAAGGTCGGTCTCATCGCGCATATCCGCGATCTCGCGCACCTTGCCGGATTTGATCAGCTCGGAAACCTTGTCGATGATGATCTCCGTGGCCGTAGTGTAGGGGATCTCATAAATCTCGATCATGTTCCCCTCTTTGATATAGCGCCACTTTGCCCGCAGGCGGAAGGTACCGCGGCCGATATTGTAGATCTGCAGCATTTCCGCAGCATCGTAGAGAATTTCACCGCCGGTGGGAAAATCCGGTGCAGGCAGGGTCTCCAGAAGATCCGCTTCCGGATCTTTGATGAGCGCGATAGCTGTCTGACAGACCTCGCGCAGATTGAAGCTGCAGATGTTGGAAGCCATGCCGACGGCGATGCCCATGTTTGCGCTGACCAGCACATTCGGGAACGTAGTGGGCAGCAGCGTCGGCTCCTTCATGCTGCCGTCATAGTTATCCACGAAATCAACAGTATCGCTGTCAATGTCGCGGAACAGCTCCTGACAGATGGGTTCCAGCTTCGCCTCGGTATATCGGGGCGCAGCATAGGCCATGTCACGGGAATAGACCTTGCCGAAGTTGCCCTTGGAATCCACGAAGGGATGCAGCAGGGTTTCATTGCCCCGGGCAAGACGCACCATGGTTTCATAGATGGCAGCGTCGCCATGGGGGTTGAGGCGCATGGTCTGGCCGACAATATTGGCAGACTTCGTCCTTGCGCCCGTCAACAGCCCCATCTTATACATGGTGTAAAGAAGCTTGCGGTGGGATGGCTTGAAGCCGTCGATCTCCGGGATGGCACGGGAGACGATGACGGACATGGCATAGGGCATGTAGTTCGTTTCCAGGGTCTGGCAGATCGGCTGCTCCGTCACGGAGGCATGCAGTCCCTGCACATGGGGATCAACTGTCTTTTTTACTTCCGGTTCCTGTTTTTTTCTAGCCATGATTCATTACTCCGTAGATAATGATACTGTAGGAAAAGTTCTCATCCGGTGCGCCGTGATTTACGACACATCCAGCTGGTCAAGGTACTTATATCCGTTTTCCGCAATATGATCCTTTCTGCCGGAGAGATTATCGCCCAGCAGCAGATCGAATACCATCTGCGTCCGCTCCATATCGTCCGGCATGACCTTGATGAGCCGACGGGTCTCCGGGTTCATGGTGGTCATCCACATCATCTCGGGATCGTTCTCACCGAGACCCTTGGAGCGGTTGATGGTGGCTTTCTTTCCGTCCAGCTTTTTCAGAATCTCGCTCTTCTCCTGCTCCGTATAGGCAAACCATGTCTTGTCCTTGCAGCTGATCTCATAGAGCGGCGATTCCGCGATGTAGACATAGCCCTGCTCAATGAGTGTCGGGCAAAGACGGTAGATCATGGTAAGGATCAATGTTCTGATCTGATAGCCGTCCACATCGGCATCGGTGCAGATGATGACCTTGTTCCAACGCAGATTTTCAAGATCAAAGGCAGATAAGTCCTTGGTCTTTTTCGTCTGCACCTCCACACCGCAGCCCAGCACGCGGATGAGATCCGTGATGATGTCAGACTTGAAAATCCGGTCATAGTCAGCCTTCAGGCAGTTGAGGATTTTGCCGCGTACGGGCATGACGCCCTGAAATTCCGCATCACGGGAGAGCTTGACAGAGCCCAAAGCGGAGTCGCCCTCGACGATGTAAATCTCGCGCCGGGATACATCCTTGGTACGGCAGTCCACGAATTTCTGCACACGGTTGGCAATATCAACCTTGCTGATAAGGTTTTTCTTAATGTTGATACGGGCCTTTTCCGCCTGCTCACGCGAGCGCTTGTTGATCAGCACCTGATCGGCTATCCGATCAGCCTCTTGCTTGTTTTCAATAAAATAGACATTCAGACGGCTGCGGAAGAATTCCGTCATGGCCTCCTGCACAAACTTATTTGTGATGGCCTTCTTGGTCTGGTTTTCATAGGACGTCTGCGTGGAAAAACAGTTCGTCACCAGTACCAGACAATCCGCCACATCCTGGAATGTGATCTTAGACTCATTCTTTGTATATTTGTTTGCCTGCTTGAGATAGGCATCCACCGCATAGACAAAGGCATTTTTGACCGCCTTCTCCGGCGCACCGCCATGCTCCAGCCAGGAGGAATTGTGGTAATACTCGATTTGATTTACCTTGTTGGAAAACAGCAGCGCCGCCGAGATCTTCACCTTATATTCGGGCTTGTCCTCGCGGTCGCGGCCCTTTCGCTCTGCCTCCCAGAACTGCGGCATGGTCAAAGTCTCTTCCCCTGCCAGCTCGCTTACATAATCTAAAATGCCGTTTTCGTAGCAGTAGTCCGTTTCCTCAAAGCGGTTTCGCTCCGTTTCCTGCCGCAGCCGGAAGGTCACACCCGCATTGACGACGGCCTGCCGCTTCATCACATCCTCGAAGTAGCTCTTCGGCACATGAACGTCCGTAAAAACCTCCAGATCGGGCTTCCAGCGGAAGGTGGAGCCGGTCTTTTTACGGTCTGTCGGTTCCTTCTTCAGACCGCCCCTGTTCTCGCCCTTTTCAAAATGAAGCGTGAACTTCTGTCCGTCACGGCGAATGGTGGCATCAAAATATTCTGAAGAATACTGCGTGGCGCAGGCACCGAGACCGTTAAGACCGAGAGAGTATTCATAATCGCCGCCGGCATTGTTGTCATACTTGCCGCCTGCATACAGCTCGCAGAATACCAGCTCCCAGTTGTAGCGGTTCTCCTTCTCGTTCCAGTCCACGGGGCAGCCGCGTCCGAAGTCCTCCACCTCAATGGAGTCATCCAGATAGTGCGTGACGATGATGGTATCGCCGTGTCCCTCGCGTGCTTCGTCGATGGCATTGGACAGAATTTCAAAGACCGCATGCTCGCAGCCCTCCAGTCCGTCAGAGCCGAAGATGACCGCCGGACGTTTGCGCACACGGTCGGCGCCCTTCAGCGCGGAGATGGATTCATTGCCGTAGGTCTGCTGTTTCTTCATTTGCTTCCTCACCTAAATACAACATTTCGTGTTCAATGGGGGCCAAAAGCCCAATATAACTAATTTAGTATAGCTTTTTTCAAGTCCAAAGTCAAGTTTTTGCATTTTTGTAAACACCGCCAAAAACAGTCTTTTTCTGTCTGAAACTTTGTCCCCATTTTCGTCAGTCTGCGGCTTGCAATCAGAAAAATTTCACAGTATGATTTATAGTGGTTAGTGTGTTTTATTTTTGCATATTTTGAAATTTCGAGGGGAAAATTATGGTAAAAATCGGATTTGACAATCAGAAATATCAGTCCCTGCAGTCGGAACGGATTCTTCAGCGCGTGGAGCATTTCGGCGGCAAGCTTTATATGGAATTCGGCGGCAAGCTCTTTGATGACTATCATGCCTCCAGAGTTCTGCCCGGCTTTGAACCGGACAGCAAAATGAAGATGCTTCTGCAGCTGAAGGATCAGGCGGAGGTCGTCATTGCCATCTGCGCCGCTCACATCGAGCAGAATAAGCGCCGCGGCGATCTCGGCATCACCTACGATCAGGATGTCATGCGTCTGATCGACGCCTTCCGTTCCATCGGCCTTCTGGTCGGCAGCGTTGTCATCACCCAGTACCACGGCCAGCATGCCGCAGATCTTTTCATGCGCAAGCTCGAAGCACTGGGCGTCAAGGTCTATAAGCATTATCCCATTGAAGACTATCCCTCCAATGTGAAGCTGATCGTTTCTGATGACGGCTACGGCAAAAACGATTATGTTGAAACCGAGCGTCCCATCGTCGTTGTCACGGCACCCGGCCCCGGCTCCGGCAAAATGGCAGTCTGCCTCAGCCAGCTCTACCATGAGCACAAGCGCGGCATCCGTGCCGGCTATGCAAAATATGAGACTTTCCCCATCTGGAACCTGCCGCTCAAGCATCCGGTAAACCTTGCCTATGAAGCAGCCACCGCAGATCTTGCCGATGTCAACATGATCGACCCCTTCCATCTGGAAGCCTACGGTATCACTACCGTCAATTATAACCGCGATGTGGAGATCTATCCGGTTCTTGAGGCTATCTTCCGTCAGATCTACGGCGAATGCCCTTACAAGTCCCCCACGGATATGGGCGTCAACATGGCTGGCTTTGCGATCATTGACGATGAAGCCTGCTGCGAGGCCTCCCGTCAGGAGATCATCCGCCGTTATTTCTCCACCGCCTGCGATGTCCGCAAGGGCATGAGCGAGCCGTCTGAGCTTCACAAGCAGGAAATGCTGCTGCGCTCTTTGAATCTGGATGTTACTGAACGCAAAGCAGTTCCCGCAGCAAGAGCAAAAGCAGAAGAGACCGGCAACCCCGCCGCAGCCATTGAGCTGCCGGACGGCCGTGTTGTGACCGGCAAGACCTCCAGTCTGATGGGCGCCTGCAGCGCCGCGCTTCTGAATGCCCTCAAGGCCGTTGCCGGCATCCGCGACAGTGTCAATCTCATCTCTCCGATGGTTCTTGCGCCTATCCAGCATCTGAAGATCGAGCATCTCGGCAATTCCAACCCCCGTCTGCATACGGATGAAGTGCTGATTGCCCTTTCCATGTCCGCCGTGACGAACCCCACCGCAGAGCTTGCCATGGAGGCCCTTTCCGGTCTGCGCGGCAGCGAAGTTCATTCCTCCGTCATTCTTTCTCAGGTCGATGAAAATGTCTTCAAAAAGCTCGGCATGAATGTCACCTGCGATCCCGTCTATCAGACGCATAAGCTCTATCACAAGAAGTAAGCTGAAAAGGAGAATCTATGAAAAACAGAGGCAGCACCATCGTTTCCATTCTGCTCATCGTGTTTTCCATTGCCTTTCTGTGTACCGCAGCGCTGCTGCTGATCAAAACGCTCCCAGAAAAAAAGCCGGACTCTGTCACAAAGCTTGAAACAGAGAATGTTTTTGCCCCCGGTGTTTCCGCCGTGGAGCCGATCCGTGAGGATCCGTACGAGGGTGAGCTGCCCGTGACCCCGGAGATTCCGGAGGAAATCGAGCAGCCGGAGCCTTCCGAATCCGGCCCGGATGAAGAGGCACTCGCCAAAGCCCGCGCCGTTTTGGAAACCATGTCGGATGAGGAAAAAATCTGGCAGATGTTCTTTGTGACACCGGAGTCCATGACCGGCGTTGAAGCAGCAACCCTTGCCGGTCCTGCCACAGAAGCCGCACTCAAAAAGTATCCGGTGGGCGGCATGATCTATTTTGCAAGGAATCTGGAGACCCGGCAGCAGGTGATCGATCTGCTCTCCGGCACACAGAGTTATTCCAAAATTCCGCTTTTCCTCGGCACGGACGAAGAGGGCGGTACCGTTTCGCGTGTCGGCTCCAATAAAAATCTCGGCGGCACCGCTGTGACCGACATGGCAATGCTCGGCAAAGCCGGAGATCCGGCAGCCGTTTATTCCGCAGGTACCACACTTGCCAAGAATCTGACTGATCTCGGATTCAATCTGGACTTTGCTCCCGTGGCCGATGTGCTGAGCAGCAAGGATTCCGTCATTGCCACGCGTTCGTTCGGTTCTGATCCGCAGCTCTGCGCTACCATGGTCGGCATCATGACCGGAAGTCTGCGCGATAACGGTGTGATTCCCTGCCTGAAGCATTTCCCGGGTTATGGCAGCGCTATCGTTGACGATCACTACGGCACCTCCGTTATTGAGAAAACGCAGGATGAGCTGGAAGCTGCAGACTTCGTCCCCTTCACCTCCGGCATTGCAGCCGGAGCCCCCTTTGTCATGGTTTCCCATCTTTCCGTACCGGAGGTTACCGGTGATGATACGCCTGCCGATCTGAGCGAAAAAATTGTTTCCGAACTTTTGCGGAACAAACTTGGCTTCTCCGGCGTCATAATCACAGATTCACACGAGATGGCCTCCATTACCGACCACTACTCTTCTGCCGGGGCTGCTGTTGCCGCCGTGCAGGCAGGCTGTGATATGATCCTGATGCCCGCTGATCTGCAGGGTGCTTACAACGCACTGCACGCTGCCGTGCAAAACGGAACAATCACCCGGGAACGCATTGATGAAAGTGTTTTGCGCATCCTGACCGTCAAAGCCAGCTTTGGTCTTTTGGATGGCCCCGAATTCTGAAAGGAGACTGTATTATGGAACAGAAAAGATTATATCGCGCATCCATCGACAAGAAGATTTTCGGCGTCTGCAGCGGCATCGCGCACTATTTTAATATTGATCCCACAGTCGTACGCTTGGCAACGGTGATCTTGGTCTTCGCCGGCGGACTGAGCCTTTGGATCTATCTGATTGCCGCGCTCATTATGACAGAAACAACCGAATTCTGATTTTCCAACAAAAAACGCCTTCCAAAAGGAAGGCGTTTTTTCTATTGAAAATTGTCGTCAAATTCCGTATCATATAGAAAAAAGGGAGTGATCGGATGGCAGGTAAACGCCAAAAACCCGGGGAGCCTTCCCGGCTGCTCGGTGCAATACTGATTTTTTTACTGCTGATCGTTTTGGTTTGGGGTACACTCACCGTTCTGCGTGCTGCTAAAGCGCAGAAGGAACGAGCTGAATCAATCAAGGCCCCAGCGCAGGTACAGTCCGATACAGCGCTTCATGAGCCGCTGGAGCCGCAGGAATCGCAGGCAGAGCCGGATAGCGGCACACCGGATGAACAGTTGCCGCCTGCCGTCATTCCTTCGAGTACCGCAACGCTGATGGCGCTTGGTGACAATCTGATTCATAACTGTGTTTACTGGTCTGCAGAAAAAGCGGACGGCGGATACGACTTCTCGCCGTTCTTTGAAAAAATTGCAGAAACCTGCGCACAGTATGATCTGGCCTGCATCAACCAGGAAACGATTTACGTCTGTGACGCAAGCTACATTTCCAGTTATCCCGTTTTCGGCACACCCGTTCAGATGGCGGATGCCTTGGTCGATGCAGGTTTTGATATCATCACCCACGCAACGAATCATTGCTTTGACAAGGGCGACACCGGTCTGAAGGATACCATCGGCTACTGGCGTGACAATTATCCGGAAGTCACCTATCTCGGCATCCACGACAGTGAACAGGACGCCGAACAGATCCGGGTCGTGGAGAAAAACGGCATCCGCATTGCATTGCTGAACTATACATACGGACTTAACAGCGGTTTCTCCGTCCAGCCCTGGCAGGTCGATCGTTTTTCCACCTACGCAGAGGTCGAAGAGGATCTAGCACGCGCAAAGGAGCAGGCAGACTTTGTTGTTGTATTCGCGCATTGGGGTGAGGACGGAAACGCTTCCGTCACCAATTACCAGCGCACATGGGCGCAGGTTCTTGCAGACGGCGGTGCCGATCTGATCATCGGCACGCATCCGCATCTGCTGCAGCCGCTGGAGCATCTTTCCAGCGCCGACGGCAGGGATGTGCCGGTTTTCTGGTCGCTGGGTAATTTCCTCTCCCATCAGGAGAAGCCGGAAGAAATGCTGGGCGGCATGGCGGATGTGGAAATTACGAAGGACGCGTCCGGCGTTTATGTTTCCAGATGTGAGCTGCTGCCCATCGTCAATGTGATCTTCCGCGCAGCGGTCGGTGAGTGGTATGAATACAGCCCCATGCTTCTGCGTGATTACACAGGCGAAATCGCCGCAAGGCATCGTTGGGAAGCCTGCACGGTGGACAAAATGTGGGAGATCTACGAAAATGCTACCGGCGAAAAGCGGCCGGAAGTCTGATCGGATACAGAATAACCCGGATGCAGCAAAACTGCATCCGGGTTTTTCTTATTTTATTGTCTACTGAATAAACCGCAACGCGGTTTATTCGCGCGGTGAATGCCGCGCAATTACATAAAAACGGCTCTTTTAACCGTTTTTATGTAATTCGGACATTAATACAATGTGAAATTCCATTGCTGCGGCGCACCGCTGCAATGGAAAGTACACATTATTTTTCAATTCCCCATTGCGGCAGGGGCAGGCGCTGCATAGAGCCGAAGATCTTTGTTTTCAGATCGGGATACTGTTTTTGCAGCGCAGCAATCAGCTCTTTGACTTCCTGCCGTTTGGTATGCTTGTCTGCCGGACATTCGTTGTGCACAATGGGCAGGTGCTGCCGTTGCGCGAAGCTTTCGATTGCCTGCTCGCCGATATAAAGCATCGGGCGGATCTGCGTAATGCCCGTGCGGCTGAGATAGGTCACGGGCTCAAAGCAACTGATGCGGCCCTCATACAGAAGGCTCATGAGAAAGGTTTCCACCGCATCGTCAAAATGATGCCCCAACGCAACCTTGTTGAATCCGCGCTCTGCCAAAATGTCATTGATGGCGCCGCGGCGCATCTTCGCACACATGGAGCAGGGATTTTTCTCCTGGCGGTAGTCAAAAATGATCTTTGCAATCTCTGTTTTTTTGCAGTAATACGGCACATCCAGCTTTTCGCAGAGCGCCTCCACCCCAGAAAAATCCATATCGAGGCCCATGTCCACCGTCACGGCTTCCAATTCAAAATGCTTCGGATAATAGGCGCGCAGCGCTGCAAGAACAACCAATAGCGTCAGCGAGTCCTTGCCCCCCGATACGCCTACCGCGATCCGGTCGCCCTCGGATATCATCTTATATTCATCGATGCAGCTTCGCATCTGTCCCATCATTTTCTGCATAGTAATGCCTCCGTCAAGTCTTTTTTGCTCAGCCTCGGAAATGCTCCGAAAAGGAACAAATATTGATAATTTGCAAATTGAGGAATTCGGAGATATCAAGAGAAAAAACAAGCATTTTTAAGTTCCTCTCACATTCCGTTTATTTTTTCGTATTTTTACATTGACAGTTTGTTTTCTGTATGATATAAAATACAAGCGCGTTTATGAAGTATTGTATATGCGCCTGATGAATTTGTCAAAATTTTTATAGAAAGCATCTGCTTTCAATGGAGGAACATTCATGAGCACTATCGTCAAGAAAGAGGACGTCCAGAGAAAATGGTATGTTCTCGATGCAGCTGGCAAGCCCATGGGCCGTACCGCTGTTGTCGCTGCGAAGCTGCTTCGCGGCAAGCACAAGGTTGACTTCACTCCCAGCGTTGACTGCGGCGATTTCGTTATCATCGTCAATGTCGACAAGGCAGTCCTGACCGGCAAGAAGCTGGATCAGAAGCACTACTATCATCACACCGGCTGGATCGGCAACCTGAAAGATGTCAAGTACCGCACCATCATGGCTGAGCGTCCCGAGTTCGCCATGGAGCTGGCTGTCAAGGGCATGTTGCCCAAGAACACCCTCGGCCGCACCGCTTTCTCTCGCCTGAAGATCTACAAGGGCGCCGAGCACAACAACGCCGCACAGAAGCCCGAAGCATGGACTTTGGACTAAGCAGGAGGTAAAAGACTATGTACGAGAGCAAAAGACAGTATCAGTACGGCACCGGCCGTCGTAAGTCCTCCGTCGCTCGTGTTCGCCTGTATCAGGGTGGCACCGGCGCTATCACCATCAACGGTCGTGACATCGATGATTATTTCGGCCTCGACACTCTGAAGATGGTTGTCCGTCAGCCCCTCGCTTTGACCGACCTCGTCGGCAAAGTTGACATCGTCTGCACCGTCGAAGGCGGCGGCGTTTCCGGTCAGGCCGGCGCTATCCGTCACGGCGTTTCCCGCGCTCTGCTGGGCGTAAACCCCGAATTCCGTTCCGCTCTTAAGGCTGCTGGTTTCCTGACCCGCGACCCGAGAATGAAGGAAAGAAAGAAGTACGGCCTCAAAGCCGCACGTCGCGCACCTCAGTTCAGCAAGAGATAATCAGCTGGATTTTTACAACCAAAAAGCTCAAAAAACCCCGGAAAATCAAGGTTTTCCGGGGTTTTCTTATATAAAACACTCTGTTGCAGTTTGACTGATTTTGTCCTAGTTTAACCACTTTTGACCCTGTTTTTTTGAGTTAAAAATGGGGCAACCATCCGTTTTGAATGACTTTTGAGTTAAAAAATGGGGCAACTTTTGGCCTCTGAACCGCGACAATGCCGATCTTATTATGGGCTTTTTCGCGTCTGTATTTTGCATGGTTATTCATTTGAGAGGTTTATATCAATTTGTCCTAATCAGACATAACTAGAAGAAGTTTATCATACATAGCGCACTTGTTACCGAAACACTAATCGGTTGGCAAGTGCGCTTTTTTTATGCCACAACGCAGGCAAGAGGAGGTGTCAAAGTGAAAGCATATGGTAAGTCGTGGAGCTACAATGTGTATTGTTGCAGGTATTGTCTCTACTGGAAAGGTAAGAGAAAAGGATGTACTTATGAGGATGGTTGTTGTTGTCCTGTACCGCAAAAACCGGCAAGGCGCAACGGTGTTGAAATTCACTATGAAACGGTAGTGGCCGAGAAGCTGCTTGTTTCTGAGTGTACTGACTGTCCTTATGGTCGGGACTCTCCTTGCCTTGGTTGGTGTACCAAAGAGATCATGCGCTCTTTCGGGCTGCTGAAGGAGCGTGGCAAAGACAATGTATGATTACTTCTATGGAGCAGAATCCGAGCAGTTTTCATTTTACCGAATACCTAAAATGCTATTCACAAATGAACGCTTCAAGACAATTTCCGCAGAAGCAAAAATTCTGTACGGGCTTCTGCTTGATCGAATGAACCTGTCAGCGAAAAACGGCTGGCAGGATAAAGACGGAAAGGTATATATCATTTTCACCATAGAGGACATCATGAATGCAATGGGCTGTGCTGACCAAAAAGCCGGGAAGCTCCTTTTCGAGCTTGAAAAGAAATGTGGCCTTATAGAGCGAAAGCGGCAAGGTCTTGGCAAGCCAAATCTGATCTATGTAAAGAACTTTATTGCTTCTTCTGGGTCACGATTCAAGAAACGTGAAAATCACGATTCAGGAGAAGTGATAATCACAGATCAAGAATCGTTAAAATCACGATGTAGTAATACTGACCCCAATGATACTGATTCTAGTGATAATGATTCTCTTCTCTTCACTTCGTTCAGTGAGAATCACTATCGGGAACCGAAAAGAAACGAAGTGATTTCCAGAGAAGAATACAGAGAGATTATCATGGAGAATATCTCTTATGACATCATTCTGGAGGACTATCCGTTTGAGCGTGAAGCTCTCACAGAAATATTAGAAATCATAGTGGATACAGTTTGTACAACAAAGTCCACCGTCCGCATTTCTGGTGATGATAAACCTATCGATGTTGTGAGAAACCAATTTCTGAAGCTCGATAGTGAACACATCAAATTCATTCTCGATGGTCTCAAAGAGAATACGACCCGCATTCGTAATATGCGGCAGTATCTTTTAGCGACCCTGTATAACGCCCCCCTAACCATCGATAACTACTACCGAAGCCTTGTAAACCATGATATGTCAGAAAATAAGATTTAAGCCGTAGGCAGTTGCCTGCGGCTTTCTGCATTTAAGGAGATGATTTATTTGTCAAAAGAGGAAATTAAAGAACAAGTACAGCAGATACCGATATCAGAGATCCGACCATTCAAAAATCACCCATTCAAAGTCCTGGATGACGAGCTGATGCGGCAGACAGTAGAAAGCATTAAGCAGGCTGGAGTGCTCAATCCCACAATAATTCGTCCTGTCCCAGAGGGCGGCTACGAAATGGTAGCCGGTCATAGAAGACAACACGCAGCAGAATTGGCGGGGTTAGATACCATCCCCGCCATTGTGCGCGACCTAACCGACGATGAAGCCGTTATTCTCATGGTGGACAGTAATCTGCAACGAGAAACCATAACGCCTATGGAGAGAGCACAGGCATACAAGATGAAACTCGAAGCCTTGAAGCACCAAGGAAAACGTATTGAAGTACAGGGAGATGCGACTTCTCCCCAAATTGGGGAGAAGTCTTCTTGGGCAGTTAGCATTGTCGCAAATGATGCCGGAGCAAGCCGTTCTCAGGTACAGCGTTTTATTCGTCTTACCGAGCTTATCCCGGAGGTGCAAGAAAAAGTTGAGAGTGGTGAGGTTGCCTTTAGTCCTGCTGTGGAGCTTTCATTTCTCAGCCACGAGGAACAAAAACAGTTTCTCGATGCCATGGATTATTCACAAAACACGCCTTCCCTTTCCCAAGCGCAACGGCTCAAAAAACTCAGCCGCGAGGGCAAATGCACTCAGGAGGCAATATTTTCTATTATGTCCGAGGAGAAGAAAGACGAGTTGGATCGCGTTACTTTGCGTACTGACGTATTGCGAAAGTATTTCCCTAGGAACTACACCCCCATGCAGATGCAGAACACGATTATTAAGTTGCTTGAACAGTGGCAAAAAAAAAGACAACGCCAGAATGAGCGCTGAGAAAAGGAATTTCTCCATAAAACACGAAACATTAAGCAGTATCTGCTGACCATGCTGTACAATGCCCCAACTACTATCGGCAATTACTACTCAGCCCTGGTTCAGCATGATCTATATGGAAGAAGCTCCCACGAAAGGTAATCGTGGGAGCTTTTCTTATGCTCGGAAAGGAGGTCAACAGATTGTTCGCATATCTTCACCGTTTGGTAGTACCGCCTTAGCTGTGCTACCGTCTATCAAAACACCCAAGACAAATATAACGCCGATAAAGGCAGAAGGAGATCAAAATGAATCAGTCCAAATATCCCAACAAGGGTAGCAAGAAAAACGATAATGCAAAGTTCAAGAAGACCATAGGCATCGTCATCGGTGTTCTGCTCGTCATCGCCATTATTCTCGGTCTGCTTCGCGGATGCGATGGCAACACAAACGTCGATCCTTCCGATACTACCGGTCCCGGTATTGTTTATGATGACGGCGCTGTTGAAGGAGGCTGGGACGAAGCCGATACCGACAAGATCGTTGAGAACCTGAACGAAAAGGTTGAGGAAGGCATGATTAACATCAGCATGAATACCTCTCCCAATTTCGCAAACGGCACTTCTGCCGGTAATCTGATGATCGTCAACGAAAGTATTAACCGTTATCCCCAGGTCGTAGAGATCACCCGGAACAACACCAACGAAGTTGTGTATAAGTCCGGTGCCATTCCTGTTGGCAGTAAAATCGAAACTGCCAAGCTTTCCGTGGATCTCGATGCAGGTACTTACGAGTGTACCGCCATGTTCTACAATGTCGATCCCAATACCGGCAATTACCTTGGCTGTGCCGGTGCCATTATCAATATCACTGTCCTTGAATGAGGCATGATATGAAATCTTTCATTTCAAAGGAGAATTTCTGTATGAAGAAGTTTATGTCCCTTGCACTTGCTCTCTGCATGGTTTGTGCCATGTCCGTCTCCGCATTTGCAGCCGAAGTTGATACTGACGGCGGCTCCGGTTCCACTCCCGTTTATCTCAGCTCCACTGAGGACGGCTCCATTGACGGTACCCCTTCCGCAACTGCGATGTCCGTAACTGTTCCTACTGCACTTCCTATGGCGATGAGCCAGTCCGGTGATGTGACCACCGCAGATAACTGCCAGATTGTGAACTACTCTTACGGCGCAGTCCGCGTGAAGTCCGTTACAATCTCTACCGCAAACGGCTGGAGGCTTACCGCCTTCGGTGACAAGTCCACGCTTGCCAGCGAAAAGGTCGATTCCAACAAGCTCGGCTTTGCAATGTCCATCGGCGGAGGCTCTCAGGTTGCGACCGATGCATCCGATGCCTCCACTCAGATGCTCATCTCTGCACCCATCGCAGGCTGTTATATGAGTGGTGTTGGTAACACTTCCGGCAATGCTGTTGATGTGGAGTATGCGGCTATCGTTACTCCTCTTTCCACTGCCGTGACCAACGCCAACATCGCAAATGTGGTGTTTGTCATTGAGTGGGATACCGCAGCGTAAGTAAATCAATAACGTGGATGTGGGGCGGCGAAAGTCGCCCTTTTCCTATACAAATCATTTCATAGCCTAATGGCAGAAAAGGAGAAAAATTATGACCAAAACCATGAACAAACCCGCTTCCAAGATCATCGCTCTGTGCCTTGCCCTCTGCATGATGTGTGCCCTCTCTGTGAACGCTTTTGCGGCGGAGGTTGACACCTCCGGTGGCGAGGGCAACACCCCCGTCAACCTGACCACCACTAACGATGGTCTCGTTGATACCGATGGTGACGGTATTCCCGACACTCCCGGCACTGTAACTCCCACCAAGATGTCCGTTGTTGTTCCCACTGTGCTCCCCATGGCAATGTCCGAAGACGGTGTTGTTGTGACCGCAGACAACTGCAAGATCGTCAACAACTCCTACGGTGCTGTGCGCGTGAAGTCTGTTACCATTTCCGCTGCCTCTGATTGGTACCTCACCAAGTTTGGCGATAAGTCCATCCTCGCCGGTGAAAAGGTTGACTCCAA
>JAEDIZ010000136.1 GCA_016296635.1 Oscillospiraceae bacterium
CAGAAGCATCAATGCATCCTGCGCCTCCGGCACCTTTCTCGATGCCATGGAATGAAACGGCGCGGCGTCCGCCGCCGTAACCGAAACGCCGATAATATCAAAAAGAATACCGATCAGAATGATTCCGATCAGCGCAGCAAACGCAAATACAATCGAAGCATCCTCCGCCAGTGCGGAGCAGACAAAGGACATGACTGCCGAGATTGCGACAGTCAGAAAAAAGATCAGAATGATCCATTGATAATCGGGGCGCTTTTTCCGGCCGCCCTTTTTTGACAGGGACAAACGATCACCTTTTTTATTCATATTCATTTCCCGTATAAAGGAAAGCAAGGCGGCAAATATGGTTAATCTTACGGCTTAGGTCGGGTTTGTTTTCCCCGGAAAGAACCTCCCGTCGCCGGTTGAGGCGGTTTCCCTTTCATCTTTCTGCCGGTATGTTGCCAATACCGGTACCCGATTGCCACTTAGTCCGTACCGCAATCCCATATTTGCCCAGTAACGACAGCCTAGGTGCTTTCCACGACAGCTGACTTCGGTCCTTATCCTCTTTTGCAAACAGTCTTTCAAGGAAATATCGCCCTGAACGCAAGGCCATGCATTCGAACGCATAGCTTTCCTCTCCCGACCTGCTCACGCAAGGCAGGCTACACTGCACACAGCGTTCACGGCATAAAGCCGGGTAGCACCGCAATGCAGGTTCACATCCGGTATCGTACAAAGGTCGCGAACCGCAAAGGGAGTACGCCTCTGCACAATATCCGGTCTCCACAGCGACCGGGTCATGATCCTCATGCCATTGAGGCATGCCCGAGCACCGCAGGCGAAAATCGCCTTCCCCCAGCATCCACCCCAAACTGGGCGTAAGAAGCAGACACCACGGGCTTCACAGTTATGCCCTTCAAAGGATTTTTAGGCCCTTCCCCGAAACCGAAAAGGCTGACTAGGATACTGCGCCATTGCATACATTACTATAGCACAAATTCCGTATATATACAAGCGAATATTCATAAAGTTTTTGTGAACTGAATAAATAACCGGCATTTCCGGAGATGGACGGAAATGCCGGTTCATATCAGTATTCACGAATCGCGAGTTTATTTGCCATACAGATCAGAAAATCCCGATCGTCGAAAGCATCCAGCGCGTCGATTGCCTTCTGTGTTTCCTTTTCAATCATCTGCGCGCATTTTCCGACGCCGTAAAGTAAAACGAAGGTACTCTTTTTTTCGTCCATATGCGTTGCTTTTCCGAGCTTTTCCGCATCACCGAGCACATCCAGCATATCGTCCCGGATCTGGAACGCAAGGCCGAGAGAATCCGCATAAGTTCCGGCAGCGGCCAGCTGATTCTCTGTTCCGTGCCCCGCGAGGACGCCAATGCAGCAGGCCGCACGGATCAGTGCTCCGGTTTTGAGCGCATGGATCGTCCAGATCTGTTCTTCTCCCAGATGTTTTCCTTCGCCCTCCAGATCCAACACCTGTCCGCCCACCATGCCGGTTTCGCCGGCGCAGACCGAAAGCACGGAAACAACATCGACGATGGTCTTAGCATCCGCATCGGCAGAAGCTGCGGTAGAGAATGCAGCCGTCAGCAGACCGTCACCCGCCAGTACCGCCATGGCTTCACCGAATACCTTGTGATTTGTCAGCCGACCGCGGCGGTAATCGTCATTGTCCATGCAGGGCAGATCGTCATGGATCAGGCTATAGGTGTGGATCATTTCCAGCGCCGCGGCAAACGGAATCGCTTTTTCCCAGTCACCGCCGCAGACTCTGCAGAATTCAAGCACCAGGCATGGACGAATCCGCTTTCCGCCCGCAAGCAGGCTATATCGCATGGCGTCAAACAGTTTTCTCTGCGGCAGCTCTTCCGTAAATCTGCTTTCAAGATACGCCTCGACAGCAGATTTGTATTGATTCATTCTTTCAGAAAAATCATTCATCTCGCGTATACTCCGTTTCTGCAGGTGTTCCATCCGCGGTTTTCATCAGTTTGACAACTTCCAGCTCTGCATGATCCAACATGGCAGAGCAGTTTTTCACAAGCTCCGTTCCCTCGGAAAAGAGCGCCAGCGCCTGCTCAAGCGGCAGATCACCCTGCTCCATCTTCTTCACAATCTCATCAAGGCGCTGCATGGACTGTTCAAAACTTTTTGACTTTTCGCTCATGCCTTTTCCTCCTGTATTTCCTGTACCTGCGCCATCAGACTGCCTTTTTGCAGTCTGACCGATATCATTTCTCCGACCGCAGTATCCTCCGCAGCATGCAGAACGCTGCCGTCCTGCTTCATTGCGACGCTGTAACCCCGACCGAGTACGCGAAGCGGACTCATGGCATCGAGCTTTGCACTCAGCCGAACCAGCGTCTGTTTCTTTCTGTCCAAAATTGATTTTTGACCGGCAATCAGCCGCGTGCTGCTGTAATCCAGCAGCATCCGTTTATCCTGCACATAACCAAGTGGACTCTGCATCACGCGCTTGGAAGAAATTGCAGCGAGCTGCTGCCGTGAAAGCTTCAGCTGCTTCTGCATCACCGCCAGCATGCGGTTTTGTACATTGAGCAGCATCTTCCGCAGATCCTGCTGATCCGGCGCAACAAGCTCCGCTGCATTGGAGGGCGTTGCCGCCCGGACATCCGCAACGAAATCGGAAATGGTCACGTCCGGTTCGTGACCGACTGCAGATACAACTGGCAGCTCGGAATCAAAAATCGCCCTTGCGACCCGTTCATCATTGAACGCCCAAAGGTCTTCCATGGAACCTCCGCCGCGGCCCGTGATGATCACATCTGCAACGTGATATTTGTTTGCATATCGGATTGCTCCTGCGATCTCCGCAGGCGCTTCCTCTCCCTGCACGCGAACCGGCAGGATTTTAACCTTGCTCAAAGGATAGCGCCTGCCCAGGATACGAAGCATATCCATGATCGCTGCACCTGCCCCGGAGGTCACGATTGCAATGGTATGGGGATACGTCGGCAGCGGTTTCTTGATCGTCTTGTCAAACAGCCCCTCCGCCTGCAGCTTTTGCTTCAGCTGCTCAAAGGCAACATAGAGATCACCCACGCCGTCCGGCGTCATGGATTCGACATAGAGCTGATAGGCGCCGTCCCGCGGAAAAACCGTGACTCTGCCCGCGGCGATGATCTTCATGCCGTTTTCCGGCCGGAAACGCAGACGCATGGCGCTGCCCTTAAACATGACGCAGCGCAGCGCACCATTCGTGTCCTTCATGGTGAAATAATGATGACCCGAGGGATAGACCTTATAGTTGCTCAGTTCGCCGCGGACGCAGATACTGCCCAGAAGCTCGTCTCTGTCCATGATGAACTTGATATATTCATTGACCTGCGATACTTCCAGAATATTACGCTCCATGTGCATTCTCCTGTAAATATGTCAGAACCGCAATGCCCATGGCATTATCTGTGGAAAACTGCGGCGTGCAGAAGATGGGAGAAAACTCCGCGCAGCGCGCACGAAGAAGCGAGTTGGATGCAACACCGCCGGAGAACACGATTTCAAAGCCCGGATACTGCCGCAGCGCTTCGCGCGTTACGGAAGCAATGCAAAGGCTGATACAGTTGAGCGTATATCTTGCCGTATCTGCCGGATTATGGCCGGCGCGGAAATAATCCTGCACCTTGTTCTGCACACCGGAGAAAGAAAACTCCAGCCCCTGCAGTTTTACGCGGAACTTATCAGAAGTTTCAGACTCGCCGCTCAATTTGTCGATGGCCTTTCCCGCTGGAAATGCCAGCCCGAGCATTTGTCCCGTCCGGTCAATGAGCTGACCGGCTGAAATATCCGATGTGCCGCCGATTCGCTGCGCCTTCACATTTCTTCCGTCCGGCTCCACCAGAAGAAGTTCCGTGGTTCCGCCGGAAAGGTGCCATGCAAGGTGCGGCTTTTCCATCAGATCCAGCCGTCCGGCAGACCACAAAGATGCCGCAATATGCCCCTGCTGATGGGAAAACGCATAAAACGGAACATCCAACACCTTCGCAAGATTCTGCGCCTGCGACTGCCCGGCCAAAAAGCACGGCATATAGGAGCCTTCGACCGCGCGGGGTCTTGTGCTTGCCCCGACTGCGCTGATCGGTTCATCCGTCCGGCTTTCAAACAGCTCCTCTACCAGCTCCGGCAGTTGACGGACATGATGGAACAGCGCATCCGCCTGCCGCAGTCCCAATTCCCCTTCGCGCACGGGCAAAAGGCGTGAGCAGTTTTTACCGCCCACGCCGTCAAAAATCGCCGTTGATGTCGTATAATTGCTGGTGTCAAATCCAAGCGCCGTCATTGCGGACAAACCTCACGGGCAAAGGCGCCGAGGATTCCGTTTACAAAGGAAACCACATCCTCATCCTCGTACTTGCGGGTCAGCTCGACCGCTTCATTGATGGCAGCGCTGACGGGAGCATCTTCCACATGCAGGCACTCATACATACAGACCAGCATGATCGCCCGCGCGACCTTGGAGATCCGGTCAAGATGCCAACCCACAGCAAATTTGCTGATATATCCGTCAAGGGTTTCCTGCTCTGCCTGAACACCGAGTACAACGCTGTTCAGATACTCCAGCTGCTTGCCGGTGGGTTTTTCAGCATAGATATCCGTTTCAGACTGAAGACTCGGATAGTAGGTTTCATCAAGAAGCGCCTGCAGTGCTTCTCCGGCCGTCAGATAGCCAAAATTCACCTCATATACAAGATGGCATGCAATCTCTCTCGCGTTTGATCTTGTCATTTTGCTTCCTCTGTTTCTCTTTCTTTCGTAATCTTCTGATTATTTTTTGGACTCCTTGGGCAATGCAATCCCGCAGATGTTTACATTCACCTGGGAAACCGTCATGCCGGTCACAGATTCCACGCAGGCCTTTACATGCGACTGCACATTTTTTGCAAGCTCAAAAACCGGAACGCCGAATTTTGCCACCACATCGCAGTCGATACAGAGCGCATCATTTTCATCACCGGTCAGCCGGACGCCCTTTGCCAGCATTTTCTTGCCGAGCA
>JAEDIZ010000025.1 GCA_016296635.1 Oscillospiraceae bacterium
CTCAGTCCGGCAAGGTCAGCTTGAAGGAATATACCAGCACCACCATGTACATCGGTGGCGACGGGACATGGAACTACGACTACACCTATATTTTCGCCGGAACACAGATCAAACTTGCTTCGTGGGATGGCGTTGGCACACACGCGCTCATTGTGGAAACCACAAACCACTGCATCCGTCCCGCAACGATCGTGGACTGGGATCTGGGGAATGCCTCCTATCCTTTCGGCAACCTTTGGTGCGAGAACATTCAGATCCGCTCCGGCTCGAACACAGTTGCACGATTTGGATTCAACAGCGGCACCTTTGAGTGCCTGTTCTCCGGAGCTGCGGTCAACCGTCTCGGCTCGTCCACCTATTACTGGGACACGGGCTACATTGAAAAGCTATACCTCAGTTCCAACTGCTATCTTTCCGCCAGTGCAGGAAAGCTGTGCGTCAACGGCACAGCCATTGGCGGTGGTTCTGACCCCAACATGGCCGGAGCAGAAGTCAAGATGGGCGGCAGCACCAGCTATTACATCACGGCAAACACTTCCCGCGAACTAAAGCCGTCCTCAAGCAGCACCTCGTACCCCTTTTATCTCGGTACTTCAAGCCTCTACTGGCACTATGCCTACCTCGGCTCCGTGCAGGTAAAAATCGGTTCAAGCAACAGCTCAAGGATCGGTTTCTTTTCCACTAGTCCCATCGCCCGGCAGACGCTCAGCACCTATTCGCAGAATATGGGCTATTCGTCAGCAAGCTCATCCAACTATCTGAAAATTCTGAACAACCTGGTCGGCATCCTTGTGAAATACGGGCTGATCGGCACTTAAGGAGGAAAACGCACATGAAAGTACAACTGAAGGACATCGTTCTGGCGGTTCCGGCGCTGTCCAAGCTGTCTGCCAGAGATCTGCAGCTTCGTCTTGCCTACAAGCTCAAGCGCATGATTACCGCCTTGCAGAAGGAGGCGGATTTCTTTGCCGAACAGCGGCAGAAAATCTTTAAAAAATATGGCACGGCAAAGGAGAATGGCAGCTTTGATTTTGCCGCAGAAAACGAGCCGAAAGCCGCCGCCGAACTGGAAGAACTGTTAGCAATGGAGGTCACTCCGGAGGTGGAAGCTATCGACATTCCCATCACGGAAAACCTGCTGTTATCCGCAAACGACATCGGGCTGCTGATGCCGTTTGTTCATTTTACAGAGGAATAAGGAGGAAACGAATATGAAACAGATTTGGAATGGCATTCAGGTCGCGTTCGCTGCCCTGGGCGGCTTTCTTGGCTGGTTTCTCGGCGGGGTGGACGGATTCCTGTATGCTCTGATTGCCTTTGTGGTCATCGACTACATCACCGGCGTTCTGTGCGCTATTTCGGACAAGAATCTTTCCAGTGTTGTGGGTTTCAAGGGCATCTGCCGGAAGGTGCTGATTTTTACCCTTTTGGGCATTGGAAACATTCTGGATGTCTATGTGCTCGGTGGGACAGGTGTTCTGCGAACGGCGGTCATTTTCTTCTACCTTTCCAACGAGGGTGTGAGCCTGCTGGAAAACGCCGCACACCTGGGCCTGCCGATCCCCGAAAAGCTGAAAGAAGTGCTGGAGCTGCTGCATGACCGCGCAACCGATGAAAAGGGCGGTGAAGAGTAATGGCTTACACGAACAGCCCTCTGGTATCCTACACCAAGCCCAGCCCGAACCACTCCGGGCAGCGCACCCACAGCATTGACCGTATCACGCCCCACTGCGTGGTGGGTCAGTGCAGCGTGGAAACACTGGGAAATGTATTCCTGCCGACATCCCGTCAGGCAAGCTCCAACTACGGCATTGGCGTGGACGGCAGAGTCGGGATGTATGTAGAGGAGAAGAATCGCTCCTGGTGCTCGTCCTCCGCTGCCAACGACCAGAGAGCCGTGACCATTGAGTGCGCCAGTGATGCCACTGAGCCGTATGCGTTCAAGGATGTGGTGTACCAGCGGCTCATTGAGCTTTGCACCGACATCTGCAAACGCAACGGCAAAACCAAGCTGCTCTGGCTGGGCGATAAGACCAAGACGCTCAATTATAGCCCAAAGCAGGACGAGATGGTGCTGACTGTCCATAGATGGTTTGCGAACAAATCCTGCCCCGGCAACTGGCTGTATGCCCGTATGGGTGATCTGGCAGAGAAGGTCACGGCGGCGCTGGGCGATCAGGCTCCGGCATCGTTGGACAACGCCCCTGCCGCGTGGTCGAAGGACGCTGTGAACTGGGCGTTGGAAAACCGCCTTCTGTTGGGGGATTCAAGCGGTAACCTTAAGCTGCGGGAAAATCTCACCCGTGAACAGTTCTGCGTGATGCTTAAACGGTATCACGATATGCTTCAGAAGTAAACATACTGAGAGTCAGGTTCTTAACCCATAGTTAAGCCCTCTGCGGATTTTTTCCGTGGAGGGCTTAATTTTTTGCCTATAACCGTCCCGTTTTCCTTTTGCCGTGGCCTACCTGTGGAGGAGTATTTATACCCTCAGAAACGAGGTGTTTTTATGACAGATGGTGAACGCAGCCGCATCATCGCTCTGCAATACAAGGGTTACGGATATAAACGGATCGCGGCAGAAACAGGACTTGCTCAGAATACGGTAAAGTCTTTCTGTGCCAGGCATCCCGTGCAGGTCGAGGCACTTCCGGACCCAAATGGCCTGTGCCGAAACTGCCAGGCCCCGCTTGCGCAGACACCGCATAAACGGAAAAGAATGTTCTGCTCAGATGCCTGCCGAATGGCGTGGTGGAACGCACATTCAGAAAGAGTGCAGCGAAAAGCGTACTACACACTCACTTGCCGGAATTGTGGAAAGCAGTTTGAAAGCTATGGCAACGCCCGTCGCCAATTCTGCTCCCGTGACTGCTATTTGGAATTCCGCAGGAAGGAGGCCAACCATGAGTGATTATGATAAGCAGCTGTTTGCCTATCAGACAGCGATGGCTCTCGCCCGGAGTATGCGTTCCAAGGGGCTGATTTCAGCCAAAGAGTACGCTAAGATCGATACAATTATTGCCGAAAAATACGGCATATCTTCGTGTAGTATATTCCGCTGAAATCGCTGGATATAGCCCACTTTCAGAGGTAATATGTCACACACCAAGGGGGGTGAACTATATGGAGAGAGTTGTAAAAAGGGTCGGTACCCTAATTCCCGCACAGCCAAAGGCGCTGCGTGTCTGCGCTTACGCTCGTGTTTCTACGGGAAAGGATGCTATGCTCCACTCGCTGTCTGCGCAGGTCAGCTACTACAGCAAAATGATTCAGGATCACAGCGGGTGGATGTACTGCGGCGTATACACCGATGAAGCAGTGACCGGCACCAACGAAGAACGAGCCGGTTTCCAGCGCATGATCCAAGAATGCCGACAAGGGCGCATTGATCTTGTTATTACAAAGAGCATATCCCGTTTCGCCAGAAATACGGTCACACTGCTGGAAACTGTCCGGGAACTAAAAAGCCTGGGTGTTGATGTATTCTTTGAGGAGCAGAACATCCATACCATGAGCGCGGACGGAGAACTAATGTTGACCATTCTGGCGTCTTACGCACAGGAAGAGAGTCTGTCGGCCAGTGAAAACCAGAAGTGGCGAATCCGTAAAGCGTTTGAGAACGGAGAGCTTGCCAATCTGCGTTTCCTGTTCGGCTATAACATTACCGCAGATGGCGTTCAGGTGAATGAGAAGGATGCCGCCATTGTCCGTGAGATATTTGCACGGTTCAACGAGGGCGAAAGTATGAGTTCCATTGGCCGTGACCTTGATGCCAGAGGATACAGAGGCGTCCTGGGCGGAACCTGGTGTGCAGAGCGGATGCGGAATACCTTATCTAATGAAAAGTACCTCGGAAATGCGCTCCTGCAAAAGCAGTACCGCAATAACCACATCGAAAAGAAGCTGTTACCAAATCGTGGAGAGCTTCCGATGTACTACGCCGAAGGAACGCATGAGCCGATCATCGACCAGGTAACATTTGACAAGGCGCAGGAGCGGCTTAAAATGCTGGCGCAGCAGACCGCAAACCGTAAGAAGCCAACACGTTCCGCCTTTACAGGGCTGATTCACTGTGGGCTGTGCGGCAACACATATAAGCGCGTAACTTACCGAAAAAAGCATTATTGGAATTGCACCACATTCCAGACCAAGGGAAAATCTGAATGTGCCGCTAAGCGGATTCCGGAAGAAACGCTTGATGCCCTCACTTGTGAGGTACTGAGGGTTGCCCACTTTGACCCCGATACGGTCAGAAGCAAAATAACGGCAATCAGAGCAGAAAGTAATAATGTAGTCGTGTTCTGCATGGATGACGGTTCGGAAATCGTTAAACGATGGACAGACCGCTCCAGGGCAGAAAGCTGGACGCCGGAAATGAAAGAACAGGCTCGCCAACGGGCACTGCAGGCAAGGAGAAGCAAATAATGAGCAGAACAGCAGCACGGTCGGTCACCGTCATTCCACCGACCATCAATCCGCTGACACACCTTTCCGGGGTGGCAAAACAGAAACGGCGGGTCGCCGGATACGCCAGAGTGTCCACGGACAGCGATGAGCAGTTTACCAGCTATGAGGCGCAGGTGGACTATTATACCCAGTACATTCAGCGCAACCCCGAATGGGAGTTCGTTAAGGTCTATACCGACGAGGGCATCTCCGGCACGAACACGAAACACCGCATCGGCTTCAATGAGATGATTGAGGACGCCTTAGCAGGAAAAATTGACCTCATCGTCACAAAATCGGTCAGCCGCTTCGCACGAAACACGGTCGACAGCCTGGTCACCATCCGTAAGCTGAAGGAAAAAGGTGTAGAAGTCTACTTTGAAAAGGAGAACATCTACACCTTTGACGGCAAGGGCGAACTGCTGCTGACCATCATGTCGAGTCTGGCACAGGAAGAAAGCCGTTCCATATCAGAGAATGTCACATGGGGACAGCGGAAACGGTTTGCCGATGGCAAGGTCAACCTGCCATATAAGCAGTTCCTCGGTTACCGCAAGGGAGCGGACGGTTTTCCCGAAGTTGTGCCGGAAGAGGCTATCATTGTCCGCAGAATTTACACTCGGTTTATGGAAGGGCTAACGCCTGGAGCCATTGCAAAGGAGCTGACAGCGGACGCAATTCCGACCCCATCTGGAAAACAACGCTGGCAGACCAGCACGGTGGAAAGCATTCTCCAAAATGAGAAATACAAGGGCGCAGCACTCCTTCAAAAATGCTTCACGGTCGATTTTCTTACCAAAAAGAAAAAAGTCAATGAGGGTGAAGTGCCGCAGTATTATGTGGAACACAGCCATGAGCCGATTATAACGCCGGATGAATTCGACAAGGTTCAGGTTGAATTTGAGCGGCGCAAACGGATCAGCCGTCAATACAGCGGGAAGAGCATTTTCTCATCCCGCATCATATGCGGCGACTGCGGTTCCTTCTTCGGCTCAAAGGTCTGGAACTCGACCTCAAAATACCGCAGAGTCATCTGGCAATGCAATAACAAATTCAAGGGCGACCACAAATGCGAAACGCCTCATCTGGACGAGAAAACCATCAAGGCGCGGTTTGTTGCCGCCTTTAACGCCATCCTCGACAGCAAAGACAACATTCTTGAGGACTGCCGATTGATGCAAGCCACCCTGACGGACTGCACGGGTATTGATGAGGAAATCCAGACCCTGCTTGAGGAAATCGAGGTTGTGACCGAACTGACAAAACGCTGCATTGCGGAAAACTCACAGACGGCACAGAACCAGGAAGAATATGCCGCACGGTACAACGGTTTTGTAGAGCGATTCGAAAAGACAAAGGCGCAGCTTGAGCAGCTCCGTACAACAAAGGCTGCTCGGGAAGCCCAGGCAGAAGCCATTGGAGCATTTATGTTCGAGGTGCAGGAATTGGATGCTCTCACCGATTTCGACGATAAGCTCTGGCTGACCGTCATTGACACAGTGACCGTCCACGCCGATGGGCGGATGACCTTCAGATTCCAGGGCGGTACAGAGATAGACGCATAATCCCTAACGAACACGAAGACCGCAGGTTTCAACCGCCTGCGGTCTTTTTCTATGCAGAACTCAGAAATTGTGGTATAGTTACAAAAGTAGAGAGTCTGAAAATGAGTATACTGTTGCTACTAGGGCGATAGGAGAATTGCCATGTCTAAAAACACATTTGTTGTAAATGATGAAACTATTACAATTATGCGAAGTGAGTGGGATAAAAACGCATTGGCGTCTTATCGTGAGGACTATTATAAAGAGCTAACTTCTCACACATGGGGGTTAAAAAATGGATATCCTAATAATGACGCATTGGGTGGAGGCCTCCATAGATATATGATGGCAAAGTGGTATGGTGAAGATGTGTTATCCCAATTCACAGAGAATGGTTATGTTGTCGATCATATGAACAACAACCATATGGACTGCCGAATAACGAATTTGGAGTTTCTGAAAAAGGCATATAATACTGCAAAGGGTCAGTCGTTTGATATTGACTCTCGCAGTATGCGCTTTAGAATCGCTGTAAATATTTTCAAGGATTTCGCGACGGGGTTATACCAGATTACGATAGGTTGCAATGACTCTATTGGTCAGCAATTCTCTGACGGGAAAATCCGATGGATAAACAGCATTAAACTGTTATATAATTGCGACTACTCGATAGTAATTAATGATGCAGAAAACATTTTGCGAATATATGACACCGAAGAACGAATTGCGCTTTCGAATAATAACGCCTGTGATGTAAGAATTAACTATGCTCCTGATATTCAACTAACGGAGGAAGAGACGAAACAGGCATTTGTTTTTCGTGATGGTCAGACGTATATGATTGTTGGCAATGGACACACTTATTTGAACACCATCCCTTTCGACAAGGGTTGGACACCACCAACAAGCAACTAGCGTAGGCTGTCGGTGCAAATGCCATCACTCGAGATTGGCTTGGAGAAAGATACCAGATGCAAGCTCTGCACCCCCCTAAAATCAAAATGCACCCCCTCTGAACCGATGTTGCACCCCCCTTAACGGGTTTCTATCAAAATTACGGTTCTTTGCCAAATAAGACCGATCATTTTGATACGAGATGTATCTGAATGGTCGGTCTTTTATTTTGCTATTTTTTCGATGCTATGATATAATCAGTTAGACAAACTTGAATTTGACGGGGTGATTAAGGTGCTTGTTCTATGCTCAAATGGATTATCAAGTGATATATTACTGGCACACCTCAGCAGTAAAATGGCTGGTTGCGAGACTGCTGCGTTGGTTGTGACAGCAGACAATGAATACAAGGAAAACAATTATCACGTTCCCAGATGTGTTTCAGAATTACAAGCACTGAACCTGAATGTTGATATTTTTGATTTGGATAAACAACCTGCTGATTTACTACTTAACTATGATGTGGTTGAATTTATCGGAGGAAATCCTTATTATTTACTACAAACAATCCGAAAGAACAATTCGATAGAGATATTAAGAAATATTGCTACAACTAAAATTCTAATTGGTTGGAGTGCTGCTGCATTTGTTTTTGGTCCTACACTTGAATTGGTAAATTGCTATTCTCCCGAAATGAATTTCTTGGGGTTGACAGATTTAAGCGGACTCTCATTAACAGATGTTCAAGTGCTGCCGCACTATAGTAAGTTCCTTTCAAGGTTTGAGCGATTTGAAGAAAAGTGCTGTGTTTACGAAAAAGAACATAATGTAAATGTTATCCGTATAAACGACGGTGATGGAGTTTTTATAGACGGAGAAGTTCATATTTGTAAAACGTAAATTCCAATTTGACAAACTGATTAGCATAGTTTCAGTCCTAAAAGAGAGTTTCACTTCCCGTTTAATAGTTTCATTTCCAAGTGAAACCTTTTGAAACCATATGAAACCGTATCATTATTATCAAATGTTGCCAAAAAATCAGTCATGCCGTGTGGCATGGCTGATTTTTTCATGCAGATCGGAAGTGAACAGGACAGTAGACGATTGCTCTCAGTTCCATCAACTTCATTCGTACACGCTTGGCATTTGTCCATCAGAAAAGGCACCATTCTGTTGCCAGAATGGTGCCTTTCGCCGGTTCCGATATCTCGTTGCAAATTTACATAATCATTGCAATTCATCGATATAATACACATAATCCAAGCATCGAAGCGCTTCAATGATTTCTCTGTGTGTTTTGTATTTTTTCAATTCTGCGCTGGAAATCGAAACGGCAACCGAATACACACTGAGTCCGGAATGTGTATAGGCAGGGTTCGACTCGATCTCGTCGATCACCAGTCCAAGCCGCCGAAGCGTTGTCACAAAGTCCTGCAGATTGTACTTGCTCTTCAGTTCCAAATGCAGTTCAAAATGATTGGAACGGTCCTTGAGATACCGTTCAAAGGCCGGGAACCAGCTCAGACAGCACAAAAGTGCCAGGAAACCGATCAGCGCCAGCGTATAAAAACCTGCACCGATTGCCAGTCCAAGCACGCCGCAGACCCAAAGTCCGACAGAGGTCGTCAGACCCTTGATCTGACTTTTTGAGCTGTAGAGAATCGAATTGCTCGAAATGATGGCAATGCCGATCACAACTGCCGCCGAAAGGAACGGCATCGCGGCATCTGAAATGACCGTATCGATCATCATGGCCGCCGTGCCCGCCATGGATACAAGAATAAACGTACGCAGTCCAGCGGCATGGCGCTTGCTTGCGCGTTCGCAGCCGATGATCGCGCTGCAAAGCACAGACAGCCCGATGCGCAGCAGGATCGCCCCGATACCCATCTGTACAGCCCAATCGCCCAACAGGTTTGCCAAAGGATCCGTCATCTGCATCTTATCTCCTCCTCATTTTTCTTCCGGTCGGCATAAAGCCGCCATAGTCTGTCTGTTCCTGCGCCGCCTTCGTAAAGGCAAGCTCCTCCTCCGAGGGGTCGATGTTGTGGGCGGGCAGCTCCTGCTGGATTTTCTGAATTCTTTCGATCAGAAGCTCCAGTTCTGTCTTCGGCGGTTCGTCCGCCGCCGTAGGCTCCACCTGCACCAGATCCTCCAGCTTCTCAGAATACGATCCCGACAGATACAGAGCGAGCTTCGCACACGCCGGGCCGATCAGCTCATACAGCACAGAGGACGCCAGAATGATCGTCTGCAGATCAGATCCGATCTCACCGCCCAGCGTTCTTGCGCCAAGCGCCGCAAGACCGATGGCGACACCTGCCTGCGGAATCAGCGCGAGACCCAAATAGTTTCGCACTTTCGGATCTTTTTTTGTTAACGCGCACCCTGCCCAGCTGCCTGCATATTTTCCTATAATCCGCACCACAAAGTAAAGTACACCAACCGCAAGCAGCGGCACCGAGCCCATGGAATTGCCGGAGGATACCAGCGCACCCAGCTTGAAGCTGATGCCGGATCGGACGAAAAACAGCAGCAGGATCGGCGGAGAAAAATAGTTGAGCTGCTTGAAGAGCTTATCATCATCCGTCACATTGATGTAGACCATGCCCATGGACATACAGCCCAGCAGCGGAGAAACGTCCAGCACCGCGCAGACGCCGCAGAATGCGAAAAGCACCGCGATGGAAACGATCAGTCTGTTGTCCTTGGAACGGTTTCGGAACAGCAGCTTCAGCAAAATCCCAAAAAGACCGCCGAGCACCAGTACCGCCAAATTGATCAGCATCGGCTTCAAAACGGCTGAGAATCCGGACACACCGCTTCCCATGGAAGAAAGCGCCACGGAAATTGCAACGGAATAGGCAACCAGGCTGACTACATCATCCAATGCAACGACCTGCAGCAGCGTATCCACAAAATCCCCGTGCGCTCTGGTCTGACGGATGGTCATCATGGTAGATGCCGGCGCCGTTGCGGATGCAAGTGCGGCAAGCACCATGGAAAACGCCATCGGCAGGCCAAGGATCCAGTATGTGACCGCAAAAACCAGCACAGACGCAAACAGCGCTTCGAGCACCGTAATCAGGATCACTTTCCATCCGTTTTTCCGCAGCACATCCAAACGAAAGAACTCGCCGACACTGAACGCAATAAACGCCAATGCGACATCCGATATAAAATCCATTCCGGAAACGATCGCTTCCGGAATCAGATTCAAGCAATATGGGCCGATAAGAATTCCTGTTAAAATATATGCCGTTACATTGGGCAGCCTCGCCAGCTTTGTCAGCCGCGTCATCAGGAAACCGAGAAACAGCATCATGGAAACAGACAGGATCACCGGCGCGACCGGAGACTGTTCAGCCAGCCTCTCATAAAACACGTTCGACAAAGCAGTATCTCTCCTTTGAGTATGATTTGTTCATTATACCCAAATCCGCTCAAAAATCAAGGTTTTTCTTGAAAGCTGCACACTTTCCTTGATTTCATGTCCGCGCCCATGCAGTTTGATCCAAGTTCGTTCGGAAAAAAAGCTCCGGAATCGACGTGCCGTCCTTTCCAGTCCATGACATCCGCGCAGAAAAAGTCGTTCTCCGACAGCAAAACCTGTTTCATGTGCTGTTTCTCATTCCAGATTCAACAGTTCCGTCAGCGCCCGTCCGTCAGCGTCCGGAAGCGAAACATCAAGCAGTTTTGCATAGGTCGGTGCACCGTCCGTCAGGTTTGCATCCGCAAGCACCGCGCCCTTTTGGAAATCCGGGCCGCACCCAAGGAAGAACGGACGCGGGCCCTTGTCCGGATGGAAACCGTGGGATGCCCTGTGAACGCCGTCGATTTCCATCGGCAGAGGCTGTACATAGTTTCCCTGCCAGCCGTCTGCAAATTTGGAATAGCCATCCGTTTCCAGCACAAAGCTGAAGGGGCCGTCCAAATGCTCCCGCTCTCTGACCTCTTCTTTCGTATAAACCTCAGAGAAGCCCCAAACGCCCTCGCGGCACATCTTTTGAAGCAGCTCAGCTACCTGCCTGTGCAGAAGCTCGTCCTCCGGATTCTTCAACACCACATAGGCGCTCAAGCCGGCAGAATAGCACCACGCCTTCCAGTCTGTGACTGTCCTATCTGCATTCAGCGTCACGAGCCCTTCTTTTACGAACACCGTGTTCAGCTTCACAAGGCGGGTAATATTGAGCTGTCCGTGGTCGGCAGTCACAACGAAGTCCGTCTGCTCGAAAACGCCGGCGTCCTTTGTCGCTTCGATCAGCATGCCGAGCAGCTGCTCGCATTGCAGCAGACCAAGGGACACATTTTTTGAAAAAACGCCGGTACTGTGGCGGTAGGCATCGACATTGCCCGTATGAAGCATCAGCAGATCCGGCTGATAGCAGCGAATGATTCCGCAGGCGCAGCGGCAGTTAAAATAGGAACTGTCGGGATTTCTGCGGGGAACGCGCTGCCAGAGAATCGGTTTGACAACCTTCTCGAACACATCTTCAGAGGTACCGGAATCGCGGTAGGCCTGCGCAAAGGTGTCCCATGTGTATGGCTTTTCCGGCCAGATCTCATCCACGAGCCAGTCAATATTGGGATGGTTTCCCGTCACGGGCCAGCCCACGGCCGCCGTGGTCATCCCAGCCTCTTTGCATGCGTCGAAAATATCCTTTCCTCTTGCCGCAGATTTATAAAACTGCCACGGAAGATCCTCTTCGCCCACATACATGACGGTGTTGTTAAGAACGCCATGGTGTTCGGGATAAAGTCCCGTAGCCATAGTCGTATGGCAGGGATAAGTCAGCGTCGGATAGATACTCCGCATACGGTTGACCCGGGCTCCGTTTTCCAGCATCCATTGAAAGTTCGGAAGATGCTTCACTTCCTCTAGATCTTCAAACACCATGGCATCCATGGAAACCACAATCAGTTTCTTTTTCATTTCACTTTTCCTCTTCATACTGCATCCCCGGAGCAGATTCTATGCTCCGGGGCCGATTTTTATAAAGTCCCGGCGTCAAGAACAAACTGCGTAAAAGCAATGATTGCGTTCAGGATTCCGTCCTCATCGAGGCGGAAATCGTTGCAATGCGCCCGGGTATTGCAGCCCAGCGCATCGTTGCCCGTGCCGAAACGGAAAATAAAACCGGTTTTTTTCTGCGTGAACCATGAAAAATCCTCCGTGCTGCGGCGCGGCTCCAGATGCATCAGCTTCTCCGGCAAGACTTTCTCCATGCTCTGCACAAACTTCTGCGTTGCCGCTTCGTCATTGTGCAGCGCCGGAGCGCTCATTTCCCAGTTGATCTCCACTCTGCCGCCGTATTCCTTCGCGATTCGCTCGCAGCAGGCCATACACTTCGTACGGATCCGGTCACGCATTTCCGCGTTGTAGTAGCGATGGGATATTTTCAGATCGCAGCGGTCAGCAATGACATTATGTGCCGTTCCGCCGTGGAAATAGCCGACAGAGAATACATAGAATCTGCCGTTCGCTTCTTCTTTTGCGATCTTTTTCATTTCGCTGACGGCGTCGCCTGCCATGGCGATGGCATCAATGCCGAATTCCGGCAGCGTTGCATGTGCCGTCTTTCCGAAAAAAGTCATGGAAATGGGATCGCAGGCCGCCATATAATCACCGGCGCACCAGCCGATGGTACCCACGGGCTGGGCATTGTCGCAATGGGTGCAGATGACAAGATCCGTATCATCCACGGCGCCGTTTTCCATCATCATCTTTGCACCGCTGATCTCACATTCCTCGCTGGGCTGGAACAGCAGCTTTACTCTGCAGGGAAGCTCCTTCTCCATGCGCTTAAGAACCCTCGCCACAGCCAGCAGCACGCCCGTATGGGAGTCATGGCCGCAGGCGTGCATTCTGCCCGGAATCTCAGAGCTGTAGGGCAGTCCGGTCTTTTCCTCCACGGGAAGTGCGTCCATATCGGCGCGGATGGCAAGTACCTTTCCGCTGCCGTCCCAATTCAAAAAACCCACAACGCTGCCTTTGCCGTATTCCTCCGTATAAGGAATGCCGATGGCATCCAACTCACGCTCAACAATCGAAACGGTATTGTCCAAATCAAAGCCAAGTTCCGGATGGCGGTGGATCTCTCTGCGCAGCGCAACCGCATACGCAAAATCCTCTTTTGTTACGATTTCCTTTGCGTTCATCCTGCATCCTCCTCGGAGAAGATCTCCAGCACTTTCTTTGTAATTGCTTCAGCCATGGCGGCATGGCCTTCTTCGTTCAGATGGATTCCGTCAGTCGGCGGTGCCATGGCAATCTTTGAAGCATCGAGGAAATACACACCGAAATCCTCCGCAGCTTTTTCATATGCCGCCGAAAAGGCCTTCGACGTTTCATATTTCATTTTTCCGTTTTCCCGCAGCAGTGCGTAATTCGGATTCAGCGCACTCGGCGCCATAAGCAGAATTTTTGGCTTTCCGCGGAAAATCGGTTCCTCTTCCCCGTTGGTATAGGTTCCATTTGCCATAACGAGATGCCGAAGGAGGGCACGGATGCCGCGGCCAGCATCCTCCGGGTCAATATAGCTGATATCATTGATTCCAAGCGCAAGAATCATCAGATCCAGCGGATGCTGGGACACCAGAGAATATCCGAGGCTTTCCAGCCCGTTTCTGTAACGCTTGAGGGACGCGTCATAAATTGTTGTTCGTCCGTTCAGACCGTCTTCCAGCACAGTATAACCGTTGCCGAGATTCTTCTGCAAAATGCCCGTCCAGCGCGTATTCTCGTCATACCGCCTTCCCGTTCCGGGAATATATCCCCATGTAATCGAATCGCCGTAGCACAGAATTCGTTTCGTCATATGTCATTCTTTCCCTCTCAACGTGCAAGCATAAAATCGCGGATGCGTTTCGTGCCTTCCAGAATCGTTTCCTCGGAAGTCGCAAAGGAAAGTCGGATATACTGACCGCTGCTGTTGCCGAAAGCCGTACCCGGCACCACGATGACTCTGGCTTTTTCCAGCAGTTCCATAGCAAAGGTTCTCGCATCCATGCCGGTCTGACTGATATCCACAAAGGCATAAAAAGCACCCTGCGGAGCAAAGCATTTCAGTCTCGGGATCTTCGCAAATTCTTCCGTGATCAGCTTTCTGCGGCGGCTGTAGGCATCCACCATCTCCTGCACCGGTGTCTGATCGGCGCGCAATGCCTCCAGCGCACCATACTGGGCGCTGGAATTGACGCAGGCCGCCACATTCTCCTGCAACTTGACCATGTTGCTGATCACATTCGCCGAGCCGAGTGCCCAGCCCACGCGCCAACCGGTCATGGCGTAGGTCTTGGAGAAGCTATTGACAATGATGGTTCTTTCCTGCATACCGGGAAGCGTTGCAATACTGGTGACCTTTTCACCCTCATAGACAAGTGCGGAATAGACCTCATCGGAAATAACCCAAAGGTCATGCTGGATAGCGATCTCCGCCAGCTTTTCCAGCGCCTCGCGGCTTGCAATTCCGCCGGTGGGATTTGCCGGAGAGTTTACGATAAAGCCCTTGGTCTTTTCCGTGATCGCCGCTTCCAGGCGCTCTGCGTCTAGTGTAAAACTGTTGTCTGCAAAAACCGGAACAAATACCGGCTCTGCAGAGCAGAGCAGCACCTGCCGGGAATAATTCGTCCAGCTCGGATCGGAAACGATGAATTCATCGCCCGGATTGAGTATGACCATCATAGTCAGCATCAGCGCTTCCATGCCGCCGGCGGTAACAATAGCCTGCGATTGCGGATCATAAGAAAGGCCGTGGGTCTTTGCAGTCCGCTCGCAGATTGCCTGCCGCAGCGGAAGGATACCCGCATTCGGTGTATATTTGTGCTCGCCGCGATAAAGTGCTTCCGCAGCCGCTTTCACGATATGCTCCGGTGTTTGGAAGTCCGGCTCACCGACGGTGAAGCTCACAACATCCTGCATTCCAAGGGCCTTGTTGAACATCTCACGAATGGGAGACGGGGTCACGCGTTTTGCCGCAACAGACAGTTCTTTCATACTGATTCTCCTTTATTCACTTCTAAATCCGGCAGCGGAACCGGTGAAAATTTATTCTGCATCAGGGTAATAAGGGTGTAGCTTTTGCTGATTCCCTTGTTCCGCTTCAGTTCCAGCAGCTTCTGCTCCAATGCATCTATGTCGGATGCGCAGATTTTCAGCAGGTAGTCATACTCCCCCGTCACCGCAAAGCATTCCAAAACATCAGCATCCTGCTGCACATATTCCATAAGCTGACTGGCACTGGAAAACTGGCCCAGCACCACAAGCACAAACACAACGACCGGTTTTCCGACCTTCTTCGCATCGGTCAGCGCCGCCACGCGCGTGATCACGCCCGTTTCCTTCAATCTCGCAATGCGCTTGTTGATGGCAGGAATCGACAGATTCACGATCGGCACCAGTTCGGTTGCCGTAATATCCGCATTTTCTGCCAGCAGGTGCAGCAGTTTCTTATCAATCTGATCCACGCAGACGCCTCCAGTCTTCATTTCTCTCTGCTCAAATTTTATGTCAAAGGCAAAAAAGAATCAAGTATTTTGCCGATATGGGAGCAAGATAAATATTTATCCGCAAAATTCCTGCAAATCTGCTCGCACATCCGCCTCGCGCAAACGCTTCATTCCGCAGTCTCTTTTTGAAAAAAACTCCCTCTGCCAATCTCGCAGAGGGAGTGGGATTCTTCAATTCTGATCATGTTTTTTACGAAACAGCTTCCATATTCTTCAGCTGCAGCTGCAGCTTGTCTGCAATCAGCGCGATAAACTCGCTGTTTGTCGGCTTGCCTTTGGTGTTGGAAACCGTGTAGCCGAAAAAGCGCTGCAGCGTTTCCAGATCTCCGCGGTCCCACGCCACCTCAATGGCATGACGAATGGCACGTTCCACTCTGGAGGGCGTTGTCTGGAAGGTCTTGGCGACCTGCGGATATAAAACCTTCGTGATGGCGTTGATGACATCCATATCCTCCACCGCTAGCATGATCGCCTCACGCAGATACTGGTAACCCTTGATATGTGCCGGGACGCCGATCTCATGGATCATGGCCGTGACCATGGCTTCCAGATTGACCTCCGGACGATGCGCAGCAGCAGTCTTGAGCTGATTGTCCAGCGTCATAATCTCCCCGATCCGTGCTGCTACTGCGTCAAAATCGCAGGGTTTTGTCATAAAATACTGTACGCCGAGACCGGCAGCCGTGTTTGCGACGTACTCTGACATATATCCGGTCAAAACAAGCGACACCGGCGGTCTGGACATTGCATGCGCGCTTTTCAGCACGGAAATACCATCCAGTTTGGAAAGCATCAGATCCAGCACAAGAACATCCGGATTTGCTGATTCCAGCTGCTGTGCCGCACTGAGCCCGTCATTTGCAATCCCGACAATCTCATATTCCGGAATGCGTTCCAAAACCTGCTTCAGATGCTCGCAAAACTCCTCATTACTGTCTGCAAGCAGAATGCTGATACGATTGTCCATGTTATACTCTCCTCATTATCAAACCTTGGATTCGTGTCTGACACAGTCATTTCATCGATGTGACACAGATAATGTATCACAATTGGAAATATTTTGCAATCCGTATTTTGCCATTTTTTCCCATAATATTTCGACAAAATCATTGTCTGTTTTTCTGATTTCTCAATTTTCGACAAACTTCTCTGCAAAACAGCAGGCCGCTTTCCTCTTCCAGACTATTTTAGTATATAGTATTATGTAAACTTTTGTCAATCCATGTTTTTACACTCATCCGCCTGCATTTCTATCGGATGTACCGAGCGCGAAAAAAAATCTGTTTCTGCGTAAAAAAACACTTGTCAAATGTGTTTTCATGTGCTAGAATAATCGAGCTAAAGAAAGCAAGATGGTGCCATAGCCAAGCGGTAAGGCAGAGGTCTGCAAAACCTCCACCCCCAGTTCAAATCTGGGTGGCACCTCCATGATTGCCGAACACTATAGATGAAATGGCAAAAAAGCCAGTCGTCTCAAGGTGTTCGGCAATTTTTTATTCTCAAAATTCTTAGGTAACTCCATAGATGAAATCGTAGCTTGCAGAGGTTCAAACAGGATTTGAACCTCTGTTTTTCCATATTCAAGCGGATTTTCAGTGGCAGCGCCCTTTTTCAGAGGGCAGAGACGACAGATTTTCGGAAAAAACAAAGAAAAATCTTTCACAAAATTATGGGCGCTGGATTGTTGGTTTTCACGAACCAAGTCCAGCGCCTTTTTTGCGCTCAAAAAGGGCACTGAGATTGGAGGTATGATATGAACGAAGAGCTCACACCGCAGAAAGAAAGATATCTGCGAGAGGTAGAACAGAAGCTCCTGCACAGGGAGCTGGACGCAAGGCTGCTGGACGACGGTCTGATCCACGTCAGATGGAACGAGCAGCCGCTCTGCTCGGTCGACAGAGACGGCATCGTCCGTTTCCGACCAGCGGATATCATGGGGTCGGATGTAGACAAGCAGCTTCGGACGGTGATACAGACGGCCGGGCAGGTCAAGGAGTATATGCGGATCTTTGAATGTGCGCCTGCGCTGAAAGCTGTTGGCCTGGAAGATACCTACAAGGTACTTGCGGATTTTGGTGACGCGGTGCTGGCTGGGCAGCTCGGCAAAAAGGGCGCTCGGTTCGTGACGTGGGAGTGGGACTTCGACCGGCAGAGTGTTCATGCCGGGCATTACTTCATGGAAAACTACGAAGCGGCAAAGCAGGACTTCGCCGTCCGAGCCGGTTTGGTAAACGAGCAGCGCCTTTTTTCAGACGAGCAGATTGCTGTGATTAAAAATGTCTGCGAGTTTGCGCTGGAGGACGACGCGACACTCTCGTATGCCGAGGAAAAGCAGCTCCACAGTGTGCAGGAGCAGATCGAGCTGCTTCTGCCACAGCAGGAACGGAATCAACACCACACAATGGAGCAGACAATGTAATATTTCGCAGAGAGCCGGGATTTCTTTTCAGAAGTCCCGGCTTTTTTGCGTTCAGGGAGGAATTTCATGAAGCACAGTCAAGAAGAATATTGGCGGCCGCGTTTCCACGCGCCGCCGCTGTGGTCGCATCCGGACCCGCCGCCGACTATCCAGTGCAGCTGGTACCCATACGAGGGACAGTGCCCGTATATGCGGTTGGCACTCGTTTGCTGGCGCAGCAACGGTGAGTGTACCTTCACGGATATGCAGAAAATTGAAAAGCGAGGTGAAAAACGTGTTTGAAGCAAAACTGAAAAGCCGCAGTCAGCCGAAGTTAGGGGCGCTGGCAGTCACGTTTCCAATCCCAGAGGAACGCTATGAAAATGTGATCCTCGCTTTGCAGAATCTCCAAATTGGTGACGTAAGAAAGCAGGACTGCTGCATCGAAAGCATTCGCGCCCCTGACTGCCCTGCTCTGCTCAGAATGACAAACACGATGGCAAACGTGGATGAACTGGATTGGCTCGGAAAGCAGTTGGAGAGCTTCGACCGATATGAACTGCTGCAATTTAATGCAGCGGTGGAGCGATTCGGATTATCCGCAGCGGACGAGCTGATCGATCTTTCCTTCTGCGCCAGAGAGGTGACGGTCGTTTCAGATTTCACCGACTTGGAGAAGGCCGGCAAACGCCACTATCTGACCGTCCACGGTGCCTGTGATCCGAAAGAACCGGAAAATCTGGATGGAACGGAGACAGCTTTGGCGCTGATCTCCGGGCAGCCGGGGTATGTAACGAGATACGGTGTTGTGTATGACAACGGCATGAAGCTGGAGCAGGCGTATGACCGCAAGCATCTGCCTCCGATCTGGATGGCGGAAAACTGCATCCTGGAGCTGAAAATCCGAGTCACAGGTGAAGATGATCCAAAGAAACAGGAGTGGGTGCAGCTCCCGGCAAGCCAAATCAAGCTGGAACGCGCGATGCTTCGTGCCGGGATTCCATCCTGCGGCGAGATGCAGATGCTGGTTTCAGACAGCCGATTCCCGGATGAGGTCGACTGCACATTGGATGTTGAACACGAGTCGCTCTTTGAACTTAATCAGCTGTGCCGTGCGTGTTCAAATTTCAAGGAACAGGATTTCGTGAAGCTCGGCGCGGTCTGCCAGATGGTGAAACCGGCGTGCGCAGCAAATATCCGCCAGCTGGCAGAAAACCTCGATCAATTTGATTTCGCACCAAATGTCCACGTGCCGGAGGAACTTGGAAAATACATGATACAACAGTCCGGTCATTACGAATATGACGAGAATCTTGAAGATTTCTATAACTACGGCGATTACGGCGTAAAGCGGATGCTTCAGGAAGACGGCGTATTTGTAGACCGCGGCTACGTTTCCTACCACGGCACATTGACGCTGGAGGAACTGATGCAGGACGATCCGGCAGAGCGGTATCAGCAGGAGCAGGAAATGCAAATGATGTAAAGGAGGAATAGTTTTTGAAAAAAGCAATCGTAATCACGCTTAGCGTGATCATTGGCGTGACCGGTGTTCTTGCCATCTGCGCGCATCTGGCAGATGCCGCAAAGCTGGTGCTGTATGCGCCGGAGGATGAGGACGGCGAAGATGACGAAGATATCTACTGATCTGCCCGCATTCCGTGTCCGGCCAGCGCAGCCGGAGGAGGCGGGCGCTTTCTTTGCGCAGACGCCGGAGCAGAACGCGCAGATGGGCGCAATTGGCTGCGTCCGTATGGATTTCGGAAAAAGTGGCACGGCGTTCTGGCACACCTGGCATCCGCGTGGGCGTGAGGAATTGAACTCACCGGAGTTCAAAGCAGAACTCCAACAGGTCGTTGACACGCTGCGGGAAACGGTTCTGAAAGACCTTTCCTCTATGCGACGCTTCTGCTATGAAAACGGCGGCAAAATACCGGGCGGCTGGTCACAGAATTATGGTTATGTCGTAGAAACGGAGCATTACGAATACTGCCTGCGCTGCAATCCCGTGCCGGGAGATTATCAGGCATATCTAAGCTGCTACGATTTGAACGAGCAGAAGATCAACCACGCCTATCAGCCATTGGTCGGTCGGGTACATTTTATCAATGGCGATGCACAGCAGTTTACAGATGCCAAAAAATATCTGGACTGCATCCGCGAGGAACTGCCGCATGAGGCAACAGCCGGTTTCCGGTTCCGCACAATCACGCAGGACCCAGCCGTTCGGAAGGCGGTAGATGATATCGTGTTTGATCTTTATGGCGAAGAAAACCTGTGCAGCGAAGAAGATTATAATTTAGCCCCATCCGAGGAAATGCAGATGGGTGGAATGTAAAAGGAGGTTCATATGGAATTCAAGGTTATCAAACGAAACGGCAATGCCGTTGTTCCGGACGGGATGTTCAAGCTCTGCGGCATGGAGGACGTGAAGCTCATTTCGATGGTACAGCTCAATGGCGGGATTCTGCTCATGCCGGAAAGCTTGAGCACCTATCAGCTTCTCATGCTTGTCGATGCGCTGAATGAACTGGCGTGCGACTTTCTGGAGGCGGTCGCCATAGAATGCGGTCCGGCAGAGGAAGAACACAGAGGGATGAGGCTGGACGAGGTGCTTTCTGAATTTGATGTTGTTGTGCCGAGCTGGGCGCGTGAGAGCGCGGGAATTGCGAAAAATGCCAAGCTGGAGTGTTACACGGATGATGGCAGCGGCGCAGTGCTGGTTCAAAAGGCAAGCCACTGGCATGACCTGACGGATATCCCCCATTCGATTTTGCAATGTTTTCTGGCGTCCGGGCGCAGTCTGTATGCACTGAACGAAATTCTGACTGCGGAGAGCGAGGACGGTGATGCAGAGTAAAATTCCGCTTTATCCCTACGGTGCAAAAGAAGCCCGCGAACGCGGCGAGATCGAAAAGTGGCGCGAGAGCTTCCGTGAGAATTGCGCCTGCGCGGGTGGGATCGATATTCTCATCCGGGAAAACTTCGATGGGATGCATCTGAAAAAGGGTACGGTAGAAAAGATCGTCGAGCTTTACGGCTACAAGCGCGTGGAACACGTTTTAGCGAACACCATGCAGGAGCGGCGCGGCGATGGACGATTCCGTCCGGACAACCGAGCTTGGGCGGAAAACCATTACATTCCGGAGGAGGAAATGCATAATTACTGCTTCGCAGCCCGAAGTCATTCTGCCATTCTGGACGGCTTCATTTCAAACTACAGAAAGCTCGTCATGGATCTTGGAATGTTCGACCAGAAGCAGTGCGAACCGGATTCGAGCGAACAGGATTACACCGGAAAAGTCCTTGTCCTCTCAACGGACACGCTGAAAGAAGAATACTGGTCGCCCGAGAATCAACTCTGGCTGGCGCAAAGCGGCTTTGGGTGCAGCCCGACTGCACGCGGTCGCTCCATTCTTTGCACCTGTCTCGGCGATGGAGAGCAGACGCGCTGGAACCGGAATGATTTTATTGGCGTTCTGAAAGACGAATATCTGCCGGATTGGGCAAAAGAGAGCCTGAAGCAGCATCAGCGGTCAGAATTAGAGGAAAAACAGCAAATGCAGCTTGGAGGGATGTAAATTTGGACAGAAAAATGGTAAAATTCATCAAGGAGCAGTATCCACCCGGCACACGCATCCGGCTCAATTCCATGAATGACCCATATGCACCGATTACCCCCGGTACGGAGGGCATTGTGGATTTGGTGGATGATGCGGGAAGCATCCATATGAAGTGGGACAACGGCCGGACGCTGGCGATTGTTCCCGGCGAGGACAGCTTCACAGTGCTGCCGCCCAAGCTGGAAACGCTGAAGCTCTATATGCCGTTGACCGCCGATTTTTATGAACCGAACGAATACGGAGACCTCGACGAAAATGGCGTTACATTGGAGGGAGAAGAGCTGCGCGGGTATGAATCGCAGATCGCGGCGGCGCTGAAAAAATACCGAATGCCGGAGGAAGCGGAGCGCGGCCTTATGCACTGGTATGACAAAACGGACAGCGTCAATCGTAAGGTTCATTCGGCTGTTTTCGCTGTGGAAGAACGGAACGGTCAGCTCTGGGGCGTAGCGGAATGCCGCGTGGCGGGCAAATTGACTGGCGCAGAACTGGAAAGCCTGAAAGCGTACCTTGAGGGGCAGGCTGCTGACGGCTGGGGTGAGGGCTTCGAGCAGCGTGAGATTCGCGTGGATGGCAAAAGCGAACTGTACGTCCACCTCTGGAACTCGGATGCGTGGAGCATTCAGACCGAACAGGAGCGATTTGAACAGGAACAGACGGGAGGAATGACCCTTGCGCAAAGTATGTGAGGTCTATCTGGTAAGCAGCGCATCGAGCGATGAACGCGGCGTGGAGCTGACGTTTCCTGTCAGCCAGTATGAGATGATGGATGCGTTCGAGCAGATTCACACGAAATCGCCGGGTGATGTCTACTGGCAGGTGGATGAATTCTACTGCTTTGACTATCTCGCCCCGCATCTGGACGAGAGTATGTCGATCTTCGAGTTCAATTCTCTGACGGAACAGCTTTCCAAGCTGGATGAACGGCAGGAAACAGCGCTGGAAGGACTCTTGCAGATGCAGGTCAACAAGCATATGCAGGAAAACAACGGCCCCATCACGGTGCAGGAGCTGATGATGCTGGCTTCCAATGTGGATCGCTGCCATGTGCTTGCAGACGTGCATTCGGACGAAGCACTTGGAAAATTCTATGTTGAAAACGGCTTTCGGGAGGATCTGGATGCCCTACCCGACAGTGTATATGATTTTCTTGATTTTTCCAAAATCGGCAAGCAGATGCGCGAGAACGAAGTAGGCACGTTCACCCCACACGGCTACGTTGTCCGAACAGAGGAATTGCAGCCACTGCCGGACTATAAGCCGCAGCGCGATATCAATTACATGATCCGCCTGACGCTCATGAACCACGAGAACGAACAGAAGACATCTGTGCTCGACTTGCCCGCAACGGAGCAGCGGCTATTGGAAGTGCAGAAGGAACTGGACGCGCCGGAATGGTTTGACGCGCAGTTCACCGGCTGCGATGCCATCGCGCCGCAGCTGAACACCCTGCTGACCGACGTGGAGGATCTTCCGCGGATCAACGAACTGGCAAGGTCGCTTCAGGAACTGAAAGCCAGTGGTCTGCTTACAAAATTCAAGGCGGTGGTCGGTGCGACGCAGTGTGAGACGCTGGACGATGTCTTCGACCGCATTGAAAAGCTGCCGCAATACTGTTTCGAGACAAAAATACGTGATAAGGACGCGCTGGTGCGTGATGAGCTGGAATTCGTTCTCGGCGGCAAGGATGCAGACCTGATCTATAAGCACCTGAACCGCGAAGCCTACGCAGAAGACGTCCTCAAGCAGTACGGCGCGGAGCTCACACCCTACGGTATGGTCAACCGCGCGGACTTCGGTCCGCTGAACGAGCCGATTCCGGAACAGAAGCAGGAGCAGACACAGGAACCGCAGATGGGGATGTAAAAAGCGCCTGCCGAAGCAGACGCTCGTCTTATTTCCGTATTTCCATCAGCCGTTCCACCGGAACGCCGAGAACCTCCGACACATCCAGAAGCAGACCGACTGTCGGCTTGCAGACGGCGGTTTCCACGCGCTGCAAATGATTGCGCGAATAGCCCGCCATCTCGGAAAGCTGATCCTGCGTCAGCCCCTGCTCTTTGCGGTATCGCATGATATTCAACCCGATCTGGATGTAATCCTTATAGTGCTTATCCATGACGCACCTCCCTGCTGCCTCTATTTTACGAGAGATGCCTATAGTATTCGTCGATACATTCTGCGCAAATACACAGATTATGTTGTATTTTGGAGAAATTCATGGTAAAATACCACACAAGACGAGTATATACCGAAACTGTGTGGTGAAAAATCATGATGAGCAACGAATTTGAAAAGGCGCTGGACGCTTTTCTGGAGGGAGCCGACGCGGACGAAGCGCATCAGGCGCTCTATGACATCATCCGCGCTGCGTTCCTTGCCGGATGGCGCTCGGCGGGCGGCGATCCGCCGCAGGAGCAGAAGCTCTTTGAACTGATTCCGGGCGGCAAACCGCTCGAACCACCCAAGTGAATACTGAAATTGCAGAAGGGCCGTTTTCCGGGTAGAGGAAAGCCGCCCTTCTTTTTTTGCGCCCTTTTCCGGGAAATCGGCCCGGAAAGGACAAACATGAACGATGAAGAACTGCGCGACTATCTGAAACGCTTCTGCTTTGGACGGGAGCATCTTATTTGTGGACGTGATCTAGTTCGGCAGAGCCATATCCGGGAGAGTGACCTCCGCAAGAAGGTCAATCGCCTGCGCCGCAAGGCCGTCCCCATTGCCAGCAGCCGTGAGGGATACTTCTACGCCAGCAATGCCGCGGAGCTGTATTCTACCATCCGGCAGCTCAAGGAGATGCGCGCTGGTCTGGACGCGGCGATTTGCGGCTTGGAGCAGGCAATGGAAACCTTCACCGAACCCTCGGACGGGGGTGGCCGGGATCGCTAGGCCGTTTATCCCTTGGATCGGCA
>JAEDIZ010000137.1 GCA_016296635.1 Oscillospiraceae bacterium
CCGTATATGTTCATGCACCGGACAAGTCCAGCGGACATCGAGTGCAGGATGTGACGATCAGCTACAACTATATCGGCATACTCCCCGCCAATTTACTCTATGACGTTATGAACGGAAAAGCGGCATGATTACCCATGCCGCTTCCCGAAAACATTATTATACTGTTTTATTGGACCGCGCCCTTCGGCGTGGTTTTTTGGGTGCAGTCAATCGACGATCTCCACATTGACCTTCTGTCCGTTGCGCTGGGCTACAGACTTAATGATCGTGCGGATTTCTTTTGCGATGCGGCCCTGACGGCCGATCAGCTTGCCCATATCTTCGGGCGCCACACGCAGTTCGAGCGTTGTGATCTCGCCCTCGATCTCATTGACAGTAACAGAATCCGGATCGTCGACCAAGTTCTTTGCCATGTAAAGCAAAAGCTCCTTCATAGTCGATTCCCCTGAAGATTAAAGGATGTTAGCCTTCTTCAGCAGACCGCGGACAGTATCGGTAGGCTGAGCGCCGTTCTTGATCCACTGCTTTGCCTTGTCAGCGTCAACGGTGATTGCGGAGTCTGCCTTCGGATCGTAGGTGCCGATCTCTTCGATGCAGCGGCCGTCACGCGGGAAGCGGGAATCAGCAACAACAATACGGTAGTAGGGATTCTTCTTAGCGCCCATTCTTCTGAGTCTGATCTTAACCATTGAGTATTTCCTCCAAAAATAATAAGTTTTTCTTTTTTATTTCGTAAAGCCTGAAAGCAGCTGAAACGATTTGATTAGAAGCCGGGGAACATGCCGCCCATGCCGCCCATGCCGCCCATTCTGCCGAGTCTCTTCATCTTCTTCTGTGCACCCGGGCCGGAGAACTGCTTCATCATCTGATTCATCATGTCGAACTGCTTGAGAAGCTTGTTGATCTCCTCCACCTTCACGCCGGAGCCTGCCGCGATGCGGCGCTTGCGACTGTGGTTGAGTACAGACGGGTTTTCGCGTTCGTACTGCGTCATGGACTGAATGATTGCCTCCGTATGCGCCAGAGCTTTTTCATCGATCGTGGCACCCTTGAGTGCGCCTGCGTTCATACCGGGAATCATGCCTGCGATCTCATCGAGACTGCCCATGCCCTTGAACTGTACCAGCTGATCGTAGAAATCGGAGAGGGTGAATTTATTGGAACGGAGCTTCTGCTCCAGTTCTTCCGCTTTTTTCTGATCGAACGCAGCTTCCGCTTTTTCAATCAGCGTCAGCACATCGCCCATGCCGAGGATTCTCGACGCCATACGGCCGGGATGGAAGGGCTCAATCTGATCGAGCTTTTCGCCGGTACCGATGAACTTGATGGGCTTGCCGGTGACAGCCTTGACGGAAAGCGCCGCGCCGCCTCTTGCATCGCCGTCGAGCTTTGAAAGCATTACGCCGCCGATATCGAGGTATTCGTCAAAGCTCTTTGCCGCATTGACGGCATCCTGACCGGTCATCGCATCGACCACCAGCAGGATCTCATTGGGATTGACTGCTGCCTTGATGGCCTTCAGCTCATCCATCAGCGCTTCATCCACATGCAGACGGCCTGCCGTATCAAGGAAGACCATATCGTTGCCGTGGCGGATTGCATGAGCAACCGCCGCCTTGGCAATATCCACGGGATTCGTCTGTCCCATCTCAAAGACAGGAATGTCGAGCTGACTGCCTACCACCTGCAGCTGCTTGATAGCGGCCGGTCTGTAAATATCGCAGGCAACCAGCAGCGGATTGCGGTTCTGTTTTTTGAAAAGACCTGCCAGCTTTGCTCCGTTGGTGGTCTTACCTGCGCCCTGCAGGCCGACCAGCATAATGACCGTGGGCGGCTGCGAGGCCAGCTTGATCTTCTGATTTTCGCTGCCCATCAGCGTGGTCAGCTCTTCATTGACGATCTTGACGATCATCTGTGCCGGGGTCAGGCTTTCCAGAACATCCGTGCCGACGCAGCGCTCTGTTGTCTGCTTGATGAAGTCCTTGACAACCTTATAGCTGACATCCGCCTCCAGAAGTGCAAGCCGGATCTCACGCATGGCTTCTTTGACATCACTCTCTGTCAGACGGCCCTTGCCGCGCAGCTTTTTAAATGCGTTGGAAAGCTTATCGGTCAAGCCCTCAAATGCCATAGCTTACTCCTTTAATGTTTCGCAGGCCCGCAGGATCGTTTCTGTCTGCTGCCGCGCCTGCGGCAACTCGCAAAGCAGCGCACACGCGGCCTCGATCTTTTCCGCCGCTTTCTGCACGGCCCGCGCTCTTGCGATGCAGCCAACCGCAGCTTCAAACTGCTCCAGCTGCGCTTCTGCCCTTACCAGCGTATCATGGACACCCTGACGAGAGATTCCCGCTTGCTCGGCGATCTCACTCAACGACAGATCCTGATTATAATGCAGATCAAAGCAGGTTTTCTGTTTCTCGGTCAGAAGGTCACCGTAGTAGTCAAACAGCAGCGTCATCTCCAGCTGATTGTCTCTCATCCGAAGGACCTCCCCGCTGTCAAACTTTTCCCCTTGACAGCTCGTTCATTCTACACGATCCATGTCCATCTGTCAAGAGAAAAACCTTTACATGCAGCAAGAAAAATACATTTACTTTTTTCTGATATTATGTTAACATGAAAAAAAACAAAAAAGGAGCGATTTCATGAAAAGGATTTTCAAACTGACAATATTCGTTCTGCTGATCCTCGCGCTACTGTCTGGCTTCGTGCTGGCTGATAGTGAACCGGTCTGGAAGAGTGAGCTTCCGCTTGCAGATAATGCTACGCTTGTCTCCTCCACCTGGGCAATCCGGGATGCAGACTCAAATGCCGCAAATCTGCAGGAGCATTATGTTACATATTCTCCGTCGCCAAGTGTTGTTCCCATGGTTGTCTACGGAAGCACCCTCTATGGACGCAGTGCCATGAATGTCACCGTCAAGTATCTGGAAGATCAGAATCTCTCCATGGTTGCCGGCATCAACGGTGCATTTTTTGACTTACAGACCGGCATTCCCTACGGTCTTGTGGTCACGGATGGTATTCTTCGTTCCAGCGGCAACACCGCCTCTGTCGGCTTCTTCGCGAACGGCAGCGCAATCATCGGCATCCCGGATCTGCATATCACACTTACTACCGAACATATGGGGCAGACCGAGGTTTTCTATAATAAGGTTCTGACCGATTCCAACGGCGTGGGTCTGTATTCTGCCGACTATGACTATAAAACAAAAAACACGCTGAGCGCATACAATCTGATGCTGCGTCCCGTGAAAGGCGATGCCGCCCTCAGTATGAACTGCGAGCTTGATATGGAAATCATCGGTGTTTTGGAGAATACCGCCTCCTGCCCCATTCCGGACAACTGCTTCGTCATGAGTATTTCCGAAAGCTCCGTATATCCGAAAGCACTGGAAAACATGAGAACCCTGGCTATCGGCGAGATCGTGACCGTGAGCGTAACATCGGATAAGGACTGGCACAATGTCCGTTATGCCTGCGGCGGCGGTGATCTGCTGGTGGAAGACGGAAAAAGCTGCACCGAATTCACGCTGGATTCTGCCAAAAAATCCCGTGCCAGAACCGCCATCGGTATTCTGGAAAACGGCAGCATGATTCTTTATACCGCAGACGAAACGGACGCCTCCTGCGGTCTGACGCTTCACCAGCTGGCTGGCCGCATGGCCCAGTTCGGCTGCATCAGCGCCCTCAATCTTGACGGAGGCGGCTCCACCGCTTTGGGCGCGCAGTACCCCGGCTACGCAGTCGGCGCAACCGCCAACACGCCTTCGGACGGTGAGCTTCGCGGCTGCGCGAACTACATCTATCTCGTCCGCGCAAAGCAGGATGCCATGAGCAGTTCAAAGCTTTGGATCTATCCGCAGTCCGGAACGCCGGTTCTGCCCGGTGCAAAGGTTTCTCTCACCGTAAAGGCCACCGATGATCAGTATATGGCTGCCGAGCTTCCGGACACGCCTGTCTATGATGTGACCGGCGGCAGCGTTTCCGCCGACGGCGTACTGAGCGTTGCCCCCAACGCAGACATGGTCACCGTCAGCGTGAAATCCGGCAAGCTGCAGACAAAATGCGAATATCCCGTACTGACGCAGCTCACCTCCCTCACGGTAAAGAAAGACGGCACTTCTGCTCCTCTGACTGCCCTGCATGTAGCCAGCGGTTCTGTTACGGAGTTGACCGCCGCGGGCTCCTATTACGGTCTGTCCGTCCGCGCGCAGGACTCCAGCTTCAACTGGACTATCGCAGGTGACATCGGTGCTGTCAGCGAGGTCGGCACCTTCTCCGCAGCAAAGGTTGACAAGCAGGTCACCGGAACCATCGGTGTTTCCTTCGGTGACACCCGTGTGTCCATCCCCGTAACCGTCAGTCCTGCGAACCCCTTTGCGGACGTCAAGGGGCACTGGGCGGAAAGCTACATCAACGACCTCTACTTTGCAGGCATTCTGAACGGCTCCGCCGGTAAAGACGGCAAGCTCTATTACCGTCCCGATGACTCCATGACCCGTCAGGAATTCATTGTTGCACTCATGCGCTTCCTCGGCACCGATCTGAGCACATACCGCAATACCGTTCTTCCCTTCATGGATAACGGTTTTATCGCGTCCTGGGCGCTGGATTCCGTCAAGGCAGCATACGCACTCAAGTATGTAAGCGGTTCCAGCTCCGGCGGCAGGCTCTATGTCAATCCCACCTCCACCATCACCCGTCAGGAGGCTATGACAATCCTTGCGCGTACCATGTCCGGCAAAACAGCACAGAATGTTTCCATCCTCAGCAAGTTCTCCGATGCCTCCAAGGTTGCCGACTGGGCAAAGGCGCCGCTGGCGCTTATGGTCGAGCAGCAGGTCATCGGCGGCTCTAACGGTGCACTCAACCCCACCGGCAATGTCAAGCGCTCAGAGGTTGCAAAAATGCTCTGTCTGCTGCAGAAAATTGATTCATAATGGACATATCAAAAGCGCTCCGAACCAAAGT
>JAEDIZ010000138.1 GCA_016296635.1 Oscillospiraceae bacterium
AGGACTTTTCTGGTGGAGATAAGCGGGATCGAACCGCTGACCTCATGACTGCCAGCTGCTATCGGTTCGTGATATTAAGTGTTTTTACGTCAAATACGTTCATTCTGTCAGCAAAAAGTGCGGGATTTTGAAAGGTTTTATCCAGTGTGTCCACACGCTTTCGCGCACACTTGGGTCACAATCTGGGTCAGGGCAGTCAGGTAAATTTAGAGAAGTTCTGCCGGAGTGGATATGGATTGTAGCTTGAGTTTGGCAGATAATCAAGTCATAAGTGAGGTACGACTAAATTTCATAAGACCAGTATCTGTATGGAAAGTTGTATGATTTGATCAGTGTATTTAGAATCCTCGCTACGTCATTTGAATGTTCATTGGTTGCCGCTGGAGAAGGGTGTGAGATTGCAATTCCTTTACAGAAAATGTGCGACGTTTACGGGTGCAGACATGCTATAAATAGGATCAGGACGAGCTGAATTTTATCATGTGAAATTTGACAATTAAGTTCGTGTTTGATATGATAAATTTGGAGATATCTTGGAAATGAGGCAATTTCATGGAGCCACTTGGAATTCTGAGTCTGGATCGAAAAAAATATACGCAGGCAATGGCGGTAAATCTTCCGACGCTGCGAACACGGCTTGGTCTGTCACAGACGCAGTTGGCCGACTGCATTGGCGTCACGCGGCAGACGATCTCCTCCATTGAAAATCAGGTTCGGGAACTGAGCTGGACGAACTTCCTGTCTCTGCTGTTTTTATTTCTGCAAAACGCGGATACTGCAAAGCTCTTGCCTGTGATGGGGATTTATACGGACGAACTGGAAAATGTTTTTTCCTTTACTGACCTGAATAGATTCAAGGGATAACAGTGGATTGGGGAGACAGACATGGAGATTACGATTCGCATCTATGATCAGGATCGACTGGTTGAAACGGTGCTCCAGGCAGGCGAGACGTGCACGGTCGGAAAAGGCGCTGGCTGCACCATCCGGCTTACGTCTGTCTGGCTCTCAAAAAAGACAATCGAAATCAAAACAAATGCGGATACGTGGGCTCTGTCCGGCGCAGGAATCCGGCGGGAAAGTATTCCGTATGAGAAAACGGTTGTACTGGACGCGCAGACGCACCTCGCGGTTACGGCGTATCCGACCTGCGCGGATCCCGCTGTTTCGGTATCACTTCTGAAAATGAACCGGCTCATAATTGGCCGAAACGCGGACTGCGATGTTCAGATCGCGGATCAGCAGATCTCCGGGAAGCATGCTGCGCTGTTTTATCAGGGCGGCTGTTGGTGCTTTCAGGATCTTAAAAGCCGGAATGGAACCTATCTCAACGCGGTGCGCACCGGAAGCGGAAGGATTTCTGACGAAGATGTGCTTTCTGCTGGCTTTTGCCAGCTCCGGGTCAGTGGAGACCGGCTGTTTGTGCAGAGCAGCAAGCCTGTGCGCGTAAAGCCGCAGATTGCGCCGGAAAAGCGTACGGCAGTGTCGCCGGACGAACCGTACCCGTTCTGCTTTAAGCCGTCGCCGAGGCTGCTGGAGGAAGTTCCTTCAGAAACATTGGAACTGCAGGCACCGCCGGCGATCGGGGGAAAGCCGAGTGTCAGCTGGCTGAATGTGCTGCTTGCGCCGGCGCTCAGCGTGGCGGTGATGCTCGCCGTGTGCCTGCTGGTTACCAACGTTACGACCATGCTTTATTTCAGCGTTCCCACGACCTGCATCGGCGCGCTAGTATCCGTTCTGCGCTATCAGGGCGAAAAGAAAAAATACCGTGCCCAGCAACAGCTTCGCCTTGACAAATATGGGGCATATCTTCAGAAACAGGTTCGTGAACTGGAAAAGCTTCGAACTGAGCAACAGACAATTCTGGAACATATGTCCCCATCGACAGCCGAGTGCGTCCGAAGAGCGGCGGCAGTTGACCGGGAACTGTGGGGGAGACTGTCTCACGACGATGATTTCCTTTCTTTGCGTGTTGGAAGCGGAACGCTTTCGGCCAGCTTTTCGCTCCAGGCGCCAAAACAGGTTTTGCAGCTTGAAAGCGATACACTTGCGGAACAGCCGTCACAGATCGCGGAACGTTTTTCTACTGTCCCGGATTGTCCGATATGCGTCCCGCTTGGAGACCATCTGTCCTGCGGTGTTGTGGGAAAGCGGGCGCGGTGCGCTGCGCTTGGGAAAAATCTGATTGTTCAAGCTGCAACGCATCACAGCTATTGTGATTTGCGAATCGTTGTGCTTTGTGAGCAGGACGAGACTGCGCAATGGGAATTTTGCCGATGGTTGCCGCATTGCTGGGATGAGACGCATTCGGCACGACTGATCGCAAATACGCCGGAGACCATTCGTCGCCTGCTTGCCAGACTGGAGCCTGTTTTTTCGGTGCGCGCTGCTGCCGGAGAGAATGCTGCATTTGGCGTTGCACCGCGCGCAAAGCCATGGTATCTGTTTGTGTGCGCAACACCGGAAACCGTCGCGCAGCATACATTTATGAAATATCTGACGGCGAACCGGCGTGAGCTTGGTCTCAGCGTGGTATATCTGTTTGACCGGATCGACATGCTTCCAGAGGAGTGCCACGATATTCTGGATTGCAGCGAAGCGACAGGAATGCTTTTTGAACGCAGACATGCGTCTCAGAAGCAGCTGTTCCTGTCAGATCGTGTGCAGGATGAGCAATATGAACAATTTGCACGCAGTCTAGCGCCGCTCCGTATGGAAGAGAAGGGTGCTCCGACGTTACCGCGCTCGATATCGTTTTTGCAGGGTTACAATGTATCGAGTCCTTCCGACCTGACGCTGGATAAAAACTGGGCAGACGCGGAGCCGGAGCGCAGTATGGCCGTTCCGATCGGTGTTCGCAGCGATGGTACGCCGTTCCGGTTCGACATCCATGAAAAGCGGCATGGACCGCACGGCCTGGTTGCCGGTATGACTGGCTCCGGCAAGTCTGAGATGGTGCAGTCCTGGATCTTATCGATGGCAGTTCGCTTCCCGCCGGACGCGGTCAGCTTTGTGCTGATCGACTTCAAGGGAACTGGACTGTTGCTTCCATTTCAGAATCTTCCGCATCTTGCCGGATGTATCTCCGATCTGGATACAGGCATTAGCCGGAACCTGATTGCGCTTGAACATGAGCTGACGCGTCGAAAGGCGCTTCTCGATCGATGGAAGGTCAGCAATATTTCCGATTATAGACGGCTCCTGCGGGAAGGAAGAGCGGATGAGCCGCTTGGGTATCTTTTTATCGTAATTGATGAGTTTGCGGAGTTCAAGAACCGATTCCCGGAGTTTATGCAAGCGGTCAACCGTGTGTTTGCGGTTGGCCGGACGCTGGGTGTACATATAATCCTTCTGACGCAGAAGCCAACCAGCATTGTAGACGACAAAATGAGTGCAAATACGCGCTTCCGCTGGTGCCTGAAGGTAGCAAGCTCTGCCGACAGCCGGGAGATGCTGCATCACATCGATGCGGCGCAGATCACAACGCCTGGTCGGGCATACGTGCAGGTGGGTGAGGACGAGGTCTATGAGCAGATCCAGTCCTATTGGAGCGGCGCACCGTATCAGCCATTCCGCGAGAACGCGGGGCAGGCTGACGAGCAGGTCACCGTTGTAGATCTGTATGGAAATCGCCACTGCTATGAACCGGAAAAAACAACGGGGTATCGTTCCGAGCGAAAAGAGATCAACGCGGTTGTGGAATATTTGGACAGCTATTGCCGGGAGCACGGGATCGCGAAGGCACGGCAGCTCTGGACGGCGAAGCTTCCGGAACAGTTGCGACTGCGTGATGTTGTCTGCGCGGCGTTTGATGGGACGCACTGGCAAGCTGGGCAACAGAGTCTTGAGGCTGTGGTTGGTCTTCTGGATGACCCCGCTGCGCAGTCCCAGCGCCCGCTGTCGCTGCGATTTTCGGATTCCGGGAGCTATGCGGTTTACGGCGCACCTGCGACCGGAAAAACGACGCTGCTGCAATCGGCGATCATGTCCCTTGCGCTCTGCTATTCACCGGCGCAGGCACATCTTTATCTGATGGATTTTGGCGGCGGAAGCCTTCGACTGTTCCGGGATTTGCCACATGTCGGTGGCGTTGCGGATGGGGAGGACATACAAAAGCTGCGCAAGCTGACGGCTATGCTTCTTGAGACGCTTGACCGCCGGAAAAAGCTGCTTGCCGCGCAGGGGCTGGTCAATATAGACGCTTACCGGGAAGCTACGGGAGAGCAACTGCCATGGATCGTGCTGCTTCTGGATCATGCCGCGCCCGCGATGGAGCTATACCCAGAGATTGACGGATTTCTTCAGACGTTCGTCCGGGATGGCGCAGCCTGCGGCATATATCTGCTGGTCAGCGTTGGCGCGGCAAATGCACTGCCCTACCGAATCAGCCAGCACATCAAAGCAGCGGTTTGTCTGCGGATGACAGACCGTGGGGACTACGCGCAGATCGTCGGCAAAACAAACGGTCTGGAGCCGGAAAATCTGGCTGGGCGTGGTCTGATCAGAAATTCGCCGCCGCTGGAGTTCCAAACGGCGCTTCCCGCATCCGGGGTAAGAGAAATTGACCGCGTCAACGAGATCCGAAGGCTTGCCGGACTGATGCGCGGCGCATGGACCGGCGAGTGTCCGCCGCCGATTCCGGTGCTGCCGGAAACAGTAGACTGGCGGGACTATCCGTCAGACCATATCCTCTGCGGACTTACCGAACGGGCTGTTCAGCCCTGCTTTGTCGCGCTTGCACAGGAACAGTTTTTGCTGATTTCCTGCGCGCAGGGCGGCAGCAATACCGTGCAGGCCATTGTCACGCAGGCCATGGAAAAGCTTGCACCTGCAGGAACGATTGTTTTTGACGGCGTAAAGCCGCAGGGCGCGGAGGCGTTTGATCAGGCAATCGAGGGCTTGATGCCGGAAATGCAGCAAAGAAAGGATGCGGGGGACGCGCATACTGACTGGC
>JAEDIZ010000026.1 GCA_016296635.1 Oscillospiraceae bacterium
ACATCAACATTGCCTATGCCAACGAACTGAGCAAGGTCTGTGACCGTCTCGGCATCGATGTGTTCCAGCTCATCGAGCTGGCCAACTGCCATCCGAGAGTCAACGTCCATACGCCCGGCGTCGGCGTCGGCGGCCATTGCATCGCAGTTGATCCGTGGTTTATCCACGAAAAGTTTGAGGACATCACGCCGCTCATCGCGCAGGCGAGAAACATCAACGATAACAAACCTGCCTGGGTGGTCGAGCGCATCGGGCAGGATGTGAAGCCCGGCGCAAAGATCGCGGTGCTCGGCATGAGCTTCAAGGCCAACATTGATGATACCCGTGAAAGTCCTTCCGTGCTGTTTGCAAGACTTCTGCAGGAGAAGGGTTATGAGGTCATCGCCTGCGAACCGTATATTAAGGGAGATGTGGCAGGCTTCCAAAACCACAGTCTTGAGGAAACCATGGCAGTGTGCGATTATGCGGTCATTACGCTGACACATCATGTGTTCAAAGAAAATAAAGCACTGATCGCAACGAAGCCCTATTATGACTGCGTCGGTCTGATGCGATAAAAAAGAAGAATCCCCATCGTCTGGGCCGATGGGGATTTCGTTTACCTTTTACAGATCGGGATCGAACTTTTCAAAGATGGGGATTGCACCGAGGGCTTCGCAGGCATCCAGATCCGCTTTTGAGCGGATCGTCCAGCTGACCTCCTGTGTGCCCCATAGCTTCAGGCAGGTTTGCAGGGAGGGATTCTTACTGTCGGCAAAATTGTAGGCAATGAAGTCCGGTACAGACAGGAAGTTCAGCATCAGGTTGGAAAGTGCTGCTTTCTGCCATACGGGCAGCGGCTCATCACCATGGAAGAAGTTTTCTGCCAGCTGACCGAGGCAGATGCCGGGACGAAGTTTTCTGACGGCGTGCAGCACCCGCGGGTCAAAGGACTCAATGCAGAAGCTGCCGCTGTAGCGATCAAGCCGTCTGCAGACGGCTTCTGCCAGTGCGTTATGGTTGCCGTTTGCGGATTTCAGCTCAATGATCAGGGGCGTCGCATCTTCAAAAAGCGCCAGCACCTCATCAAAGGTCGGAATCTGCTCGTCTGTTTCTTCCAGATGAAGCTGCTTCATCTGCTCCAGCGTCAGATCTTCGATCATGCCGCTTTCACCGGTGCAGCGCCTGAGATCGGAGTCATGGAACACAGCCAGCGTACCATCTTTCAGCAGATGTACATCGAGCTCTGCACCCCAGCCGCGCTCGATGGCACGACGGAAGGCAGGCAGAGAGTTTTCCGGGATCTGCGGCTTGTCGTGATAGCCACGGTGGGCATATCGGTATTTGCGCAGCAGCTCCAGATCCGGATGATTCCGGCTGCCGCGGATGGAAAGTGCGTACAGTCCGCAGACAGCGGCTGCCGCTGCGGTAGTGCCGAGAACGGCGCGGAAAACAGATTTCATCTATGAGGCCTCCTGCAATCAGTTATCCATATCTTCATATGCATCAAGACCCTTACGCGTACCGTCTTTGGAATCGCCATGGCGGACAAAGAGCATGGTGACAAAGCTGAGTGCAACGAAAAGGGCGGCATAGGGGAACAGAATCTTGTAGCTGACGGTGCGCATGAGGGTACCCGCGATGATGGGGGTCACGACCTGCGCGGCCATGGATGCGGTGTAGTAGTAACCGGTGAATTTGCCGATATCCGAGCCCTTGCACATCTCAACGACCATGGGCAGAGAATTGACATTGATGGCAGCCCAGGCAAGACCGACAAGCGCAAAGACCACAAACATGATGACGTTGATGGAAGAGAAGGTAGTGGTCAGCACATAGCCGAGCGCGAAGCAGACTGCCAGCAGAATGACGCCTGCCTGAATGGTGCGCTTTCTGCCGATCTTCGCTGCCAGCATACCGATGGGAATATAGGAAACGATGGCGCCTGCGGTGGCAACGAGAAGGCAGGTAGACGCGCCGCCGAGACCCTGACCCATGACGGTGTCCACATAGGTGGTGAACCAGGTGGTCACGCCGTTGTAGCCGATGAACCACAGCGCGATGGAGGCCAGCAGGAAGCCGAGACTCTTTTTGACGGGTGCGGGCAGAATTTCCTTGCCGCTGCCATCATCCTGCGCCAGATTCCATTCCGGATGCTCCGCTTCCAGCGCCTTGTTTTCTGCGGTGAGCTTCGGCTCTTTGACAAAGAGGAAGAGAAGTCCGACAGCAACGAACATGATGGCGGAGACCACGATGAACAGAGGCTGATAGTTGACATGAGCCAGCCCCTCCACCTTAGAATTGGGATAGAGAACGGCGGCAACGCCGAGATAGATGATGCCGCCCACGGCGCCCATCAGATTGATGATGGCATTGGCGCGGGAGCGCAGAGGCTTGGGCGTGACATCGGGCATAAGAGCGACCGCCGGGGAGCGGTATGTACCCATAGCAATGAGCAGAAGACCGAGTACAATGACAAAGGAAACGGTTTTCAGCGTGCCGGGTTCGGCGGCATAGCCGTTATCCAGAATCGGCAGAATGTTCATCAGAATGACAGCGCAGCCGGTGCCGAAAAGGATAAAGGGCATGCGCTTGCCGATTTTTGTATTTGCTTTGTCGGAGATCGTGCCGAAAAGCGGCAGCAGGAAGAGCGCAAGAATGTTGTCCGCTGCCATGATAGCACCGGAGAAGGTTTCATTCATGTGGAAGGTCTTCGTCAGAATCAGAGGTACGATGTTGTCGTACATCTGCCAGAAGGCGCAGATGGACAAAAATGCAAGGCCTACAAGGAAGGTGCGTTTGTTATTCAGTTTCATTGCGGATACTCCTTCATCAGTTCATTGAGGACTTCGCGGATGTTGGGCAGGATATAAGTCGGCTCGACGTGATATTTTTCGATGTCGCTCATCACGCCTTCGCCGGACAGCACAAAGATGGTGTCGATGCCTGCATTCACGCCGCAGGCGATATCGGTGTAAAGCCGGTCGCCCATCAGGCAGGTCTGCGATTTTTCGTAGCCGAATTTTTCCATGGCAGTCAGCGCCATTTCCGGCTGGGGTTTGCCGATGATTTTCGGCCGTCTGCCGGTGGCAGTAAAGAGCATCTCAATGACGCTGCCGCAGTCCGGTGCGCTGCCGTACCAGGTGGGGCAGACCATGTCGGGGTGGGTTGCAACATAGTCGCAGCCGCGGTTCAGAAGAATGCAGCAATTTTCCAGCTTTTCATAGTTCAGCTCTGTGTCATAACCAAGCAGAACCACATTGATCTCATCACAGAGGGAATCTGCGATGCGCAGGCCTGCATCGCGAAGCTGGCCTTTCAGAGATTCGGTGCCGCAGACATAATAAAGAGCGTCGTCATAGGTCATTTTAAGATAGCGGATCGTGGCGTCAGCGGAGGTCAGAAAATCCTCTGGGTGCGCTTCAATGCCGAAACGGGCGAGTTTTGCGATATAGGCATCGGTGCCGCGGGAGGAATTGTTGGTCAGAAACAGATACCGGCCGCCGATCTTTTTTACGTAGTTCAGAAAATCAACGGTGCCGTCAAAGAGCGTTTCACTCAGATAAATGGTGCCGTCCATGTCCAAAAGGAACAGCCGCTTTTCTGCGAGGGACAAGATCAGTCACTTCCAATTTCAGATAAATACATTATACAGCACACTTCCTTGTTTTGCATTCTTTTTTTCTGAAAAACGCATTTTTGACTTTTGAAATGAAATTGCTTAAAATAAACAAAAAGAAAGGGGTGTGCAGATGGAAAAGCTGTCTGATAAGCTGCCGGAGCTTTTGATCGACTGGTATCGCAATGGCCACCGCGATCTGCCGTGGCGCCGGGATCGGAAGCCTTATCACGTGTGGCTGTCGGAAATCATGCTGCAGCAGACCCGGGTGGAGGCCGTGAAGAGCTATTACGAGCGGTTCCTTCGGGAACTGCCGACGGTTGAATCGCTGGCTGATTGCGACCCGGACAGACTGGCGAAGCTCTGGGAGGGGCTCGGCTACTACTCCCGGATGCGAAATCTGCAGAAAGCCGCAAAGAAAATCATGCAGGAGCATGGCGGCACTTTCCCGTCGGCGTTCGACGAAATCCGCGCCCTGCCCGGCATCGGAGATTACACGGCGGGAGCAATCGGCTCCATCTGCTTTGAAATGCCGACACCTGCGGTGGATGGCAATGTGCTGCGGGTCATTTCCCGGGTCATGGAAGATGCGGAACCCGTTACAAAACAGACAGTCAGGAAGGAATACACGGACAGACTGGCGGAGGTTTATCCCGAAGGCAGCTGCGGCGATTTTACGCAGGCGCTGATGGAGCTTGGCGCGACGGTCTGCGTGCCGAACGGCGCACCGATGTGCGAGATGTGTCCGCTGCAGGCTCTGTGCGGCGCGGCAAAGAGCGGCACACAACTGCAATATCCGGTCAAGGAAGAAAAGAAACCCCGCCGAAAAGAGGAAAAGACGGTATTCTTTCTGCGGGCGGAAACCCTATGCGCGGTGAAGAAACGGCCGGAAAAGGGACTTCTTGCGGGACTGTGGGAACTTCCGAATGTGGAAGGGACGCTGGAAGCGCAGCAGGCGCTGGAACGCGTGGAGCAATGGGGCATTGAGCCTGCCGAGCTGCTGAAAACAGCGGAAAAGACGCATATCTTTACCCATGTTGAATGGAAGATGCAATGCTATTATGTAAACTGCAAAGCACCTGCCGGGGACTTTGCGTGGGTCGATCAGGCCCGATTTGAGCAGGATATCGCCCTGCCGACAGCGTTCCGAATGTTTTGGGAAGAACTGAAATAAAGAATGCAGAGTACGATTGTATCGAATCGTACCCTGCATTTTTAATTCTTTTGCAGTTTTCGTGATAAAAGATTCATATTGTGCTGCAGCCATTTTTCTTGCAAACGCAATTCATCTTCTTCAGAAAGATTCCAGCGAAGTCCGGCGTAATCACAGCAATAGCAGTCGCCGTCTTGACAATTTGAACACTCTTCAGGCAGGGAATCGGCCTCTAGCCATTCCACAGAAACACACTTCCTTGTCTTAATTCTAATTATATTATAGACAAATATTTGAGTATATTCAAGAACATTTTGTTTGAAGATAATAAATATACTCAGAAATAAAGGTGGTGTGTGGAATGATCTGTTATGACCCTCTTTGGAAAACCATGGAGAGCAAAAACATCACGACATACACCCTGATCTACAAGCTGGGCTTCAGTCCGCAGAAGATTCAAAACCTCAAGCACAACAAATCTATTACCATCTATACTTTAGAAAAGCTGTGCAGAGTGCTGCGATGTACGCCCAATGATGTTTTGAAGTTCACAGATGAAAAATAAAAGTGCCATTCCAATGTCGATTCCTGTGAATCGGCTTGGAATGGCATTTTCTGTTTTTTGCTGTAGCCGTCAACAGCTGCAACCGTTGGTTTGTCATGCCTCCGGCGGCTCGACTCGCGGCGTTGCTGCTTGCTCACCGCGGACAACTACGAAAATGCAGGTTGTAGGGCGCGGGCTCGCCCGCGCCGTTTCTTTGATCGCAACTTTCTGCAGGTATGCGGCGCGTCCGGGCGGCCAATGGCCGCCCCTACTATGTTTCGTTTTAGGCTTGAGATACTAGGGTACGCTATCGCACTCTACACTGAACCTGCAAGCAGTCCTGCGGCTTTTCTTGCCACGATGATTTCCTCATCCGTTTCCAGAACGAAGATGCGGACTTTGGATTCCGGCATGGAAATGTCAAGACCAGACACGGCGTGACGGTTGCGTTCGCCGTCCAGCTTTACGCCCAAAAACTCAAGACCGGCAAGGCTTAGGGCGCGGACGGTGGGGCTGTGCAGACCGATACCGCCGCCGAAGGTGATGACATCAAGACCGCCCATGGCGGCTGCGTAGGCGCCGATATATTTCTTAATGCTGTAACAGTAGGAGAGAATCGCGTTTTCGGCATCCTCATTGCCCTGCTCTGCAGCCAGCTCCACATCCCGCAGATCGCTGCCTGCACCGTTTGACATACCGTAGAAGCCGCTTTCTTTTTGCAGCATGTGCTTGATTTCCGGCAGCGTCATGCCGCATTCCTCGGCAAGGTAGAAGATGATGTAGGGATCGATGTCGCCGCAGCGGTTGTTATGCATAATACCGCATTGCAGAGAGATGCCCATGGAGGTGTCGATGGATTTCCCGTTCTGCACGGCGCAGAGACTGCCGCTGCCGCCTAAGTGGCAGGAAACAAGCTTCAGATCTTCACGCTCAAGGGCATCGGCTGCCCAGGTGGACATGAACTCATGGGAAGCGCCGTGGAAGCCGTAACGGCGGATGGCGTGTTTTCTGGAAAGCTCTGCCGGGATGGGGTATAGGTAGGCCTCCGGGGGCATGGTCTGATGGAAGGCGGTTTCAAAGGAGCCGATGAGCGGCGTATCCGGCAGAAGCGCACGGAACTGGCGGATGGCGGCAATATAGGGAGGGTTGTGGGCAGGTGCCACGGCATTGAAATCAGACATTTTTTGCAGGACATCTTCCGTCAGATACTGTACACCGGAAATGCCCTTGGCATGAACGACCTTGAAGCCGACGCAGGAAAGCTCGGAAAGATCGGAAAGAACAGTGGACGTTAGCTGCTGCAGCATCCGCTCGATGGCCTCACGGTGCGTGGGAAATTCGGCTTCTTCACGGACAGACTGTCCGGTCGCGTGCGTTTTTGCATAGAAGCTGCCGAGCTTCTGCCCGACGCGCTCCACGCCGCCGGAGGCGGTGACGCGCTCGGAGGGGAAGTCGAAGAGCTTATATTTAAGAGAGGTACTGCCGACATTGCAGATCAGAATGTTCATTTTTGTGCATCCTTTCAGGTCATAGCTTTTGCATCATTGTAACAGGATTGTGCGGAAGTTGCAACCTCACGGGCAATCGCAGCCATCGCCTGCAGCAAGACAGTAAAATTTTGTGAGATAGCTCCAAAAGACCTGATTGATGCTGCCGGTCTGCTCCAACCCTGACTTTTTCTGCAGCCATAAAACGGCGGCTTCGGTGGCTTCGTCAAGCCTGCCGTTTACGCTGACCTCCGGCAAGTCGTGATAGAGCCGGTGCAGCGCCAGCAGCATGGCCTGTATGATATACAGATGGATATTCTGCGCACCCGGCTCAATGATCTGCAGCGGCTGCCAGAGAATATGCATAGGCTCCGGCGGCAATACAAGAGGAGCCTGCTTTGTATAGCAGTCTGCGATCATATTCCAGGTCTGGTTATCGGTTTGCCCCGTGACGGGCAGCCGGTGCGCGGACTGGAAAGCGGACACGGCTTTGACGGTATCCTCACCGTAGATGCCGTCCGGCACAACTGCAGGCGGTTTTCCTTCGGATTTTGCGATGGTGCGCAGCATGACCTGCAGGCTGCGAATGGGCTTGCCGATATAAAGCTCCTGTTCTCTCATAGCGGTACCTCCGGATCTTGCATTCCGTTTGTGAGTCTTCCACCTGAAAACTGCAGGAAGTTTGTTGTCTGCGCATAGCGCAGACACTGGACGCAGCCGCAAAGCGCTTTCTTCGTTTCGGCGGTTGCCTTGCCGGTGACCGGAAGACCGTGATTCTTCTGAAAGTTTGCCAGTGCGCGTTTTGTCGGTGCATCCATGTGGCCGCTGACGGGGAGCACATCGGGACTGTCGGAAACGGCACGAAGCTGCTGCTGCAGGGAGACGGCGGTGACGGCAGGAGCTGACTGCGCCTGGATGGGAAACAGATTCCGGTCACCAAAAACGGTGGATTCGATCCCGGCGTACTGCGAGTAGATGGCTTCCCAGGTGGCACGGTCAACAATGCCCGTCTCCGGCAGACCGGCATATCGCTGAAAAGAGGATACGGTGTTTTCGGTAGCTGCATCGTAGGTGCCCGTGATGGGAACCTCCTGCACCTCCGGGATGAAGTCCGCCAGCACGGAGAGCATATACTGCAGATGTGTGACCTTTGCGCTGATCTCGCCCGGAAGGATCATATCCGGATATTCCCAGGAATAGCCGAGATAGGTCTGACCTTCGGAGCGAAGCTCTGCCAGCCGCAATACTGCCACATACAGCTGCGTCATCCGGTACCAGGTTGCTTTGCCCACGATGCCGTCGGCCTCTAAAGAAAAAATGGACTGGAAGGCGCGGACACTGGCTTCTGTAGCCTCATCGAAAATGCCTGTTGTGGGTACTTTCGGGATGGCGGGATAGTTTTGAGAGATACGGTTGAGAATGGTCTGAATCGTGAGAACATAGACGCCGATATCGCCCCGGCGAATGGGCGGTTCCGGATAATTCATCGAAATGCCCTGCACAGGCGCGTCGTCTACGATCTCAATGTCATCTCCGTAATAGGTGCGCAGAATGGCCTCGGCGTCAAGACCCTGCTGTGCCAGCTCCTGCGAGCCCCATTGGCTCATGCCTTCGCAGGTCGTTGTGACACCGTTGCAGAATTTTGCTGCCAACGGCTCGACAAAGCCGACCCGGCGCAGATACTCCACAAAATTTTCATCCACAAGCCGGGAGATGTTCTCATAGATGTTTCGCCCGCTGACAAACTGCTGATCATAGGCCGTGGTGGAAGTGATATCAAAGTCGTACCCGCGGCTGCGGTAGTAATCCGTATAGATGCGGTTCAGAACATAGGACGAGATCGCAAGCAGATTTGCCTCCAGCGCGGCTGGCTCCCATGTGGGGTAGACCTCGCTGGAGAGCACATTTTTCAGATAATCATTGAACGGAAGCGTGACATTTTCGGCGTCGGAATTCGGTACGCCGAGATGGACGGTGATGGTTTCGGGTATGTAGGGAATCAGAACGGGCAAAGAGCCACCTCCTCAAAGCGGATGTGCAGGGATAATGAAAATCTCCGTGCGGGTGTAGCTGTCGGGCAGATCCGGCGTGGGAATCAGAAGAAAACGCTGGATGGTCTGCCGGTCGGCAAAAACCTGTGCGTTTTCTACGCGTACCCGGTCGAAATCCGGCGCTTCTACCTCCACATCGACTGTGGAGTACGGTATGGCGTCGGGGCTGAATTGCTGACTTTCGGAAAACTCAGGCGTTTCAATGACCACCGGCTCCGTCAGTCCGTCGAAGTTTGTCATGCGCAGGGCGATCAGGACTTTTTCACCTGCGGCATTCTGCTTTGTAAAACTGACCATGGCGCCAGGCAGAGGCACAATGGCTTCGGAGGTGAACACACGGGCGATGATGGTGCCGTATGCAGACATGATGATTCCTCCTGATAAAAGGTTCTGCAAACAGAATATGCAGGAAACAGAACAATATGAAAACAGTTTTGCGTTCGACATAGGCTGACTACGTGAAAATACCAAAATAATTGAACGGTTTTTGCAAAAAACGCTTGATTTCCAATGAAAACTGTGATAATCTTTACAAGTCTGTGAAAAGGATGGTCCTCTGTCGCAGCCGGCACAATGATGCAGCGGCATTTCTTGCGGCATGAACACCTTAATTTGAAGGAGGACAAAATTATGGATCTGATGAAGGCTCTGACAAGCCAGTACATGAAGCAGGAACTGCCCGAGGTTAACATCGGCGATACCGTCCGCGTTCATGTAAAAATCAAGGAAGGCGCCCGCGAAAGAATTCAGGTTTTCGAAGGCACCGTTATCGCCAAGAAGCACGGCGGTATTGAAGAAAGCATCACCGTTCGCCGCGTATCCTACGGCGTCGGCTGCGAGAAGGTTTTCCCGCTGCATGCTCCCAACGTTGTTGACGTCGAGTGCGTCCGCCACGGTAAAGTCCGCAGAGCTAAGCTGTACTATCTGCGCGATCGCATGGGCAAGGCTGCAAAGATCAAGGAAAAAGTCTGATTGCAATCCGGAAAAAGAGAAGCCTTTCGGCTTCTCTTTTTTTATGTCCGCAGGATCGGAATCCACAGCCGGACGGATCGGCCGAGGATAAAACAGATATTAAAATGATGATTCCCTCTTTTTTTATGGAGGAAAATCGTGTATAATATTTCTAACTTTACGCACTTTGTGCTTTTTCGGAGATGAGGAACGCTTTATGGAACAGGAAGAAAACAGAATTCCGGAACAACAGAGCGGAGAAGCGGTGCCGCAGGAGCAGGTATCAGGTGAAGCTGCTGCAAAGGAGAAAAAGCAGCAGGGCTGGGATACCTATGAGATGCTGCATGATCTTGTGTATATGCTGGCAGTCATTACGCTCATTTTTGTGTTCTTTTTCCGGCTGGTCGGCGTGTCCGGCAGTTCCATGTACCCGACCTTCTATGACAGAGATTACCTTGTACTGGAAAGTAATTTCCTCTACCGGACGCCCGAATACGGCGATGTGGTGGTTTTGAACGAGCCTTCATGGAATTTTGAAGGCCCGATCGTCAAGCGAATCATTGCAACAGAAGGGCAGACCGTCGATATTGATTTTGAAAACGGTATCGTTTATGTAGACGGGCAGCCGCTGGATGAGCCCTATATTTTTGAACCGACCCACAACAGTAATGCCCAGTACGGCCTTTCGCTGGAATATCCGGTGACGGTGCCGGAAAACTGTGTGTTCTTTATGGGTGACAACCGCAATCATTCCTCGGACAGCCGCATTTCCTATGTGGGCTGTGCGGACAGAAGCTGCATTTTGGGCAGAGTCCTGCTGCGGATCATTCCGGGAAAGCAGACCAATGAGTTTGGCGAGCTCACAGGCGGACGGGATTTCAGTAGAATCGGAACGGTGAAATAATGAGCGAAAACAACGAACTGAATATTCAATGGTATCCCGGGCATATGACAAAGACCCGGCGCAAGATGGAAGATGATCTCAAATTGGTGGACGCTGTCTGCGAGATCCTGGATGCCCGCATCCCTATCGCCAGCCGGAACCCGGACATCGATGCCATCTGCGGCAAAAAGCCGCGTATGATCATTCTCAACCGCATTGATATGGCAGACCCTGCCATGGTCAAACGCTGGGCGGAGTATTTCAAGGCAAAGGGCTGGGCCGTCATTCAGACGGACTGCAAGAGCAGAAAGGGCATCAACACCTTTGTCCCGGCAATCCGCTCGCTTCTTTCCGAGAAGCTGGCGCGGTATGCGGAAAAAGGGCAGGCGGGAAGACCGCTCAAGGCCATGGTCGTCGGCATTCCCAATGTGGGAAAGTCCACCTTTATCAATCAGATTTCCGGACGCAAGGGCGCCAAGGCGGAAAACCGTCCCGGCGTTACCCGCGGCGTGCAATGGGTATCGGCAGGCGAGGGCTTGCTGCTTTTGGACACGCCGGGTATTCTCTGGCCGAAGTTTGACGATCCGCAGGTCGGCATGCGCCTTGCGTACACCGGTGCGGTCAAGGATGATGTCATCGACACGGAAACGCTGGCCTGCAGCCTGATGCAGATGCTGGCGGAGCAGTATCCGCAGGCGGTGACGGAGCGGTATAAGATCGATGTTCCGGATCAGCCGGACGGCTGGGAGCTTTTGCAGGCGGCTGGCAGAAAACGCGGCTTTTTGATTTCCGGCGGCGAGGTCAATACCGAGCGCATGGCGAAGGTGCTGCTGGAGGAATACCGCAGCTGCAAGCTGGGCAGATTCACGCTGGAAACGCCGGAAATGATGGAGGAAGCATGAAAAAGACGGAAGAAAAGCCGGAACTTTGGAAATATGAACACGAGGCCTTTGCAGAAGGTTTTGAAGTAGTCTGCGGCGTGGATGAAGCAGGCCGCGGCCCGCTGGCAGGCCCCGTCTGTGCGGCGGCGGTGATTCTGCCGCCGGACTGCGAGATCGAGGGACTGAACGATTCCAAGAAGCTGACAGACAAAAAGCGCAGAGAACTTTACGATGTGATCACGGAAAAGGCGGTCAGCTACGGCATCGCCTTTGCCTCCCATGAGGAAATTGACGAGATCAATATTCTGCAGGCGACCTATCTTGCCATGGAGCGCGCCATGGGGCAGCTTGAAAGAAAGCCGGATCTTGCCCTCATTGACGGCAACCGGGCGAAGGATTTCGGCCTGCCTGTGCGGACGATTGTCAAGGGCGATAGCCGTTCTGCCTCGATTGCGGCAGCGTCGATCCTCGCCAAGGTGACAAGAGACCGCTACATGGAGCAGATGGATGAGCAGTATCCGCAGTACGGCTTTGCGGTACATAAGGGCTACGGTACCAAGCGGCATTATGCGGCGATCAAAGAAGCGGGCATCAGCCCGATCCACCGCCGGACATTTCTGAAAAACTTAGATGAGAAGTAAAGATCTGACGGGGCCATGGGGCGAAGCGCTGGCGGCAGAGTATCTGCGCAAGAAAGGCGAAACGGTGGTTGCCTGCAATTACCGAACGCGCTTCGGTGAGATCGACATCATTTCTCAAAACAAACACTTTGTGATTTTTACGGAAGTCAAGCTTCGTAAGTCAGATGCTTTTGCAGAGGCAAGGGAGTTTGTGGACAGGCACAAGCAGGACAGACTTCGAACAACGGCGGAACTGTGGCTTTCAGAGCATGAAACGCCGCTGCAGCCGCGTTTTGATGTGATTGAAATCTATGCACCGGAGGGGATTCAAACGGAGAATCCCGTGATCCGGAGAATTGAGGATGCGTTCGAATGAAAAATTACGCAGTGATAGATGGCCATTGTGACACGGCTGTTGAACTGTACCGAAAAAAAGAAGGTCTGCTGGACAACAACAGATTCATATCCCTTCGCCGCGCGGAAAAGCTGCCCGGCTTCATTCAGTTCTTTGCGTTCTGCGTTGTATGGATGAAGGAGGAGCCGGATAAGCAGGCGGTCTTTGATCGGGCGCGCAGAAATCTCTGCGCCGAGATTGAGCGAAACGCAGACCGGATCCGCCTTTGCAGAAATGCGGCAGATGCAAAATCGGTGCTGCAGAACGGAAGCTGCGGTGCATTCCTTTCCATTGAGGGCGCGGAAGCGATCGGCTGCGATCCCGGCAGACTCGAGAAGGCTTATGAGGACGGCGTTCGCATGATTGCTTTGACCTGGAATGAGGCAAATGCCCTTTCCGGCTCCTGCATGACCGGCGAAGGATTGAGCGCGCAGGGCAGAGAATTTGCAAGAAGAGCGCAGAAGCTCGGCATCGTGCTGGATGTCAGTCATCTTTCCGAGCGGGGATTCTGGGATCTGTGCGACATCGCGGAAAAACCTTTTGTTGCCAGCCATTCCAATTCTGCCGCCGTCTGCCCGAATGTCCGGAATCTGACGGATGAACAGTTCAAGGCAATCTGTGACCTGGGCGGCACCACGGGACTGAACCTTTACGGCGAGTTCCTCACGGAAAACACCGCAACTTATGAGGATGTTTACAGACATCTGGATCATCTGCTTTCAATTTCCGGCGGCGGTCATGTGGCGCTGGGCGGCGATCTGGATGGCTGCTCGATATTGCCGACTGGCTTTACGGGCGTAGATAATTACAACGATACGGCGTGGTATCTGCAGGGTAAAGGCCTTGATGGTGATACAATGAGCGCGCTTTACAACGGATCTCTGATGGAGGTATTGGAAACATGTATTATGTAAGCACAAGAAATGCATCTTTGAAGTTTTCTGCCAGCGAGGCGATTGTGCAGGGTTTGAGCCGCGATGGCGGTTTGTTCCTGCCGGAGAGCATTCCGCAGATCACCATGGCACAGGTGGAACAGCTGGCAAAGCTGCCGTATCCCCAGCGTGCAGCGAAGATCATGAAGCTGTATCTGGAGGATTTCTTCGAGGAAGAACTGCTCGGCTTTGCCGAAAAGGCATACGGCCCCGTGAAGTTTGATACACCGGCAGCCGCTCCCGTGGTGGAAGTTGAGCCGGGCAACCATGTACTGGAGCTTTGGCACGGCCCGACCTGTGCATTCAAGGACATGGCACTGCAGATGCTGCCGTATCTGCTGACGGCAAGCCTCAAAAAGACCGGCGAAGAAAAGACGGTCTGCATTCTGGTCGCGACCTCCGGCGATACCGGAAAGGCTGCACTGGAAGGCTTCCGCGATGTGGAGCATACGAAGATCCTTGTATTCTATCCGGACGGCGGCGTTTCCGATATTCAGAAGCTGCAGATGGTCACGCAGGAAGGCGCAAATGTCGGCGTCTGCGCCGTGGAAGGCAACTTTGACGATGCACAGACCGGCGTCAAGCGCATTTTCTCCGACGCGGAGCTTCGTGAGCAGCTGGAAAAGAACGGCTATTTCCTTTCTTCCGCCAACTCCATCAACTGGGGCCGCGTTCTGCCGCAGATCGTTTACTACATTTCCGCTTACTGCGATCTTCTGAACGCGGGCGCAGTCAAGGCAGGCGAAAAGATCAACTTCTGCGTGCCGACCGGCAACTTCGGCAACATCCTCGCAGGCTACTATGCAAAGCATATGGGTCTGCCTGTGGGCAAACTGATCTGCGCCTCCAATGAAAACAATGTGCTGACGGATTTCATCCGTACCGGTACCTATGACCGCAACCGTCCCTTCTATCAGACGGCTTCGCCCTCTATGGATATTCTGATCTCCTCCAATCTGGAGCGGCTTCTGTATCTGCTGTCCGGCTCGGATGAGGAAGTGCGCGGCTATATGGAAAGTCTGAATAAAACCGGCAAATACACGGTTTCCGAGAAGATCCGCAAGGCTGTGGCAGAGGAATTTGCCTGCGGCTATGCAGATGATGCCATGGGCGCAAAGACCATTCAGGCCATCTTCACGCAGAAGGATTATCTCATGGATACCCATACGGCAGTTGCCTACACGGTTCTGAAACAGTACCGCGCCGAAACTGCAGACGAAACGCCGACCGTGGTGGACTCCACGGCAAGCCCCTTCAAGTTCTGCACCAGCGTTCTTTCTGCCCTCGGCGAAACCGAGCAGGAAAAGGGTACGGCGATCATCGGCCAGCTCAGCAGCAGAACCGGCAGACCGGCACCCAAGCCTCTGGCAGAGCTGGCAGGCAAGACGGTTCGCTTTGAGCAGGTAGTCAGCAAGGAAAACATGAAGCGCGTTGTTACGGAGTTCCTGCGCTGATGGCACTGTATGCAATCGGCGATCTGCATCTGGCACTCGGTGCGGACAAGCCCATGGACATTTTCGGCGGCCGCTGGGAAGGTTACATGGACAAGCTTCGCGAAGGCCTTTCCGTGATCGGCCCGGAGGATACGACGGTTTTGCTGGGCGATCTCAGCTGGGCGCTGGGTATCGAGCAGGCCCGGGAGGATTTTGCCTTCATCAGCCGGATTCCCGGCAGAAAGATCATCCTCAAGGGAAACCACGACTACTGGTGGACCACGGCGGCTAAGTTCTATAAGTTCTGCGAGCAGAATGAATTTGCTGATATGTTCATTCTGAACAACAACTGCTATTTCTACGGCGACATTGCCATCTGCGGTACGCGCGGCTGGTTTTATGAGGAGGAAAAGCAGGGAACGCACGACGAAAAGGTGTTCAGACGGGAGCTTGGCAGACTGGAAGCATCCCTGAAGGCAGCAGGAGACCGGGAAAAGTATTGTTTTCTCCACTACCCGCCGCGCTACCGCGGCTATGAATGTCCGGAGATTCTGAGCCTTTTGAAAGCATACGGCGTTACGCGCTGCTATTACGGTCATCTGCACGCCGACAGCCTGAAACTGGCTATTCAGGGCAGCTTCGAAGGGACGCAGTTCGGTCTGTTGTCTGCTGATTATGTAAACTTCAGACCGGAACGCATCGCAGATTAAAATAAATTTCATCGAATTGGATGAAAACAAGAAAAAAGAGTGGAAATCTTGAAGAAAGTCTGCTAAAATATAGCGGATTCAATTTTTGAGGTGAATTACGGCCCATTGCGGCCGCACCATAGGAGGAAAAACCAACATGAATGTTAAGAGCGTAGAAAAAGAAAAGGGCACAGCAAAAATCACGGTTGAGATCGAAAAGGCTGAGTTCGATGCTGCACTGACCAAGGCATATGCCAAGGTAAAGAAGGATATCATGATCCCCGGCTTCCGCAAGGGCAAGGCTCCTCGCAAGATGGTTGAAGCTATGTACGGCCCCACCGTGTTCTATGAAGATGCAGTCAACGAAATCTTCCCGGAGATCTATGAAAAGGCAGTTACCGAGCAGCAGATCAAGGCAGTCGGCGCTCCGTCCGTTGCAGATATGAACACCGAAGAAAACGGCAATGTTGTAATCGTTGTTGCAACTGAGCTGTATCCCGAAGTTACCCTCGGCGAATACAAGGGCATCGAAGTTCCCAAGACCGTTGTCAATGTTGCAAAGGCTGATGTCGACGCAGAGCTGGAGCGTATGCGCGACCGCAACGCCCGCATTGAGACCGTTGAGCGTGCAGCCGAGATGGGTGACACCGTTGTTCTCGATTTCGAAGGCTTTGTTGACGGCACCGCTTTTGAAGGCGGCAAGGCTGAGAAGTATTCTCTGACCCTCGGCTCCGGCTCCTTCATCCCCGGCTTTGAAGAGGCACTTGTCGGTGTTTTGGCAGGCGAGGACAAGGATGTCGACGTGACCTTCCCCGAAAACTACACCAAGGAGCTGGCAGGCAAGGCAGCTACCTTCAAGTGCAAGATCCACGAAGTCAAGCAGACCATCAAGCCCGAGCTGGACGATGAGTTTGCAAAGGATGTTTCCGAGTTCGATACTCTGGCTGCTCTGAAGAAGGACATCAAGGCTAACCTGACCAAGACTCGTCAGGAAGAAGCTGACCGTGCTTTCGAGAACGCAGCTGTTGAGCTGGCCGGCCAGAACATGACCTGCGAGATTCCTGCCTGCATGATCGAAGAGCAGGTTGACAAGCATCTCGAGCAGTTTGCATATCAGCTGCAGATGCAGGGCATGAAGATGGAAGACTACATCAAGATGATGGGCGGCGACATGAATGCAATGCGTCAGTCCATGCGTCCCATGGCTGAGACTACCGTTCGCTCCAACATCCTGCTCAGCGAGATCGTGAATGTTGAGAACATCGAAGTTTCCGATGAGGAAGTTGAGGATGAACTGAAGAGCCTGGCTGAACAGTATGAGATGGAACTGGACAAGGTCAAGGAAGCAGTCAATCTCGATATGGTCAAGTCCGATCTGAAGGGCAAGAAGGCTGTCAAGCTGATCGTTGACAACGCCAAGGCAGTTGACGTTGCCGAAAAGAAGCCCGCAAAAAAGGCTGCCAAGAAGGACGAGGAAGCTTCCGAAGAAGCTGCGGAGGAAGTCAAGGAATAATTCCCTTTTTGGCTGGTTAGAATGTAGAGACCACAGAAAGGAGACAGTTCTATGAGTTTGGTTCCGTATGTTGTTGAGCAGACCAGCCGCGGCGAGCGGTCGTATGATATTTTTTCCCGCCTGCTCAATGACCGTATCATCATTTTGTCCGAAGAAGTCAACAGCACGACTGCAAGTCTGATCGTTGCCCAGATGCTGTATCTGGAAGCGCAGGATCCCGATAAGGACATCCAGTTCTATATCAACAGCCCCGGCGGCAGCGTTACGGACGGCATGGCGATCTACGATACCATGCAGTACATCAAGTGCGATGTGGCAACCATCTGTGTCGGCATGGCTGCATCCATGGGCGCGTTCCTGCTTTCCGCAGGCACGAAGGGCAAGCGCATGGCGCTGCCCAACGCGGAGATCATGATCCACCAGCCCTCCGCAGGCACGAAGGGCAAGGTCACCGATATGGAGATCGATGTGGAGCATTATCTGCGCATCAAGGAGCGTCTGAACGCAATTCTTGCCGAAAACACCGGCAAGACGCCGGAGCAGGTCAAGCTCGATTCCGAACGCGACCACTGGATGAGCGCGGAAGAGGCTGCTGCATACGGCCTTGTGGACAAGGTGATTTACAAGCGCTGATTTTTCTCTCGAAAGGAGACCCGCCATGGCAAAAGATGGCGTCCGCTGTTCCTTCTGCGGCAAGCGGGAGGGACAGGTCAAGCGGATCCTTGCCGGTCCGAATGCCTGTATCTGTAATGAATGTATTGATCTGTGTAACGGAATCATGCAGGATGAGATGCAGGCAGAATATACCCAGCAGATGGAGATGCCGGATAAGCTCCCGACACCTCAGGAAATCAAAACCTATATGGACCACTACATCATTGGACAGGACGAGGCAAAAATCGCCTTGTCCGTGGCGGTCTATAACCACTATAAGCGCATCTTTTTTGCCGGAGATTCGGATGTGGAGCTGCAGAAGAGCAACATCCTTCTGATCGGCCCCACGGGTTCCGGTAAAACACTCTTTGCGCAGACACTTGCAAGAATTCTGAATGTCCCCTTCGCTATTGCCGACGCCACCACGCTGACGGAAGCCGGCTATGTAGGCGAGGACGTAGAGAATATTCTGCTCCGGCTGCTGCAGGCTGCGGATTTCAATGTGGAGCTGGCTGAGCGCGGCATCATTTACATCGACGAGATGGATAAGATCGCCCGCAAGAGTGAGAATACCTCCATTACCCGTGATGTTTCCGGCGAGGGTGTGCAGCAGGCGCTGCTGAAAATCCTCGAAGGAACGGTTGCCAATGTTCCGCCGCAGGGCGGACGCAAGCACCCGCAGCAGGAATTCATTCAGATCGATACCACCAACATTCTGTTTATCTGCGGCGGCGCCTTTGACGGTCTGGATAAGATCATCGAAAGCAGAACCGATACCGCAGCTGTCGGCTTCGGTGCGGATGTGCAGAGCAAGAAGCAGCGCGATGTCGGAGAACTCTTCCGGAAGGTCGAACCGCACGATCTGCTCAAGTTCGGAATTATTCCGGAATTGGTGGGCAGACTGCCTGTGATCACCGCACTGGAAAGCCTGAAGAAGGAAGACCTTGTGAAAATCCTTACAGAGCCGAAGAACGCGCTCTGCAAGCAGTACTGCAAACTGCTCGGTTACGATCAGGTCGAACTGAGCTTTGAGGAGGCCGCATTGGATGCGATCGCACAGAAGGCAATCGAGCGCCAGATCGGCGCGAGAGGTCTGCGTGCCATCATGGAGAGCGTCATGACGCAGGTCATGTTCGAAATCCCCTCCGATCCGTCCATTCAAAGCGTCGTGATTACGGAGGATTGCGTGAAGAATCAGGCAAAGCCGGTCATCAACAGAGATCCCGGCAAGCCTCGTGCGCGTATTCAAAGCACAAGTGTCACATAATAAAAATCGCAGGGCGTGCTGCAAAAGGTTTCATTTTGCAGCGCGCTTTGTCATTCTCCATAGAAAGGAGAGTTTCTTATGAACGATTATAAGCCGTTGGCATGTATGCCGATCCTTGCACTGCGGGGGCTGGTTGTCTTTCCCAGTGTCGTTACCCACTTTGATGTGGGCCGCCGGAAGTCCGTCCGCGCCGTGGAAGAGGCCATGCAGGCCGGTCAGCTGATCTTTCTGACGGCGCAGAAGGATGTGGATATTGACGATCCGAAGAAGAGCGAACTCTATGAGATCGGCACCGTCAGCACCATCAAGCAGATTCTGCGCATGCCCGGAGATAATATGCGGATTCTTGTAGAGGGTCAGTACCGGGCAAAGATGATCGACTGCATTCAGTCTGAACCATATCTGTTCGGCAAGGTGCTGCAGATGCCGGATCTGAACTGCAACAAAACTCTGCCTAAAGTGCAGGCGCTCGTGCGGCAGACCCATGAACTGTTCAGCCAGTTTGTGGAGCTTGCCGTCAAGACCGGGCAGGACAGCCTTCTGCAGGTGACCTCTTCGGAGGAACCGGGGTTCGTTGCGGACTTCACCGCACAGCATGCCACCTATTCCTATCAGGACAAGCAGAAGGTTTTGGAGCAGCTGCATCCGGTGAAAAGACTGCAGCTGGCAGCAGAACTGCTTGCCAAGGAACTGGACATTCTGCAGCTGGAAAATGAAATTTCCGACAAGGTACAGCAGAATGTGGACAAGAACCAGCGCGATTACTATCTGCGTGAGCAGATGCATGTGATTCGCGAGGAACTGGGCGAAGAGGAAGATGACGCGGATGCCGATCACTATCGGCAGAAGATCCTCGACCTCCATCTTGCTGCGGAAACGGAAGAGAAGCTTCTCAAGGAAGTGCGTCGCTATGCAAAGCAGCAGCCGGGTTCGGCGGAATCCGCTGTGATGCGTACCTATCTGGATACAGTTATCGATCTGCCGTGGAATACCACCACGCAGGAGCGGCTGGACGTGGAAGCGGCAAGAAAGATTCTCGATGCCGACCATTTCGGCCTTGAAAAGGTGAAAGAGCGAATTCTGGAAACGCTGGCGGTCAGACAGCTGGCACCGCAGCTGCCGGGGCAGATCCTCTGCCTTGTCGGCCCTCCGGGTGTCGGCAAGACTTCCATTGCCATTTCCATTGCAGGTGCTCTCAATCGCAAGCTGGCGCGGCTGTCGCTCGGCGGCGTCCATGACGAAGCGGAGATTCGCGGTCACCGCAAGACCTATATCGGCGCGATGCCCGGCAGAATCATGGCGGCGGTCGCGCAGGCCAAGAGCAAAAACGCACTTTTGCTGCTCGATGAGATCGACAAGTTGGGCAGCGATTATAAGGGCGATCCGTCCTCGGCACTTCTCGAGGTGCTGGACAGCGCGCAGAATTCGTCCTTCCGCGATCATTATCTTGAGGTTCCATTTGACCTCTCCGCGTGCATGTTCATCACCACGGCGAACACCACGGATACCATTCCGCGGGCGCTGCTCGACCGTATGGAAGTGATTGAGCTTGGCTCCTACACGGATGAGGAGAAGCTGCAGATCGCAAGGCGGCATCTGCTGCCTAAGCAGCTTGCAAAGCACGGCATCGAAAAGGGGAAAGTCCGTGTTTCCGATGATGCGATCCGCGAGATCATCGCGTGCTATACGCGGGAATCCGGCGTCAGAAATCTTGAACGCGAGCTGGCTGCCCTTTGCAGAAAGTGCGCCATGCGCTTCGTGGGTGCGGACGCGCCCAAGCGCATCGTCATTTCAGGCGTGAAGCTGGAAAGCTTCCTCGGCCCGAAGAAGTTCCTGCCGGATGAGCTGCCGCAGGCAGATCAGCTCGGTCTTGTGACCGGACTTGCCTGGACGAGCGTGGGCGGTGAAACGCTGGAGGTCGAGGTCAATGTCGTTGACGGCAGCGGTAAGCTGGAGCTGACGGGCAACCTTGGCGATGTGATGAAGGAATCTGCCTTTGCGGCCATGAGTTACGTCCGTTCCCGGGCGGAAAAGTTCGGCCTTGCGCCTGATTTCTATAAAACGAAGGATATTCACGTGCATTTCCCGGAGGGCGCGGTGCCCAAGGACGGCCCGTCTGCCGGCATCACCATCTGCACGGCGCTGGTATCGGCGCTGACCGGCGCGCCGGTTCGCAGAGATATTGCCATGACCGGCGAAATCTCCATCCGCGGACGGGTGCTTCCCATCGGCGGTCTGAAGGAAAAGACCATGGCGGCTTTGCGCCACGGCATCAAGACGGTCATCATTCCTGCCGCCAATGAAAAGGATCTGAGCGAGATCGATCAGACGGTTCGTCATGCGCTCAATTTCATCACGGCGACCCATGTGGACAGCGTGATCGCGGCTGCATTGGATTTTTCTAATTGCAAGCTGCCGCAGGAATCGGCGCAGGAAAAGACGATTCCGGTTCCGACAGAAGCGCCGCATTCCAAGCCTGCGATCCGGCAGTAAAGGAGGACGCCATGAATCTTCACAACGCGGAATTTGTCCGCTCCGTGACCAGCGTTTCCGACTGCCCGAAGGACGGCCTTGCGCAGATCGCCTTTGCGGGTAAGTCCAATGTGGGAAAGTCCTCTGTCATCAACAAGCTGCTGCTGCGGAAAAACTTCGCCCGCGTGGGCGAAGCGCCCGGCAAGACGACGCATATCAACTTTTTCTGCATTGACAAAAAGATGTATCTGGTCGATCTGCCCGGTTACGGCTACGCCAAGGTGCCGCAGAAGGAAAAAGAGCGCTGGGCAAAGCTGATGGAAAGCTATTTCGCTGCGCCGGATACCTTCAGTTTGGGCGTCATGATCGTGGATGCACGGCACAAGCCGACGGAAAACGACGTGATCATGGCAAACTGGTTTCTGCAGAGTGAACGCCCCTTTGTGGTGGTGGCCAACAAGCTGGACAAGCTGAAGAAAAGTGAACTGGAGCCAAACATGGCCTGCATCCGCCAGACCCTCAACCTGCCGGAGCAGGTGCAGCTGATCCCGTTTTCTGCCGAAAAGGGAGATGGACGGGAAGAGCTTCTGAAGCTGATTCTGCAGGCGGCAGGAGAATAAAAAACGAAAAAACCGACCTGTGTTTTCAAACACAGGTCGGTTTTTGATAAGCTATGGCGCGGCAGAAATGTTCCGATTGATTATTCCTTTTTCCAGGTCTTTCGAAGCTGATTTGTAAGGATGATAAGCAGTGTCAATGAAATGATTTTTATAAAACTCAATAGGACGTCTTTACCGTTAAGGAAATAGATAAGAAGAATTGTTGCAGATAATACAAGAATCATCGCTAAAATGATGAGAATCCGTTGCTTTAATCTTGTTCACCTCCTCTATAAATCGTTCTTTATCTGTTTGCCTGTTTTACAAATATTTCACTTTTCTGTTTTCTGAAAGAAAGCAAACAAATCATAGTGCGCGGATGATGGCTTCTGCCGTCATCATGCCGTCTGCGGCGGCGGAGAGAATGCCGCCGGCATAGCCTGCGCCCTCGCCGCATGGATAAAGACCGCGCAGCGCGGACTGCCGTGTTTCATCGCGCAGGATGCGGACGGGGGAGGAGCTTCGGGTTTCCGGAGCCGTCATGACCGCGTCTGGGCTGTTGTAGCCGTGAAGCATGCGGTCAAGGGCGGGAATGGCCTGCTCCAGCACCGAGGTCAGCTTTTCCGGCAGAACGTCGTGCAGGTCGCAGAGCGTCACGCCGGGGCGATAGGTGGGGTGAACGGAGCCAAGCGACTCAGACCTTCGCCCTGCCAGAAAATCGCCCACAAGCTGCGCAGGAGCGTGATAATTGCTGCCTCCGGCTTTGAAAGCGGCCTGCTCGATCTCCCGCTGCCAGTACATGCCGCCGAGCACGCCCTTGTCCGGGAAATCCTCGGGGTGCAGCGTGACGAGAAGGGCGGCATTTGCGTTTTCTCCATCGCGGGCGCAGCAGCTCATGCCGTTGGTCACAACGCCCCCTTCTTCCGAGGCAGCTGCCACGACGCTGCCGCCGGGGCACATGCAGAAGGTGTAAGCAGAATCGCCGTTCGGCAGCTTGACATTCAGTTTGTAGTCTGCGGCACCGAGCGCAGGTGCATCGGCAAATTTTCCGTACTGGCTTTCGTTGACCATGGCCTGCTTATGTTCTATGCGCACGCCCATGGAAAAGGGCTTCGG
>JAEDIZ010000139.1 GCA_016296635.1 Oscillospiraceae bacterium
GGCATGGCCTTCGCAAACGCCTTCCTCGGCGTCTGCCACTCCATGGCGCACAAGCTGGGCGCGTTCCATCATCTGCCCCACGGCGTTGCAAACGCGCTGATGATCTGCCATGTGCTGCGCTTCAACGCCAGCGAGCAGCCGACAAAGATGGGCACCTTCCCGCAGTACGATCATCCGCATACGCTCGCACGCTATGCCGAGGTTGCGGATTTCCTGAAGCTCGGCGGAAAGACCGACGAGGAAAAGCTCGAGAAGCTCATCAAGGCAATCGAAGAACTGAAAAAGACTGTCGGCATCAAGCCTACCATCCGCGACTACGGCATCGACGAGAAGAAGTTCCTCGATGAGCTGGACGCTATGACCGAGCAGGCCTTTGACGATCAGTGCACCGGCGCGAACCCGAGATACCCGCTGATGTCGGAGATCCGGCAGATGTATCTGGACGCCTACTACGGAAAGTAAATTCCGAACCGAAACAAAGTGAAAACAGAACCCGCCGCACACGGATTTTGAACGTGTGCGGCGGGTTTCCTTTTTCGGTGGAACGATTACAGATCCTGATTGATCTCGATCTGCTCGCCGGTGGGGCTGACAACCTTAAAATATCTGCAGCCGCGCTCCCAGCGGGAGGGAATGGCTTCAATGCCCTTGGTGCAGACGGTGAGACCTGCATCGAGGCAGGCCTGATAGTCGGCTTCGATGTCCGTGGAATTGAGGGCGATGTGATCGATCTTGCCCTGCAGCATGGGATCCAGATCTGCATTCTGAGAGATTTCATAGGTCACCTGACCGTTGGTGACGAACCAGGTATAGAAATCGCCGCGGGAGCTTTTGAACTTGCCCTTCAGCGTGAAGCCGAGCTTCTCCATGTACCAGGTTGCGTCCTTTTCGGAATCGGTACACTGCAGACCGATATGATCCAGTTTTCTTCCTTCAAACATAATGACCCTCCTGAAATGTACCGCAGAGATATGCGGCAAGGATTGATACATTGATTATTGCACTTTTTCCGGGAATGTCAAATGCTTTCCGCGCGATCGCGTCTGCGGATGCCGCGTGCGGAACTTTTCCCGCCGGTCTGCGTCATATAAATATCATGTCGAATTTCGGGAGGTGCGTCACTATGAAACATAAAAAGACAGTCTATCTGGTGCTTTTTGCGCTGATCACGCTTGCGATTGTTACGATGCTGATCGTCTGGGCGGCAGGAAGAAACCATACGGAAACCCTCGCCGCACCAATGCCCGCGATGAGCGACGCAGAGCCGGAGATCCGCGTGGTCTACAAGGAAAAGGAAGTCGAAAAGATGGTTCCGGTGGAGGTGGAAAAGGTCATCACCGGCAGCATCATTCAGGACGGTCTGAATGACATGGGCTTTCTGGTGACGGAGGAATACTGGTTCACGGAGGTCATGTCCTTTTCCAGCGTGAAAAACATCCTCGGCTTTGACTGGGGCATCACGGAATCGAATTTCCTTGCCAGCTATGACGGTTCTGTCACGGCCGGTGTGGACTTTACGGCCATCGAGATCGCAAAGGACGATGTGCTGATGACGGTGGACATCACGGTGCCTTCGGCGGTCATTCAGAATGTCACCATCGACAACGACAGCTTTGAGGTGTACTCTGAAAAGGAGGGACTGGGAAATCCGATCTCCATCAAGGATTACAACATTTCCGTCATCACGCTGAAGGAGGGCGCTTCGCAGAAGGCGGTCGAGCGCGGCGTTCTGAAGCGGGCTGACGGGAACGCTGAAAAGCTGATCCGGGATTTTGTAAGCAGTCTGGTGGATACATCGCAGTATGCGGTTACATATCAGACGGTATGATGAGGGGTACGAAATGGAAAAGAACATGAAAAAAATACTGGCAGCGGCGGCGCTGGTGCTGGTGGCGGTGACCTCGTTCACATTCGTGGCGGACAAGGCCGCTTCCCCGGCGACATATTCTCATATCGTTGAGGCCATCGATGCGAAGGTGGACACCGTTCTCAAGCTGACGGCCAGCTCTGCGTTGGCTTCCGCAGGCGTATCCGCTATTCCGGGCGACACGGCAACGCCTATCGCCGAAAAGCTGGCGGAATTCACGGAGTACTTTTTGATCGTGCTTTGCGTGCTGTATTCGGAGAAATTCCTGCTCACCATCGGCGGTGCGGCAGCATTCCGCGTGATCATTCCCATTGCGTGTCTGCTGCTGGGGGCAAGCCTTTTCTGCAGAAAGGATCTGATCCGGCGGCTGGGCATGAAATTCATCATCTGCAGTATCATTCTGTATCTTGCCGTGCCCATGAGCATTCGGGTTTCCGACATCATTTACAGCTCCTGCGAGGATACCATCAACACGACCATTACGCAGACGCAGTCGCTGACGGAAAAAACCGATGAGTTCTCCATGACAAACGAGGACGAAACCGCCATGGCTTCGGTCTGGGAACGCATTTCGGAAACAGCAGGCACGCTGGCAGACAAAGCGGCAAGGATCCTGAATCGGTTCGTGGAAACGCTGGCAATCTTCATTGTGACCTCCTGCGTGATCCCGGTTCTGACGATGGTATTTTTCCTATGGGTGATCAAGGTGTTTGCGAACATCGACAGCAGACAGACCATCATCAAGCTGCTGCCGGAGAGCGGCAGACGGAAGACTTCGGAAAGCAGCAGCCAATAATCCTTTTTAATCGCAGAAAAGCAGCCGCCGGATCCCCGGCGGCTGCTCTTTCGTTCCGGTCTGCATGGCAGCATTGCTTGACAGAACAGATGCCCATATGTACGATGATAACAGAGCGGGACGATACAGAGTTCTGCGCACGGAAAGGTCGTGAGGAAGTCAAAATGCGCAATGCGGAGAACAACAGACCGGCCATGGATATTTATATTGCGCGGCTGCCGGAAACGCTGCCGGAACGGCACTTTTTCTGCGAGGAGCGGGAAAGAGAGATCCGGGAAACCTCCAATCCCGAACTCAGCCGCAGCCGCAGATTCGACTGGCAGATTTTACTGTATGCCGCAGAGCGTGCCTTCGGGATGCAGGAGAAGAAAATTCGGTTTTATAAAGACCCGTCCGGAAAATGGTGCTGCGGGCAGTTTTTCTTCTCCCTTTCCCACACGCAGGGTGCCGTTGCGGTCGGCATTTCCGATACCGCGATTGGCATAGACATTGAAAATACTGCAGTCCGGCGGCGATTGTTTGACTCGGATGCGGCCTTCGCAGAGCGGCTGCGCGGAAAAATCTGTGTACCGGGAAAAGAAACGGCGGACAATGGAATGGATCTGATCCGGCTTTGGCTTTTGAAGGAAAGTATTTATAAATGTTACGGGGGGTTATCCGACCCGGCGGCGATTGAAACGGACAGATACTGCGCGGAGGCGTTTTTATGTCCGGACGAACCCGGACTGCCGTTTGCCGTCTGCGGCGAAGGAGCGAAGAATGCGCGGTTTTTCCGCTATGAAAACGGCGCTGCATATCCGATCTGCGCAGAAGCAGTCCGGCAGGAAACCGGCAGGTGAGTGCTGCCGGAGATGTATTTTTTCGGAAGAACCCGGCAGACCCTGACAGTTGATACGGTATTTCAAATATAGCAAACGACATTTGTGCGTTTTCACTGATTTATAGATGTAAATATAAAATTTTTGCAGTAAAAATTGTGAGAATAGATAAAAAGATACCGATAGCCGGTTTTCAACTGGATATTCTTGCAATTGTGTGCTATACTGCTACTCGGTGAGAATTGGCTTTCACTTTTATTAAATGACTGCTGCCGGAAAAGGGAACACTCACTTCGGGCGGCAGAAAAGCATATTTTCAGAAAAGAGGTTATCAGAATGGCAGAACTGAATCTGAGCAAGTACGGTATCACCGGTACCACTGAGATCGTCCACAATCCTTCCTACGAGGCGCTTTTCGTGGAAGAAACCAAGCCCGAACTGACCGGTTATGAAAAGGGTCAGGTCAGCGAGCTGGGTGCTGTGAACGTTATGACCGGCATCTACACCGGCCGCTCCCCTAAGGACAAGTACATCGTCATGGACGAGAACTCCAAGAACACCGTCTGGTGGACTTCCGACGAGTACAAGAACGACAACCATCCCATGAGCGAAGAGACTTGGGCAGCCGTGAAGGATCTGGCTATCAAGGAACTGTGCAACAAGAAGCTATACGTTGTCGACGCTTTCTGCGGCGCAAACAAGGACACCCGCATGGCTGTCCGTTTCATCGTTGAGGTTGCATGGCAGGCTCACTTCGTTGAGAATATGTTCATCAAGCCCTCCGCTGAAGAACTGGCAAATTTCGAGCCGGACTTCGTTGTTTACAACGCTTCTCTGGCAAAGGTCGAAAACTTCAAGGAGCTGGGCCTCAATTCCGAGACCTGCGTTGCCTTCAACATCACCTCCCGTGAGCAGGTCATCCTGAACACCTGGTACGGCGGCGAAATGAAGAAGGGCATGTTCTCCATGATGAACTACTATCTGCCGCTCAAGGGCATCGCTTCCATGCACTGCTCCGCCAACACCGACATGAACGGCGAGAACACCGCCATCTTCTTCGGTCTGTCCGGCACCGGCAAGACCACCCTCTCCACCGACCCGAAGAGACTGCTCATCGGCGACGACGAGCACGGCTGGGATGACAACGGCGTGTTCAACTTCGAAGGCGGCTGCTATGCAAAGGTTATCAACCTGGATAAAGAATCTGAGCCGGATATCTACAATGCAATCAAGCGCAACGCTCTTCTTGAGAACGTTA
>JAEDIZ010000140.1 GCA_016296635.1 Oscillospiraceae bacterium
CATAATGGTTTTGCCGGACGCGCTTTGCGGAAGTTCATCAATGGCACGCTCTCGCTGATAGATATTCTCGATTTTTGGAATCACAAATGTTTCCATAACGCGTTTGACAAAGGTGGATTTTCCGGTCCGCACAGGGCCGACAACACCGAGATAGAGATCACCGCCCGTTCGGTTTGCAATCTCCTGGTAAATATGTTCAGTGACTCCCGTCATAGGATATTCCCCCATTTCCGTCATGCATGCTTGCCCATCTGTCTGATCCGAGCGGGCATGCACCGATTACTCATATACGAAAGGCTGTTTCTTAGTTCGAATCATGTATGCTATCCCAAAGGAATCAGAAGAACCCGGTCCTCCGACAGCCACTCCCCTTCCAGACCATTGACCTGACGAAGCGTTTCTTCGTTCGCTGCCGCAGCCTTGGCAATATCCCACACTGCGCTTCCCTTTCCGGCACGACGAAGCAACACAGAAGGACTTCTTCCTCCGCCTGGTGCCGTATCCTCCCAGGTTCCCGCTGCCAGAGTGCGTATATTTTGTCCGGCAAAACATGTGGAGCAGATTGTCAATTCCACCCTTGTATCAGCGCCGTCTGGAGCTGCTGACGCAGAAGAATTCCCCAGGCGATCCAACCTCGGCATGCAAAACGCCTGTTCTGCCAATGGGATTTCGAAGCCGGCGGTTTCACGGCCAACTGCCGCGTTCATCATTCCGTCCTGCGTGTATCCCAGAACATGGACAGACAGCGGAATAGTAATTGCTGCAGTATCCCCTGTGCGTTCGACAGAAGGATCTCCTGCATAAATGTCATAGTCCATGATTTGCTGGAAGTCACCTGCTACACGGCAGTGTACTGTCTGTGTGGCCATCGGGTGATCCAGGCTGCTTTCCAGCGTAAAGTCCCGCCATGTTGGCTGCAGCGTTCCTTTGGTGCAAAATGCGTCACGGATAACCTCAATGGGCTGTTTCCCGAAAATTACGCATTGCACCAGAACATGAAGATTGAAATAAGCTTTTGTTGCACCGTTGGGTGTTTCCGGCTCCAGGTCATATCCGGTCATGACAGGGATTAACTCCATCTGCTCGTCCCCATCATATTCGGAGGAAAGCTCACAATACTGAGAAAACGGGAGTTGGAATTCCTGGACATAGAACCGATGATCTTCTGATTGATACAGAAGTTTACATCGTGCAATTCCTTTAAACACTGCTTTATCCCCAACCAATTTCTGATCGGTCAGCTCCAGGCTGCAATGAACCTTGTACAGTCGATCCATTGGAGGACTTCCAGCCGGCAATTCCAAAGTATCACTGACCAGGAAGGAACGCTCTGCCGTCTCCAACGGAAGGTCAACGGTATATTCCTCCCGGCGAAGACGCAGGTACGGAGGCTGCTGAGTCAGGGTATATCGCGTTTCTTCCATTTTCTCGTAAGCCGTAATGCTGCAGCTTAAATTCACCCGCAGCATTGCTTTTCGGGAGTTGATCATGCGTCCGTCTGCTGCGCTCACACGAACAGAGCTGAGAACCTGAGATTGTTCCGTCAATTCAGAATTCTCCACTTTTACGCTGAAGGGCATATAAAATTCCAGACATCGGGGCCAGGAGCCATCCTCTGGAAGATAAAGAATGCTTCCTTTGACGCCGCCGGAGATGATGACGCTGCCGGCACGGCAATCTTTTCCACGGATCACTGCACAGGCGTGTGCATCCAAAATGGAACCGATGTCTGGATAAGTGTCCGGTACTACGGTTTCAGCGGTTTCTTCCTGACGCCGGACCTCTCTCAGGACGCATTTCAGATAAGTCAGGGGGCTGTTTTGAATGGTAAGCTCCATGGTCGTTCACTCCTTGCATGTTCTATCATAACCATACGCAGAGCATGTACGAAATATGTGTTTAATTCTTCAGCAAAAAAGCCCCCAATGCAATCAGCGCAAGCCCAATAATAACTGGAAGAATGCCTTCAAAAATGCACGAGAGAATCAAACCAATCCCAATTCCCATAAGAAAAGCTGCAGATACGAGATTTTTTCGGCACAACATGATCGCCTCCTTATATGCAAGTATATGCGTCTGTACCACCTCTCGTGCAAAAAAAAGGACGCGCACTGCGCGTCCTCGGTCTGCATATCCGCCTTTATTTTAGCTCCCATGGCCGAATTTCCATGGCTTTTTCATACAATTTCAGATAGCTGTCATATCGGGTTGGTTCGATCTTCCCTTCGCGCAGCGCCTGCGCCACGGCGCAGCCGGGTTCTTTTCGGTGCGCACAGTCGTGGAACTGGCATTTTCCAAGAAATGGTTCAAAATCTGGAAACGCATATTGTAAATTCTCTTTTAATACGACGTCCATCTGATCTGTATCAAAGGAAGAAAAACCGGGCGTATCCGCCACATAGGTATCATCCGGCAGCAGAAAAAGCTCAATATGTCTGGTTGTATGGCGGCCGCGTCCCAGCTTCTCTGAGATTTCACCGGTCGGCACCGACAGCTCCGGGGCCAGACAGTTCAGAATGCTGCTCTTTCCGACTCCCGAATTACCGGTAAAAGCCACGACCTTGCCGCGGATCAGTTCTCGCAGGCGGTCCACGCCTTCTCCGGTAACAGCGCTGGTCCGTACCACCTCATAGCCGGCTGCGGTGTAGATTTTGACGAGTCTTTCTTCCCCACTCAGGTCACTCTTGTTGACGCAAATCACTGCCGGGATATTCTGATTGCCCGCAATGGCCGTAACGCGGTCAATCAGATAGGGTTCTGTGACAGGAATACTCTCGGAAACCAAAAGAACCAAAAGGTCTAAATTGGCAACAGCCGGACGGACAAGGCAGTTTTTTCTGGGCAGAATTTGCTCCAGCACGCCTTTTCCATTGGCCCGGGTAATCTCCACCCAATCGCCGACCAGGGGTGAAACGCCATCCTTGCGAAAACGCCCCCGGGCTTTGCATTCCACCAAGCCGCTATCTGTCTGAACGTAATAAAAGCCGCTGATCGCCTTTGTGATTCGGCCTTTGATCATGAATCTACCTGCTCTCCCGTATCAAAATTGTAAGTCATTCGATGCCAGAATTTTCCGTTGATGTAAACGACAATTTCGTGGACGCCATCGGCGTCTGGGGCAATGGGCAGGCCGTTCTCTGTCAGAGTCACCAGATCCAACTGCAGAATTTCATCCAGGACCTGTCTGGGGTCATCATCCAGTAAAATCAGTACGTCCACCGTTTCATTTCCCTTGGGCATGGGAATCCAGATAATATTCGGCTCAGAGAATATGTTTTCCTCATCTCCTTGCGAACTGTTGTTGTTCGAATCCTCCTCTTCAGGACCGTTTGAAACCTGCAGGTTCACCGTTGTCCCAGGCTTTACATTTTCCATCTGCTTAATACTCTGGAAAATAACGGTCCCCTTTGCTTCATCCGCATCCACATAACTGACGCCGTACTTCAAATCCAGGCGGTCCAGCGTATCTTTTGCTTCCTGCACAGTCATACCCACCAACTCCGGTACGGGGACCAGTTTGATCTCAATGCCAGTAGAAACCACCAGTGTAACAGTTTGTCCGGCTGTTAAGGGCTCCCCAACGGCAGGGGTAGTCCGGATGACCGCACCGCTGACAATGACTTCGCTGCTTTCCTGTACCACTTCGACTTGCAGTCCAAGACCTAGATTATCCAGAATTGTTCTGGCATTCTGCTCTGTGTAATTGACCAAATCGCGCATGGTATCTGAGGAAGGTCCAGAAGAAACGAACAAAGAAATGGTGCTTCCGCTTTTTACCATGCGGCCTTCCACCGGGTCCTGACGAATGACCCGGCCTGCCTGAACCGAATCGCTGGCTTCCCAGGCTTCCACTTGAATGTGCAGATTCGGGTAGTCTCGTTGGCTGATTTCTTCTGCGACTTGTCCCACAAAGCCGGGAACTTCCACTTCCGCTGTGTTCGAAAGAAGATCAGCAAAAAAGAAGGAATAAAGAAAATATCCGATAAAGCAAAGGGCCAACGCAATGCAAATAATTCCGGCCACAAGCGCAACTGAATTGGAAGCCTGCTTTCGCGGCTTCTTCATCGGCGGTTCTGCAGCATTTCTGCGAACAGAATGATCCGGGGTGGGGCGTGCTGCGGCGGGATGCTCAGACGGATGCGTCACCGCCGAAGAAGGGGCAGAAAAGTTCACGTTTGGGTTGCGGCGAAATTCATCCAGATCGCAGAGCATCTCTGTGGCCGATTCATAGCGGTCATCCGGATCTGCACTCATGGCATGCATCGTGATCTGTTCCAGACCGATCGGAATCTGAGGATTGATAGAACGGGGCATAGGCGCCCCCGCATTGATATGCTTGATGGCCACGGATACCGGAGTTTCGCCATCATAAGGAGGCCGGCCGGTCAGCATCTCATACATCACAACGCCAAGGGAATATAAATCCGAGCGCTGATCAATTCTGCTTCCTTTTGCCTGCTCTGGAGAGATGTAATGAACGGAGCCTAACGCCTCCCGCGTCAGCGTACTTTGTGCCGAAGTGACGCGGGCGATTCCAAAATCTGCAACCTTCACGGTACCATCTTTCAGAATCATAATATTATGCGGCTTGATATCCCGGTGGATGATCCCGCGGCTGTGGGCATGCTCCAGCGCTTTTGCAATTTGCGTGGAAAAATGCAGTGCTTCACGCCAATTCAGCACCCCCTTCTGCTGCATATATTGCTTCAGGGTAATGCCGTCAATCAGTTCCATCAC
>JAEDIZ010000141.1 GCA_016296635.1 Oscillospiraceae bacterium
TCATCCTCGATACATTTCACGCTGCCGTCGGCGAACTTCTCATAATGTAAATTATGCAGTCAGCAAAAGCAAGAATATATTGTGTTTTTCTGCCACTTGTGATACAATATGTAGTAGATAAATAAAGCGTCATCAACTGTGTGTTGTGCTTTGACGCCTGAAAATACATTTTTCTCAAACGGAGCGTGATTACATGAGCAAGCGAGTTTATATTAGTGCTGACTATGATTTATCCAACGGAGATCGGGATGTTGTGAACGAATTGAACAAATGGGGAAGCGATGCTTGGCACAAGGTCGATTTCGTCGATATGTCCGAAGTAGTTTCTGGCAGTGTTGCCAACGACGATGATTGCCGCATCTGCGACTTAAAGGCGGAATTTAATCGTCAAATCAACGCTTCCTCTGCAGCGATCTTTGTTGTTGGAGATATGACTGGATCGCGTACGGCAGGGAGCGGATGCGAACGTGCTTTTAAGGATCAGGGACAGTGCACCTGTACTCCGTACAAGCAAAACACAAACGGAATTAAATCGTGTAAAGTCGTCAGTGCTTCTACTCCTGGCGAGAACGATGATTGCGGCAATATAAATAGATACTCTTACCTCCGCCATGAATTTGAACAAGCCAAGAAGAGGAACAAGACGATTGTTATTGTCTACAACTCCACGAGAAAAGAGACAAGCTGGCTGCCTTCGTATATGGAAGGATACGAGGATTACGCCAAGCCGTTTTGGAAGTATGATGCCTATGGGAGAAGAGTCGGTGATTACGCCTACATAAAAGAGGTGCTTGGATTTTGATTGACTTTATCAAGAAAAGTATAGCGGCGGCATTTGCGGTCATTACAGGCATTTTTACATTTGTGCCCGAATCAGTCTTTGCCGGTCGTGGCTGGATAACGCAGGGGCTTCTTAGTAAATGTGAATGGCTTTCTGGCTTTGAAGCCACAGATGTAAATGTTGTCATTACTCGGCTTGTTTGTTTTTTGCTGGTTTGGATTGCCACATCGGCAGCGTATGCGCTTTTTCTTGCACTCCGCAGATGGACTACAATCCGCGGGGAGAATTATTCCATTCGGGTGGAATATGGCAATATCCTCAAGAAACGGAACTGTAAGCGGGTAATCAACTTCGATGAGTGCTTCACAACACATGTCGGTGATAAAACTGCAGATATAAATCCAACTTCTATTTGTGGACAGTATCTTACTACACATCCGGGTTTGGATATGCAGAAGTTGATCGATGCAGCCAACATTACTCCGGCTCGAGCGAAATCACAGTATCAGCAAAAAACAAAGTACGATTCCGGAACTATCGTCCCGAATGGAGATGACCTATTGATGGCGTTCGCTAAGCTTGATGATAAAGGCAAGGGGCGATTTTTTACCCGTGATGAGTATCTTCAGTGTTTGGATCTGCTGTGGAGAGAATTGGAAAATCATTATTCCGAAAAGGATGTATGTGTGCCAATTCTGGGGGCAGGGACCACGTCTTTTGATGGTGGTTCTGGAGCATCCATTTCACAGCAGGATCTGCTTGATATGATGATCTGCTCTTATAAGCTCAGCTCCCACAAGATCAAAGCGCCTCATAAATTGAGAATCATCTGCAAGAAAAACAGCGGTTTTTCCATCAACAACATTGACAAATGACAGTATTGGCACAGCCCGCCGATCATCTGACCGGTGGGCTGTACCACTTTATTCGCTTTAATCTATCAACCGATGTTCCGGCGTTCCTTGCACATACTGTTCCAAATCGCCGTCGAGCACAAGCTGCGCATACTCCAGCGGCTTGTTATAGATCAGCCAGTCCAGTTCTGAACGCTGATACATATTGTCGGCAAGCTCGTTCTCCACAGCAATCGTATCGATGGCGATCATGCTGCCGTCAGTGAATTTTAGTTCAACACAGGCAGTATCCATATTGAACTCACACAAAATCAGTTTTTTCATATCAATGTCCCTCCTAAATGGTGATGGCCGCTATGTACCGAACCTTGATCTCATGACCGATTGCAGTACGGTCTGCGCGTGTAAAGTTCGCACGTCGTACGGTACTCATCTTCTTGACCATCTGGCCGCCGATGGAGCCGGCTTCCCGGGAGGTCAGATTGCCGTTGTAGCCGTTCTGCAGGTTCACACCGACCTCGGAAGCTGCCTGCATCTTGAACTGCTCCATGGCCTGCTTGGCCTGGGGAACGTTGATCCGATTGTTGTTGCTGCTCATTTGGACTCTCTCCTTACATTCTTTTTGGGAAAGGACACCGGTTTCCATGGGAAATCGGCTTTTTCTTTCCGCAATCATAGCTTCTCCCGGATTCCGAATCAAATCCAAGTGAAAGTAAGGAAGTCGTTGCAGATTTTGACAGTTTCCGTGTTTTATTTGGCAGAATGGAACTTTTTGCCCCAGGCTCTGCTTCGTGATATGCCGTAGGAGACAGAACATCATACAATTCCCTCCCTTGTCCCACGGACGGCGTCCGTTTATTTCGCGCGATTTCTCAACAATCAGCCTGAAAAATGAAAACGCGTTTACTTCTGCCGGAGCGGCAGCGACTGCGGCCAGGGAAGCAATTTTGGCGGAATCCCTGGGAAAAAAGGTAAAATTACAGGTTTTATTCAAATATATATTGTATTTCTATGGATATAATGGTATAATGACAAAGTCACACGAAGTATTTTCACGGGCTTTTTGATCATCAAAGAAAGGGTTGGTGCGATGGAAAGAAAGGTTAGACTGATTTGCGTGATCTTGACGGCGGCGCTGCTGCTGGCGCTGCTGCTGGCGCTGCTGCCGGGCTGCGCCGGGGAAAAGGAGGAGGACACCATTACGGTGTATATGTGGAGCGCCGGTCTGTATGACAGCTACGCACCCTACATCCAGTCCCAGCTCCCGGATTTGGACATTCAGTTTGTGGTGGGAAACAACGATTTGGATTTCTACAAATTTCTGGACCAGAACGGCACACTGCCGGATATTATCACCTGCCGCCGGTTCGCTTTACATGACGCGGCGGATCTGAAGGACCATCTGATAGACCTGTCCACCTCCGAGGAGGCGGGCAAGATCTACGACGCCTACCTGTCCAGCTTCACCAACCCGGACGGCACGGTCAACTGGCTGCCCCTGTGCGGTGAGGTGGATGGCCTGGTTGCCAACCGGGGCCTGTTCGAGAAATATAATATCCCCATGCCTACGGATTATGACAGTCTGGTGGCTGCCTGTCAGGCCTTTGAGGAAGTGGGGGTCCGGGGCTTTGTGGCGGATTTTGCCTACGACTATACCTGCATGGAGGTCTTGCAGGGCCTGTCCATTCCGGAGATCACCTCCATGGAGGGCAGAATCTGGCGCAGCGCTTACGAGGACCCCACCGATGATACCGTCACTGGTCTGGATGCCAAGATCTGGCCCGAGGCCTTTGATCGGATGGCGCGGTTTATCGAGGAAGTGAATATCCGGCCCGAGGATGTGGAGCTGGATTACGCCCCCGTGATCAATCTGTTCGCCGAGGGAAAGGCTGCCATCATCCGCGCCGTCGGCGGAAATGTCATAGAATTCCAGAAAAACGGGGTGGACGCCGTATTTCTGCCCTACCTCGGCCAGAACGGTGAGCAGTGGCTGCTGACCTATCCCCAGTTTCAGGTAGCCATGAGCCGGGAGCTGGAGCAGGATGACGCCCGGCAGGAAAATGCCATGCGGGTGTTGAGCGTGATGCTCTCCGAGGAGGCCCAGAACATTCTGTCCAAGGGCGGCGATGTGGTTACCTACAGTCAGAACCTCAACCTGGAGCTTTCTCCCCATCTCGACAACCTGAGACCGCTTCTGGAGCAGAACCATATGTACATCCGCATCGCCTCCAACGACTTTTTCGCCGCGTCCAAGGAAGTTGTAACCAAAATGCTTCAGCGGGAGTACACCGGAAGGCAGGCCTATCAGGCTTTTGACGCCCAGCTGAAGGCAGCCCAGGCTGCCGCCGGGGATGCGGTGCTGTCTGTGGCTCAGGGCTATTCCAACCGGTTCCGTCCGGATGGCGGCAACGCGTCCTGGTCTGTCATGGCCAATTCCCTGCGGGAATGCTATGGCGCTGATGTGCTCATCGCCCCCGCTTACAGCTTTACAGGATCGGTACTGAAGGCTGACTACACCGAGAAGCAGGTTGGCTGCATGATTATGCCCAATGTTCTGCTGGCTTACCGGCGGGAGATGACCGGCGCGGAGCTGAAAGAGACGCTGAAAGCCTATGTGGAGGGCATCGAAGGGGGCTTCAAGCCCTTCAACAGGGGTTCTCTGCCCGTGGTCAGCGGCATTTCCATCAGGGTCGGGGAGGAAGCGGGAGCTTACACCCTGACAAAGGCGCTGCTGGACGGGAAGGAAATCAAAGATACGGACACCTTCCGCGTGACCTGCCTGAACACGGCTGCCTATATGGCGCCATTTCTGAAGGATGAGAGCCGGGTGTTTGAAAGGGCACAGCAGGTCGTCAGAAAGGAATGGACGGCTTATATCACCGGCGGCGGCTCGTTGGCTCAGCCGGAAAGCTACATCAAACTGCGCTGAGCCGGAATGGTTTCGATAGGGACGGCCCACACACCGCAAGGGGGTATTTCATAATGTGCATATCGGTTTCCGTCAGAAAATCGATAAATTGGAATTTGGCGGGGATGCCCCCGCGGGCAATGCGAGCCTTCGCCCGT
>JAEDIZ010000142.1 GCA_016296635.1 Oscillospiraceae bacterium
GCAAACTGCTGGGGCATCAATGTCCTGGTCGAGATGGAAAGCCTGAACTTCACGAAGCCTTTGGAAACGGAAGATCCCGAAGAGGCAATGCGTGATCTTGCCCGCCTGTACGAGCGCATGGTCATGCGCCGTCACACCAACGGCGGTTATCAGCATGTCGTTGATGAGCTTTGGAAGCAGTGCGAGATTTGGAACGTCGATCTTGTCATCATGTATCAGAATGTTGCCTGCAAGAATATGGCAACCGTGCAGGGCATTTTGGATGATCAGGCAAGAGAGCGTGGCATCCGCCTGATCTGGATCGAACATGATCTGATGGATCCGAGAACGGTTTCCCGCCGCACGATGCGTGACAAGGTCAGCAACTATATGAAAACCGTTATGCATGCAGAACCCGTGGACGAATCCCTGCTGGAGTTCGAAGACGATACCTGCATGTAATTGAAAGAAAAGATAATTTGGAGGATATAAATATGAAATACTTCGGCGGATGCGATGTAGGTTCCACATATACCAAAGCAGTTATTCTTGATGAAAACGGCAAGATGGTAGCCAATACCACCATTCGCAGCAAGATCAATGCTGAGATTTCTGCAAAGCAGGCCATGGAGGAAGTTGTTTCTCAGGTTTCTGATTTGAGCAGCGCAGAAGCACTCGAGTATCTGATCGGTACCGGCTACGGCCGCAACAAGGTTCCGTTTGCAGATGAAAACATCTCCGAAATCTCCTGCCACGCTATGGGTGTACATATCACCAACCCCATCGTCAAGGCGATCATCGATATCGGCGGTCAGGATGTCAAGGGCATCTCCATCGACACCGACGGTACGGTCAAGAACTTTGCCATGAACGATAAGTGCGCAGCAGGTACCGGCCGTTTCTACGAAGCAATGGCCCGTTCCTTTGAAATGTCGCTGCCGGAATTCTCTAAGCTGAGTCTGACTGCAAAGAATGTGATCCCCATCACCGCACAGTGCACCGTTTTTGCTGAGTCTGAGGTTATCACGCTTGTCGGCGAAGGCAAGCCCATGGACGAGATCGCAGCCGGTATTCAGATGGCAGTTGCAAAGCGCTGCTTCGTAATGGCGAAGAAGGCCGGCGCTACCGACTCCATCACGCTGACCGGCGGCTGCGCAAAGAATGACGGTCTGAAGGCTGCCATCGAGCGCGTGCTGAAGCTGAAGGTTGTTGACCTTTCTGTTGACCCGCAGCTGATGGGCGCTCTTGGCGCGGCAGAGTATGCACGCCAGAAGGGCCTCGCAAAGGCCTAATCCGGAAAGGAGCAGACTATGCTGAAATTTTTGAAAGGTCTGATCAAGTTTATCGTTATCGTTGTCGGCGCACTTTATGTCATTTACTTCTGGAATCTCGATCAGAAGCTGATGGGCTGGGCCTATACGATGGTGAACCGCATTTTTGACCGCAAGAAAGTGGACATTAAATTCTGATGAAACTTTACGATCATATCATTTCACATACGCTGGAGCAGCTTGAAACCTGCGAACGCCGGGCCTTTGACTACAGTGAGCGTGCCTGCTGGAAGGATAACGGGGAGAGCGAGCTTGTTATGCTCCGCGATGCGGCCTATGAACTTGGCGGCAGCGGAACTCCCTCTGTAAACTATACCTGCGCGACAACAACTCCGGGTCTGATCACAAAGGACGAGGTCGTACTTTGCGGCAAAGACCTCGGCGATCTGCGCGGTGATGTTTCCTTTGCGCGCATTACGCTGCTGGAGGTTGATGATCTCGGAGAGGATGAGCAGGCCTATAATGCCATCCGGAACATGGAGTTTGTGCGCTATCATGTTTTCCCGGACGGCTATATGGTACGTGTTTCCTCCGAGAGCAATCAGGAGCAGGTGCGCGTATCAAAGAAAGCGCTGGCGGGCGGTATCCGGTTCGCTTCGGTTGGTAATGCGTATATACGAAAGTATAAGCAGATGAAGGGCATCCGTCATGTGCGCGTTATCTTCCTTGTTGATCAGCCGATCATCCGCGAACTTGTCGGCAATGCAAAAAAGGTGGATGCCATCACGAAAACGCTGACCCACATTCTTGACGGTCTGCCGACTGACTGCAGTCATTGCGATCTGAAGCCCGTCTGCGATGAGGTCGAGGGCATGCGCGAACTGCACATGGGGAAGGGGAAGAAGAAATAACACAAAAGCGGAGCCGATGTATTGACACCGGCTTCGCTTCTGCGTACAGTTTTGTAGAATTTATAAAAATAAAGGAGATTATGTCATGGGCAAATTTGTCATGAAGCAGACCAAGACCGGCTATATGTTCAATCTGAAGGCTTCCAACGGTGAGATCATTGCGACATCCGAAGTCTACACGACCGTTGCAGCCTGCAAGAACGGCATCGCCAGCGTGCAGGCCAATGCACCGAAGGCCGACGTTGAGAATCAGACTGTTGAAGGCTTTGAAACGCTGAAGCATCCGAAGTTTGAGGTTTATGCCGACAAGAAGGGTGAGTTCCGTTTCCGCCTGAAGGCTACCAACGGTCAGATCATCGCCGTCAGCGAAAGCTACAAGGCACTTAAGAGCTGCCTGAACGGCGTTGAGTCCGTGAAGAAGAACGCTCCCGAAGCTGAGACCGTCACGGAGTAAGGAGCAGAAAATGCTTGATATCAAGGCAAAGGTCAATGAGATCGTAGAAAAGGCCAAGAAAGATCCGAAGTTCATGGAGCAGCTGAAGACTGATCCCGTGAAAGCGGTGGAAGGTCTGCTCGGCGTGGATCTGCCGGACGATACCATCAACGGTGTCGTTGACGGCGTAAAGGCAAAGCTCGCCGGAGACAAGCTCGGCGGTATGCTGAACAAGTTTATGGGCAAGTAAGGCCGAACCAAATCCAATATATTTTGAATCCCTCTTTCTGCAGCGGCAGAAGGGGGGATTTTTTTGCCATTTCGGGACAAATGACAGGCAATTTTTCAAAGTGTTGCAGTAGTCCGTGCAATTAAGCATGCGTTGCTTTCTATTTATGAAGGGATCAGTCAGGAAATCAAAGAAAATGGAAAAGGCTAATGAAAAGGGGGTGTGAAAATGAGTGAACTGATTTTGGCGGCAGAAGCAGCCAGCGCAGTTTCAGGTCTAGTTGCTGCGGCACTTCTGTTCATAAAACCGCTGCGCGAGAAGCTCCTTGGCGTGGCGCAGATCAGAGAAGGGCAGAAGTGTATTCTCAGACAGCAAATGCTGAATTCCTATTATCGCCATAAGGATGAAGACTGCATCCGGCAGTATGAGTATGAAAATTTCCTATACTCCTATCACGCATACAAAGCTATGGGCGGAAATTCTTTTATCGACAAAATCAAGGCTGAGGTAGATACATGGGAGGTAGAAACATGATACTGCGGCTCAACACAATTCCGAAAAACATAATATGGATAGAGGTGAATGAGAATGAGTGAACTGAAAAAGCGCATTTTGAAGCTTCTCAGCGTAAAAAGCATTGTGACGGTTACACTTGTTGCGGTGTTTTCCGTTCTGGCTCTCACAGACCGTGTGACTCCGGATCAGTTTATGACGATTTTCTCCACGGTTATTGCATTTTACTTTGGAACACAGACCATGAAGGATGGAGGCAGCGGAGATTGAATGAGCTCAGAATACCGGGGCTTTCGCTACCGGTCAGTTACATACCGAGCAACCCCGGCAATCACGGCGGATATCGACCTTTGTCCGCAATCCGATATCTTGTGATCCACTATACGGCAAACCAATGGGATTCGGCAGAATCAAACGGACGGTATTTCCAGAATAATATCGTAAAAGCAAGCGCGAATTACTTTGTCGATTCAGACAGTCTTGTATGCAGCGTTCCGGATGAAATTTTTGCATGGCATTGCGGAGGAGGTCTGCAGGGAGCAGCGGGGCACAGCTTTTTCAAAACCTGCAACAACTACAACTCTATCGGAATAGAGATCTGTGATGATGTTAATGACGGCAGAATCCGGCCAACGGAAAAGACACTTGAAAATACACGGCTGCTGGCAGCGGCTCTGATGAAGAAATATGATATTCCGATTGAGAACGTCATACGCCACTGGGATGTGACCGGAAAAATCTGCCCGGCTTATTTTATCGGCGATGAGAATACAGAAACCGGGAGGGCATGGCTTGCGTGGAAAGATGAACTGGAGGTGATGACATTGAAACGATACAAGACTGTAGAAGAAGTTCCGGAATCCATTCGACCGGAGATCAAGGAACTGGCTGACAGAGGGATTATCAAGGGAAACGGCGATAAGGGGCTTGACATGACCTATGACATGCTCAGAAGTGCGGTTTTTACCCTGCGTGCAATTAAGCAGTTTACAGAAAAATAAACGATTTAAAAAACGCCATCCGATCGGATGGCGTTTTTTGCGTAATATTATTCAAACGGAAAGGTCTATCTATCCAAAATACAAAATCTATGCCAAAATAAAAACTTTCATTAAAAGACAGAAGGTACTTGATTGATGGGGAATGAGGGATTCTGCTACATCGGTTACGACAATCCACCGGACTGTCGCCAAGGTGCTGGCATTCGAATCCCTTATCTGAAATACCTATGCTAAAATAATAAACCTTCCATCAAAAGACGGAAGGTTTATTATTGGCAGGGGATGAGGGATTCGAACCCCCGCAAACGGAGTCAGAGTCCGGTG
>JAEDIZ010000143.1 GCA_016296635.1 Oscillospiraceae bacterium
AGATTCTCTGGAAAAAGCCGAAACCAGACGGCAGGAGTTTATCGCCAATGTATCGCATGAGCTGAAAACGCCCATGACCACCATCGGCGGCTATATCGACGGTATGCTGGACGGAACCATTCCGCCGGAAAAGCAGCAGCACTATATGCAGATCGTATCGGGCGAGGTCAGAAGACTCTCGCGGCTGGTTCGCAATATGCTGGATATTTCCCGTCTGCAGGCCAAGGGCATCGATGAAGCCCGAAAGACCCGGTTTGACCTTGCGGAAGCCATGGGCGATGTTCTGATCACCTTTGAGCAGAAGATCAATGCCAAGCATCTGCAGGTGGATGTCGATCTGCCGGAGCGCTCCGTCTGGGTCAGAACAGACCGGGACGGAATCACGCAGGTACTTTATAATCTGCTGGATAATGCCATCAAATTCTGTCCGGAGCGCGGCGCGCTGTCGCTGATTCTGAAGGAAGGCTCCGTTGCTTCCGTGACCGTCCGAAATTCCGGTCCCACCATCCCGGCGGAAGAACTGCCGCTGCTTTTTGAGCGCTTTCACAAGGCAGATAAATCCCGCTCGCAGGATCGTGAAGGCTGGGGACTGGGACTGTATATTGCGAAAACGATCGTTGGAGCCTCCGGCGGCGATATTCATGCCGAGAGTGAAAACGGCCTCACCAGCTTTATTTTTACCCTTCCCACCGTTCGATGAGTTTCACATAATCCCGGCTTATTCGGATACACTAATCACAAAACGCTTCTGATCAAGAGGGTGTTCTTATGAACTACGATAACAGCAACGGTTTTTATGACGACGATCATATTGAGTCCGGCAATTGGTCTTCCCCGCAGCCGCCCACACCTATGGGCAGAGCCAAAAACCATGTCGGGCGCTGGATCATCGGCATCCTCGCAGCTTTGTTTGTCATCGCCTTTGCAGGCGGCGTCGTCTATCTCTACCAGAATATCGGTTTCAGTCTGGATCGGACGCAAAACGGTTTTTCGCTTTCCATCGGACCGAAGGTCGTTCAGGCGATCGATCAGGAAACTCCGGACCGTGCGCTTCCGCCAGCCCCAGAGCAGTTTCCCGCCGAGGTGCCTCCTGTGCAGCCGAGCAGTCACGACTGGCCGGATGCGACGCTGACCATCTCATCGTCCCGCCTCGGCTCCGACACCATGCCATCCAATGATGAAAATGCAATGAGTCTGCAGGAGATCTACGCCTCCGTCATTGACAGCGTCGTCTCCATTTCCTCCGCCACCTCCGGCGGCACCGCCACAGGAACCGGCATTCTCATGTCCTCCGACGGCTATGTCATTACAAATCATCATGTGATCAAGGGCGCTGCCGTCATTTTGGTCTTGGACAACAGCGGCAATCAGTACGAGGCAGAGATTGTCGGAAGCGATGAAACCAGCGATCTGGCGGTTCTGAAAATTGATGCAGCCGGACTGCAGCCGGCGGAGTTCGGCAACTCCTCCGTTCTGCGCGTCGGCGACAGCGTCGTTGCCATCGGTGACCCTCTCGGCACGCAGCTGCGCGGCACCATGACCAACGGCATCATTTCTGCCATCAACCGGGACCTGACTGTGAACGACCGGAAAATGACTCTGATTCAGACCAATGCCGCTCTCAATAACGGCAACTCCGGCGGGCCTCTTATCAACTGCTACGGGCAGGTCATCGGTATCAACACCATAAAGATGAGTTCCTACTATAACGGTTTCGCCTCCGTGGAGGGACTCGGTTTTGCCATTCCCATCAACACCGCCAAACCGATCATCGACGAGCTGATCGACAAAGGCTATGTTTCTGGCCGACCGGCCATTGGCATCACCTATGATGTTCTCCCCTCCGTCTTCCGGATCTATTACAACCTGCCCAGCGGTGTCTATGTTTCCTCCGTAGCGCAAGGCAGCGATGCCGCTGCTGTCGGCATTGCAAAGGGCGATATCATTACCGCCATCAACGGCACAAAGGTCTCCAGCATCGATGAGCTGAACATGGTGAAAAACCAGTTTGTCGCAGGAGATACCGTAACGCTGACCATCTATCGCAGCGGCCAGTATTATGATGTGGATGTCCGCCTGATCGATCAGGCAACCGGCAAATAAGAATATAAGCCCCGGCAGAATGAATCTGCCGGGACTTTTGTTTTGTTTTCTATCAGAGATTCTGGTCGATATATCGGCAGGCTGCCAGCGCCGCCACAGCGCCGTCTGCCACAGCCGTCGTAAGCTGCCGCACGCTCTTGGAGCGGCAGTCACCGGCGACAAATACACCGGGCGTCTTTGTAACACAGGTCTCATCGGACTCAAAGTAGCCAAACTTATTCAGCTCTGCAAGGCTTGCGAAAGCCTCGTTTTCCGGGATCAATCCGATGGCAAGGAACAGACCACTGCAGGCAAAAACCCGCTTCTGCCCGGTGGTGCGGTCTTCGGCTTCCACGCCGACCAGCTCGCCCTTTTCCTGCACATAGCCGGTGATCTTCATGTTGGTGTGCTTTTCTACATTCTCCTTGGCAAACAAAACATCCTGCAGCTTCTGTTCGCCCGTGAACGTGGGCAGATCCTGCAGCATGATGACCTTTGCGCACTTGCCGGAAAGCAGAATCGCCTCCTGCAGCGCGGAGTTGCCGCCGCCCGCCACGCAGACGGTCTGCCCCTTATAGAAGTCTCCGTCGCAGACCGCGCAGAAAGAGATGCCCTCACCTACCAGTGCATATTCTCCGGGCAGGCCCAGCATCCGGTGCTTGACGCCGGTCGCCAGTATGACAGTTTTTGCCTCAATGCTGCTGCCCTCTTCGGTCTTAACCACGCGATAGCTGCCGCAGTCCTCCACAGCAACTGCCTTTTCCAGTTCCACATCCGCGCCCTGCGCCATGATCTGATCAAGGAATTTGTCCGCAAATTCATTGCCGCTCATCTGCAGGGTACCGGGATAGTTTTCCACCTTGGGGGAATAGGTGATCTGGCCGCCGAAGCCGTGTTTTTCCAACACCATGGCACTTTTGCCGTTGCGAAGAGCGTACAAAGCCGCCGTCATACCGGCGGGGCCGCCGCCTACTACGATTACATCATACATACAGTTTCTCTCCCGTATTGAAAAGTTCAGGGGCGCAGATGCGCCCCTGCTTATTTGTTTGTGAATACCGAAAAGCTTTTTCAGCTTACTGCCGGTTCATCAGCCAGCCCTTGATATCGGACACACCCTTGAACTTTTCAAAGCTTTCGCCGTCAGAAATGACCAGCGTGGGGGCCTGCTTGACGCCGAATTTCGCTACCAGATCCGGGTGCTCCTCAGCGATCAGCTTTGTGAAGGGGATCCCCGCCTTATCCAAAAGAGCCGCTGCCAGCTTGCAGTTCGGGCATGTAGGCGTTGCAAAGAGGATTGCACCTTCCACTGCTTCGGAAGCTGCCTCTGCCGCAGGCTCAGCTGCGGGTGCTGCCGCTGCAGAAGTTTCTTCCGCCGCTGCAGCCTTCTTCAAATGGGAATTGCCGATATCATAGACCTTGCGATCCTTGAATTCCTGGGTCTTGCCGTCGTTCCAGTTCTGAACGGGACGGTAGTAGCCGGTGATTCGGCTGTATACTTCAGTCTTTTCGCCGCAATGCGGGCAGGTGTATACTTCACCGGCCAGATAGCCGTGATTCTTACAGACGGAATAGGTCGGACTCATGGTGTAGTACGGCAGACGGAAGTTCTCTGCAATCTTGCGCACCAGCGTTGCCGCAGCCTTCCAGTCCGGCAGTTTTTCGCCAAGGAAGGCGTGGAAGACCGTACCGGAGGTGTAAAGGGTCTGCAGGTCGTCCTGAATCTCCAGCGCGGAGAAAATGTCCTCGGTGTAGCCGACGGGCAGATGGGACGAGTTGGTGTAATACGGCGTGCCGTTCTCGTTGGCAGTGATGATGTCCGGGAACTGCTTCTTGTCATGCTTGGCCATGCGGTAGGTAGTGGACTCAGCCGGCGTTGCTTCAAGGTTGTAGAGATCGCCATACTGCTCCTGATAGTCGGACAGACGCTCACGCATGTGGTTCAGAACGTCCTTCGTGAATTCCTGCGTTTCCGGATGCGTCAGATCCTTGCGCAGCCACTTGGCGTTAAGACCAACCTCGTTCATGCCGATCAGGCCAATGGTGGAGAAGTGGTTGGAGAAGGTGCCGAGATACCGTCTGGTGTACGGATACAGACCACCGTCAAGCAGCTTGGTGATGACGGTACGCTTGGTCTTGAGAGAACGCGCTGCAATGTCCATCAGCTTGTCCAGACGCTTGTAGAAGTCCTCTTCATTCTCCGCAAGGTACGCAATACGCGGCATGTTGATGGTAACAACACCAACGGAACCGGTGGATTCGCCGGAGCCGAAGAAGCCGCCGGACTTTTTGCGCAGTTCACGCAGATCAAGACGCAGTCTGCAGCACATGGAACGCACATCGGAGGGCTCCATGTCGGAGTTGATATAGTTAGAGAAATACGGCGTGCCGTATTTTGCGGTCATTTCAAACAGAAGCTTGTTGTTCTCGGTCTCGCTCCAGTCGAAGTCGCGGGTGATGGAATAGGTCGGGATCGGATACTGGAAACCGCGGCCGTTGGCGTCGCCCTCGATCATGATCTCGATGAAGGCCT
>JAEDIZ010000144.1 GCA_016296635.1 Oscillospiraceae bacterium
TATAGCTTAGGACATTGGCACTCAATCCATAAGGGTTGGGTGCCTTTTCTTTTTTGCGTCTAGAAGATCAGTTCTGCGACTGTTCTTTTTTTATTTCCTCCGTTCAAATGGAGGACTTCTGTCATGGGACAGTTAGAGGGACCATCTGGCCTCTCAAACTGATATAGGAGGTTCGCTTATGAACGAACAGATAAGGTACGGACCTGGTGCAGTCCCGAGAAGGAATTCCGAAGGCTACCAGGACCCGACAGCGCATAAGGCTTTGCTCGCAATCAAAAAGGAGGATAGGGTGTTCCGACCGTTGGTATATATCTGTTCTCCGTATGCAGGAGACGTAGAAGTAAACACAGCCCAAGCCCGCGAGTATTGCAGATTCGCTGTGATGAAGAATGCGATCCCATTCGCACCACACCTGTTGCTTCCTCAATATATGGAAGACAACGATCCGGAGCAGCGAGAGCTGGCCATGTTTATGAATATGGTCTTCCTGGGCAAGTGCAATGAGCTCTGGGTATTCGGAGGGCGCCGCTCGGAAGGGATGCAGCAGGAGATCGCTAAGGCCCAAAAGCGCCATATGACGATCCGTTATTTCACAGAAAAGATGCAGGAGGTATCCGAATGAAGCTCGTCATTTATACCGGAAATTGTGTCGGAAATGCAAAGAACTGCCTCTACCCGACCCGCTGGGAGATCACTTCCGGAGCGGAGCTTGCAGAGGCAGTAAAGCTGGATCATGTCTGTGCGGAATACGCTGACAACTATCGCAGCATAGACAATTTTCGTGCTTCCAACGTGGTGGTGATGGATGTAGACAACGACCACACCGAGAATGCAGCTGAGTGGATTGATGCGGACAAGCTCGACGAGCTGATGCCGGACATTGCTTTTGCCTGGGCACCAAGCCGTCATAACTTTTTAAATAAGGAATGCTTCGGGCCTCGCCCTCGCGGCCACGTGTACTTCCTGACCAGCGAGATCCGAAGCGCTGAGCAGTACGCCAACCTAAAAAAAGCAATTCATGCGGCATATCCGTTTTTCGATGATAACGCCTTGGATGCGGCACGCTTCATTTATGGCGCTGATACCGGCGAGGTTGTTTGGCATGACGGCTGGATCACCATTGATGAGGAAATACTCCCGGAGGCAGCGGCTCCCAAAGACGAAGCCTCCAATAACAAAGTTATTGCAGCCGGCAGCCGCAATAACACCATGAGCCGTTTCGCCGGACGTGTACTTAAGCGATACGGCGATACCGACAAGGCTCATGATGCTTTCCTGGAGCATGCGAAACGCTGTGATCCGCCGTTGGATGATGAGGAGCTGTCTGCCATTTGGGCCAGTGCAGTGAAATTCTATAAGAAGGTAAAGCAGCAGGACGGTTACGTTCATCCGGATGAATACAATGCCGATTTTGCCGGTGCCAGCCTGAAACCGGAGGATTATTCAGATATTGGCGAGGCAAAGGTTCTCATCCGCGAGTATGGGGATGAGCTCAGATATACCGATGCTACGGAGTATCTCCGTTATGATGGCACCTGCTGGCGTGAAAACAGACAGGCCTCCGTTGGCGCTGTTGAAGAGTTCCTGGATCTGCAGCTGCAGGATTCCTTGGATGAGGTTCAGCGCTGTATGGATGCATTGGTTTCTGCCGGCATAGATGAGGGTACCGTGAAAGCTGGAGGCAGAGATCTGCAGAAGGCTGTTCCTGCAGATAAGATGAGTCTGCTCTTCGCTCTTCTTGGAGCCCAGACCTATCACAAGTTCGTGATGCGTTACCGAAATTTCCGCAATATCGCCAATACACTGAGCGCGGCCAAGCCTATGGTCGCTATCGACATCAATGACCTGGATCAGAATGAGTTTCTGCTGAATACACCAGACGCCACCATCAATTTGAAGGAAGGCCTCTCCGGGGTGCAGGAACACAGTCCGGATGATCTGATTACGAAGATTACCAGCTGCTCTGCCGGTGATGACGGTAAAAGAATCTGGGAGGATTCGCTGAATCTGTTCTTCTGTCATGACCAGGCGCTGATCGATTATGTGCAGGAAATTGTTGGTATGGCAGCGGTAGGAAAAGTGTACCTGGAGGCATTGATTATTGCCTATGGCGAAGGCCGAAACGGTAAGAGTACCTTCTGGAATACCATCAGCCGGGTGCTGGGAACCTATGCCGGCAACATGTCCGCAGATACCTTGACGGTTGGCTGCCGCAGAAACGTGAAGCCGGAAATGGCTGAGCTTAAGGGCAAACGTCTGATCATTGCAGCCGAACTGGAAGAAGGCATGCGTCTGTCAACCTCAGTCCTGAAGCAGCTTTGCTCCACTGACGTGGTGTATGCCGAGAAAAAGTTCAAGGACCCGTTTGGCTTTGTTCCGTCACATACTGTTGTACTGTACACAAACCACCTGCCAAAAGTCGGTGCCTCTGATGAGGGTACCTGGCGCAGATTGATCGTCATCCCGTTTCAGGCAAAGATCGAAGGTCGCAGCGATATCAAGAATTACTCGGATTACCTGTTCCAGAACGCAGGCCCTTACATCATGCGCTGGATCGTGGAGGGAGCCCAGAAGGCAATCCGCCACGAGTTTAAGATTCCTCTTCCACCGGTGGTGCAGGATGCCATCAGTGAATACCGCGGCCAGAATGATTGGCTTGGGCACTTCCTTACGGAATGCTGCGAAATCGGTGACGGCCTAGAGCAGAAGAGTGGTGAGCTTTATCAGGAGTATCGCAGCTACTGCCTGCGTACCGGAGAATACACGCGCAGTACCACGGATTTCTATGCGGCACTGGAGAAGGCAGGCTTTTCTCGCAAAAAGAAAAAATCTGGCATGTGGGTGCAGGGTGTGCAGGTCAAGGTTGAAGATTTTCTTGAATAACCGAGGTGCAGATCGTGCAGGTCTCTTGCAGTACCTTGTACAGTTCCATTTGTTTTGAAACTAAAAATGACCTGCACTCAGGCACCAAATACGATAAAGGTGCAGGTCATGCAGGTCATTTACTGTAATACGCGTATAGAGATTTTTTAAGAATTTCTTCCTATATAAGGTTATGTACACGACCTGCGCGACCTGCACCACAATTTTTGATGGGAGGGCTCACATGCGTGAACGTGAGATAGAAAGGCAGTTTGCTCTGGCAGTAAAAAAGCGCGGCGGTATCTGTCCGAAGTTCGTTGCTCCTGGATATGACGGAATGCCCGACCGCCTGGCCTTACTGCCGGATGGGAAACTCGCCTTTGTGGAATTAAAGGCTCCCGGGCAAAAGCCAAGACAATTGCAGATAGCCAGACATCGCCTACTACGGATGCTTGGCTTCAAGGTGTATGTGCTGGATGACATAGACAAGATTGGAGAAATCATTGATGAAATACAGACCACATGAGTACCAACAGTACGCAATTGAATATATCGAAACACACCCGGTATCGGCAGTTCTGCTGGATATGGGTTTAGGAAAAACGAGCATCACCCTGACGGCATTACAGGATTTGCTGTTTGACCGCTTTGAAGCCCATAAGGTGCTGATTATTGCACCGCTTCGTGTTGCCAGAAATACCTGGCCGTCGGAGCTTCAGAAGTGGGACCACCTGCAGGATCTGACGGTATCTGTGGTAGTAGGAAATGCAGAGGAGCGAAAAGCGGCCTTAGCAAAACAGGCGGACCTCTACGTCATAAACCGCGAAATGGTTCTGTGGCTAGTGGAGCAGAGCGGATATAAATTTGACTTTGACACTGTGGTGATTGACGAGCTTTCTAGCTTTAAGAACCACCAGTCAAAACGCTTTAAGGCTCTTATGAAGGTTCGGCCTAAGGTAAAGCGCATGATCGCTTTGACCGGCACTCCCAGCAGCAATGGTCTGATGGACCTTTGGGCAGAGTTCCGTCTGCTGGATATGGGAGAACGCCTTGGAAGATACATCACACAATACCGCACCCAGTATTTTATGCCGGACAAGCGGAACGCCCAGATTGTATTCAGCTATAAGCCGCTGCCGGGTGCTGAGGAACAAATCTACGAAAAAATCTCAGACATCACAATTTCAATGAAGGCAGCAGACTTTCTGCCAATGCCGGAACGCATCGAAAGCGAATACCCAGTGTACCTTTCTGATGAGGAACGCGAGAAGTATGATGCCTTAAAGCAGGAAATGGTGCTGCAGCTGCCTGGTGAAGAGATCACTGCTGCCAATGCCGCAGCACTTTCAGGAAAGCTGTCCCAGCTGGCCAACGGTGCCATTTATACAGAAGAAAAAGAAGTCATTCCTGTGCATGACCGAAAGCTGGACGCTCTTGAAGATATTATTGAAGCCGCAGCAGGCAAACCAATTCTGGTGGCGTACTGGTTCCAGCATGACCTGCAGCGAATCACCGAGCGGCTGGAAACTTTGAAAGTGAACTGCGCAAGAATTTCATCTCCTGACAGCGTTGAGTTGTGGAACCGCGGCGAGTTTGCTGTTGGGCTTATCCATCCTGCCTCTGCGGGGCATGGACTCAACCTGCAGGAGGGCGGCAGCACATTAGTCTGGTTCGGGCTGACCTGGTCCCTGGAACTGTATCAGCAGACCAACGCCCGCCTATGGAGACAAGGCCAGACAGCAA
>JAEDIZ010000145.1 GCA_016296635.1 Oscillospiraceae bacterium
CACCGTTGCAGTATACGTTTCTTCCGCAGTTGTCACCGTTCCGTCCTCCTGCTCAGTCACCACAACTCTGGTTCGCTGTTCTGTAGTGAAAAAGCAGTCTACAAACAGGTCTGCCGCACGTTGGCTCGGTGCGGATTCTCCGAAGCAGAGCGCGTAAAAAATCGCCTTGACCTGTATCGGGTCAAGGCGATTGCCGTCCTCCATTTTGGCGTTGGCCTCCGCTACTGCGGAATCCAGAAGAGAGAACGCTGTCTGTATATCCGCGATATGCGTTCGGAATTCTGCCGGGATGCTTTCCGTAAAGCTGGCTCCGTAAAAGGACGCTTCCACCGCCAGGTTGTTATGATCCGCACCGCCCGACGCGGCGGAGCAGAGAATGGCGGCAATCAAAATGACCGGCGCAAAAATCGCGACCAGTAGAAACCCGACGCCCTTACGCCCTTTCTCATTGATCAGCAGCGCAGCGGCTGCTTTTATGAGCATTGGGGAAACTGCCATCAGCGTCCGCCCGCCTTTCCGAAGAGCGCTTCCTTGTAGGGCGGCGCGTGCACCTCCAACAGATACCGCTCGTTGCCGCATTTATAGAGGCAGACGCCGCGCTGGGGATACTTGATGAGGTCGAACTCGCTGTCCTCCAGCTGGAGCATATCCATATACGAACGGCGGTCAATGGAACCGGCATTGAACAGAAACTGGTGCGGCGGGATGGAGAACAGCGGCTTTGTCATTTCCCGGACACCCGGCTGGTCAAAGTCCTCCAAATTCTGAGAGGCCAAAATCAGCGCGGATTCCTTTTTTCGCACGCGCTTGAGTGAGTTGCGGATGTACTCGATCGCAACGGGATTCGAGAGCCAGATATACAGCTCATCCAGCGCGGCTACGGTATTTCCCTCCGTCAGCAGCTTGTCGGACATATACGACAGCAGGTTCAGCAGGATCGTACCGCGCACGTTCTGTGATACGGACAGCAACCCCTTCACACCGAATACAAGAAAGCGCGTCGAGGTCAGGTTTGTATGACCATTGAAAAACTTGGAATCCGCGCCGCGGCACATGGAGTGCAGTCCCAGCAGCACCTGTTGGAGCGTTTCTTTGGTATAAAGCTGCGGCTTGCTCCCATCGAAGGTTTCGTACTCGATCTCAATAAAGTCATACAGCTCCGAGAGAATTGGATAATCCTCCGGCCGCATCTGCGAGAAATCTGTTTCTTCTGTAACGCCCCATTCGGCATACAGTTTAGTTAACATAATTTCAATCGTATCAATCTGCGCTGTCGTAAAGTCCTTATAGCTTCGGAACACGTCTTTGAGAAACGATGTATGCTGTGCCAGCCGGGTAGACTGCCGAAAAGCAGTTGGTGCCTCCAGATCATACGGGTCTGCGTCAGTATCCCAACAGCGCGGCTCCAGCAAATTGATCTTGTACGTCCCGTCCACGATATCCGCGAAGCAGCCGCCCACGTTCTGGCACAGCTCCCACTGCTCATGCTCCACATCCAGCGTGATGACAGATTTTCCCGCCTCCAGAAAATTCAGCAGAAGCAGCTTCATGAGATAACTTTTTCCCTGCCCGGAATTGCCGAGAATCAGCACGTTGGCAGACGTCTTATCCTCGTCGCGCTGGTCAAAGTCAACGACAATATTGCTGCCGAATTTATCCTTGCCGATGTAAAAGCCCTTCCGGTCTGTTTTGCCGCTGTAATTGAACGGAAACAGGTTCGCCACCGAGCTGGCAGGCAGAACGCGCTCATACTCCGTGCCAAACGAATTGTATCCGACCGGGCTGACAGCACAGAATCCAGCCTGCTGCCGCAGCTTCAGCTTATCCACATTCAGCTTGGAACGCATGAGCTCCACTTCCACGTTCGTCTGCAAAATCTGCAGATCCTGCATGCTGCCTGCAATCATTTCGATGTAAACGGCGCAGTGTAAAAGCGGCTCTTTGTTCCGATGCAAGGAGCCGATGAGATCTGCCACGTCCTGCAAATTGCTTTCAGCCTCCACTGCCTGCTGCAAATTCTGTGAGCTGCCGCGTTTCATGCGGTTGCGGATCTCTGCGTTGTGAACAATTCTTCGTTCCTCCAGTGCGGAAACCATGCGGGTGTAGATATGCAGGGTCACGCCGTGTTTTTCCCCCAGATGGCGCAGAATCGCAAGGTCATCGGTAGAAGTTGGATACTCCCGAAGCGCCCAGACGCAGCGAAACGTGTTGCCGCAGATAAAGTATCCGGTCTCAAATCTTACGATGGACGGTGCAATCATGTCCAGAAACGCCTTCAGTGTCTCTGCTTCCGCATCCGGCTGTTGTTTCTTCCTGAAAAAGCCCATCACATCACCTCCAAAAACCGCTGGCCGTCATAGTCCTCAAAGCGTTCCGTCGTGGTGTTTTGCTCGAAGTAAATGGCAAGCAGGCGCTTGAGGTCTTCTTTTCCGGCACGGCGGGTAGTAAAGCCGTTGTCCCGGAATTTTGTTTCGATGGTAGACAGCAGCGAATACGCTGTATCAGGCTTTACATTTTTCAGGCGTACCACAAGGTAGAATTCCCGCGCCAGTGTCATCTGCACCTGTTTTTCATCCAAAAATACGCGGTCTCGTTCCAGCAACTGCCGGATGGCCGGATTTGATTCCTCCTGCATCCGGTTGTGGTAGAACAGGCACGTCTGACTGAAGCTCTCGCGGGAGTTCAGTGCCAGCAGTTCGACGCCTGCCTGCGCACTCAGTGTGTTTTGCAGTGCGCGGATTTTTGCACGCACTGCGTCGGCCGGAAGGACACTGATGTTGATCGGCTTGATGATATAAAACACCAGATCTGCTCCTCGGGTGGAAATACAATAGTCCGTTATTTTCTCGATCCCGATCAGCTGCTGGGTGGACTGCCGGCGCTTATCCTTCTTTTGTTTTTTCATACTGGCTCCTCCCATTCATAGAATTGCTGCTCTGTGATGAAAAAGCTGACCACAAATGATAAGAAATCCAGCACGCTCAATCCGTCCAGATGAATGGACAGAAATGCATAGGTCACCACCAGCACCATGGGTAAAAGGAATCGCAGCTGCGTCAATGCGAGCACCGCAATGAGCAGCCCAATGCCGATAACGGCCAAATCCCGAAGCTGCCAGAGCCACAGCGTGGCTTTGGCGTTCAGGTTGTCAGGGTAACAGTAAATAGGATCACCTCATTCCACGAAACAAGTGCCGCCGCAGGATGCCCCGCAGCGGCACGCTTCTGTATTCACGCATTCAAAGGTTCCGCCGCGTCTTCTGCTTCTGCCTTGTCGAGTGCTTCTTCAATCAGTTGGATGATGAACTTTTTCTGGCTGAGCCCGCTGCTTTTGAGGTATGCTTTCAGCCTCTCAAAAAGCTCCTCGGGAAGCTGGATCGCCATTGTTCGCATATCGCCTGTCATTTTGGTCCCTTCTTTCATTTTGTAATAGTCGGTAATCAGTTGCTCCACAAATTCACTCAGCGTTTTGCCGGACTGTTCCTGTTCCCGCCGTACCCGCGCGTGAAGCTCCACGGGTATCATCGCGCAGAGATTGCGTTTATCTGCCATCTTTCTCCCCCTTTCCTCCACCTGCAAAGCAAGCATACCGCACGCGCAGGAACAAAGCTATTCACAAGAAGCAACAAAGAAGCAGCGTAAAATGCAGCAGATTACAAGCCAAGTGCGTTCACTTCTTTCAGGCTTTTCATAATAAATTCCACGCACGGAACAGCCACACTGTTGCCCAGGGCACGGTATCTGGCCGAATCCGACGCGCCGGGAATCTCCGTCCAGCCGTCCGGAAAGCCTTGTAGCCGTTCACATTCCAAAGGCGTCAGACGGCGGATCAGCAACGCACGTTCAATTTCGCTTGCCCAAAGGGGGCGGATGCCATTGCGCACTGCTGCCAGTGGAAATCCACCAATGCCGTCAAACAAACTCCCAAGCGTCAGCTCCGTCATACCGCAGCCGCCTTTGCCACGGTTTTTGTGATGTTGATCGCTGTCTGGGCAGTGTAGACCGCGCTGGAAAGGTTCGTGCGGGTAGAGGTATCCAGTCCAAAGGCGCCGGCAATGCGTGGGATCTCTCCGGCAGACAACATCAATCCAAGCCCCAGCAGCGCATGCTCTTTGAACAGCATGAGTCCGGCTATGAGAATTGTGGATTGCAAGAAGGCGGTGAGGCAAAGTCCCAGCACCTGTTTGCACCACTGATAAAAGCCGTCGAGATACCCACGAGGCACACTGAACATATATAGGCTTCCCACCGCAATTTGAATCAGCAGAATGCCGCCGCGTTTGAGGTTGGCGAAGAACACTTTGATTACGGCATATGCCATAAGGATGATGCAGAACAGCACCATCATGGCACTTGTAATGGCCCCGAAGCCGCCAAGGCTTTTGGATTCGAACTCTGCCAGATGCTCCACTGTCAGTTCGTCAAGAATGTTTCCGGCCACACTTCCGAAGCTTGCACCTGCACCGCTGAGAGAAACGGTAAAACTTGCCTGCAGCGAGACGCAAAGCTCATACAGCTTGATGGGAACAACAGTGAAAAGGCCGACCGCCATGAATCCCTTGATGAGATTCATGGCGGTTCCTTTGATATCCGCACGT
>JAEDIZ010000146.1 GCA_016296635.1 Oscillospiraceae bacterium
TCTTATCATATTTTCGGCGATTCCGCTCAGATTTCTTCTGTGCGGTGTTGCCTTAGTATTATAACACATTTTTTTTAAAAATCAAAGTTCTGCTTTGTCCACTGAGGTCTGATTGATCTTTTGCTTTGCCGGATCGATCTCTTCTGTATTTTTAGTTGGATAAAGTGTGAAGCTTACACCAAACTCAAGTGCAATTCTCCGGGCAATCTTTTTGATTTCATTTTCAGAAAACCCGATTGACCGGAGCGACTTCAAGAGCTGACAAATGCCTAAATAATCAATAATCTGATTCATTTTCCCTCCTGAAACCTCGGGGCAGCTCCGCATATGCAGAGCTGCCCCTGCTTTTGAAATTCTGATGCTTGCCCGTATTCGACACTACTTCCCGGGGCCAGGGCAGCGGCAGAACGGCGGCTGGCGCCGCTCACGGGACTTTTCATCCCTCCGAGGATCTCTCCGAGCTGTCCCCATTGTGTGTAGCTGTGGCTGGACAGGAGTACCATTGTCTGCGAATGAGGTCACAGCAAATCAGCTTGCCATAGCTGTTTTGGGATGGATTGTTACCGCTCGTCACCTTATTGGGCCGTCTTTATGCAGCAAAGCTGCACAGGTGGTCTTCGCGCGTCGCTCCGGCGGGCTCGATATGAAGGCGGTCGTCTGCCTTGCCCTCTGCCAGGAAATCATAAAGCGCAGAATGGTCGGCGTCACACCGCTCGTTGTCTACAGAGTTTACATAATCAAAAAGTGTCGCGACATGAAGCCGCTTCGGGCTGCGCAGCAGGGCGGTCATGCACTGCTTTTCAATGGGGTGCTCATCGCAATAGACACTGTCCAGCGTAAAACCTTCCTTTGCGAACGCGATTCCTCCAACTACGCCCCAGAACTGGTACAGCCATTCCTCCGGGGAGAACGTATGCAGAAGCAAGGCAGACAGCAGCCAAGTCGAGTCGTTATACGTCTCCATGAGGTACTGCATCAAAAGAACGTAGAACCGCCCCAGCGCGGTCAGCGCGAAATCCGGTGTATAGGGCTCATTTTCACCATCGCCGTACCACATATTCTCGACCAGATACGTCGCGCAGCAAAGTGCCGCGTCCTCCGGCGTATCGCGCAGGAAGCTTTCCAGCGCCGCGTCTTCCACCAGAACGTCCGGGAAGCTGTCGATGGTCAATTCCTCCGCCGTCTCCCCGTCCGAAAGCGTCAGCATGTGCGCCTCGAAGTCTATCTGCTGCATCACGGCCGCCGGTTCCGGCATAGCTTCCGCTGCGGCCAGATACTCGCCCAGCATACTGCCGTCCGACGGGAACCAGTTTTCTGCCGTTTCCGGTAACACCCACGCCCCGTCCGCGTCCTGCATAGCCAGTGGGGCGCAATGGTCGCGGATCCAGTCGCTCAGACTTCCGCTCGGGTACTCCGCAAAGCCAGTGCAAAGCTCCGCGCCACTTCGCGTTTCAAGTTCTGCCCGCAGATATGTAGTCGCGCCGCCTCCATTCCACTCCCACCCAGAACCAGTGTAGTCATAGTAAAAATCATAATGCAGATCGCAGATGACCACGGTTTTGCCGTCTTCTTCAAACGAACCGCGCACGCGAAGACTCGGCAGAACGATGTCGTTGTCGCTACGCGGATATTTTTGGGAGACCGCCGCGTCATAAAGCGTCGCTTCTCTTCCTGTGAGGCCGAACATGGAAGCCGTCGGCGTGGGCAGCTTCGTCACCTCTGGCTGCGCTTCCTGCTTCTCTTCCGGCTGCGTTTGCGCAGGTTCTATTGCCGCTTCTTTCGCTGCGGGCGGCTCGGTTTCTTCCGTGTTCCCCGATAATGTGCTCTCTCCCGCTTTCTGCCGCGTCAGCTCCGCAAACGAGCAGCCGGTCGCGCTTACGGTGAGCGCCAGCGCCAGAACGATGCAGATTGCGCTTGTGCGCTGCTTTTTCGTCAGGAACAAAATGCGCTCCTTGACTGGAGGTCCAGCCAAACTCAGCGCTGCCGTTTTGCGCGGTGCTTGTGCCAGAATCGCGCGGGCGTAGGCAAGACGCTTGCTCTCCGGCAGCTTGGCGGCGACTGCCTCGTCACACGCCAGCTCCGCGTCGCGCTTGGAGCAAATCGCCGCCAGCCAGATGAGCGGATTCCACCAGTAGACGATCACTGCGATTGTCCGGCAGAGTGACCAGAGGAAGTCCAGATGATGCAAATGCGTCAGTTCGTGGCGCACAATCAATTCCGCTTCGTCCGTTTGCGGCACGTCCTGCGTCAGATAGACCGCCGGAATCAGACCGGCAAGGCACGGCGATTTGACCGCGCCGGAAACATAGATGCACGTTCCGCCGCGCTTGCCGAGAAAACGCCGGTCGCGGTGCAGCCGAATCGTAAACACCGCCCACGCGCCGAACAGCCAGAGTCCGAGCAATGCGCTACCGCTGAACCAGACGATTTGAAGGACCTGCGTGACTGTCAGTGGCTTTGCCGCCGGTTTCGCAGTTTCTTGTACCGGGGAAACCGGCTGCTGCGCGGGTGTTTGCGGTTTCGTCACGGTTTGTGCGGGATGCTGGATCACCGGCGTAGTCTGCGCGGGCAGCTCCGAAATTTGCGTTGGAGCAACCAACTTCTCTGCCGGAAGAACCGGCAGAGAAAACAAAGTTCCCGGCAAACAGAGCTTCAAAAGCACGACCAGCCACAGGCAATAGATCATCCGCTTCGGCACGCGGTTTTTGAATATCGCCCGCACCAACAGCACGACTACAATCAGTGCGGAAACGCTCAAAACTTCTTTCAGCATGAGGATTCCTCCTATTTTTCCGCTGCATCCAAAATGGCTTTTAACTCCTGAATCTCCTGTTCGGACAGCGCACCACGCCCAACTAAATTCGATACCATCATTCCCACACTGCCGCCGTAGACCTTGGAAAGAAACGACTCCGTTTCCTCCGGCTCGACATCAGAATAGGTGATCGCTGCGCTGTATTTTTGAAATTTTCCGTTGTTGTCCATCGTGACCGCGCCTTTGGCAATCAAACGCTTGAGCATCATAAAGATCGTCGCCCGGCTCCACCCAGTGTCCGCGTCCAAAGCAGTCACCAGTTCCGCCAACGTCTGCGGCTGCCCCGTCCAAAGCGTTTTCATCAGTTTCCATTCACCGTCAGACAGTTTGAGATGTTCCATTGCATACCACCCCTATCGCAAATATTAACGCACGTTATATTTGAAGAATATTATGAATGATAACGTTTGTCAACATCATTTATCAGAGCGCAAAAACTGCGCCGCAGTAAACAAAGAATAGGAATTTCCAAAACACACAAAACCAGCTGAAAAATATTCCGATCTTCCGAAAAAATCAGTAGACTTTGTGCCTGTTCTGTGGTAGTTGTTTGTGCTACCAAAACGAAGGAGGCACAGACATGGCAAAGAAACGAGCGAACGGAGAGGGCAACATCCGAAAGCGGAAAGACGGACGCTGGGAGGGACGATACACAGCCGGATATGATGAAAAGACCGGAAAGCGGCTGATTAAGAATGTCCTTGGCAAGACACAGGCAGAAGTGAAAGAAAAGCTGGCAAAGGCAGTCGCAGAAGCGGAAAGCGTCGATGTACGGAGAGCAGACGAGTACACGCTCGGCACATGGCTGCAAACGTGGTATGAACTCTATGCGAAACCACATCTGCGATTCTCAACTGCCGAGTATTACCGACGCGGAATCGAGTTACATATCACGCCGCGCATCGGAGATATTCCGCAGAAAAAGCTGACTGGGCGCGATCTGCAATGGCTCTACAGGGACCTACAGGAACATGGGCGGCTCCGCGAAGCGCAGAAAGGCAAGCAACCGGGACTGAGCGATTCGACGATCCGCGGCATTCACACGATGCTGCACAATGCACTCGACCGCGCGGTCAAAGAGAGGTTGATTGTGCGAAATCCGGCAGACGACTGCGTTCCGCCGAAAATCCCAAAACATGAAATGAAGATATTACCACCAGAGCAGATCAAGACCTACCTGACAGCCGCCGACCAGCGCGGTGTCCTGCCGATGTTCTATCTGGAACTCATCAGCGGCTTACGCAAAGGCGAGTTGGTAGCGCTGCAATGGTCGGACTTGGACATTGAGAACAAAACGATTTCCGTCAGCAAGCAGGCCGGACGCAACAACGCAGACGAACCGGACATCACGCGCCCGAAAACGGAAAACTCGATCAGAAAAATCTCAATTCCACAGGAGGCCGTCGATCTGCTGGTCGCAGAGCACCAAAAGCATCCCGGCAGCCCATGGATGTTTCCGTCACCCAAGACAGGCGAAATGTACCATCCGGATTCGGTAGTCAACATCCACAAGAAGATTCTGAAAGATGCAGGACTGGAACATCTGCGATTTCACGACTTGAGACACACATTCGCAACGTTAGCCTTGCAAAACGGCATAGACGTGAAAACGGTATCCAGTATGCTCGGTCATTTCGACGCAGGATTCACGCTGAGAACCTACACCCACGTCACACGGCAGATGCAGGAAAGTGCCGCCGAAAAGATGGGCAATTTCATGG
>JAEDIZ010000027.1 GCA_016296635.1 Oscillospiraceae bacterium
CGGTGGAGGAACGGCTGTATCTTGCGTCATAGTTTCTCCACAGCGGATCTTCTTTTTTTGTATTCCAGATCACCTGCGGATCCGGTCTGACGAGGACATACTTTCCCCATCTTTCTAATTTTTCTCCGCCGGATGTATCCAATACTTCATACTCTTTCCATTCATCTGCAAGCCACATGATGCTTCCTCCAAATCAGTTTTTCGTCTTAGTTTCTGTTTATCAGTTGGTTTTTCCCGAAATTGAACTTGAGGAATGGACGTAGCACTCCACATTCACCGAGTCAATGCTCGGGGAGAGCGCAGGATAATACCCCTCCGGCAGAATCGCATTGGACACTGCGTACGCCTGATCCAGCACCGTAATGCCGCGCACCGGGAACGCACGGGCTACATCCAGCAAGCCGACCTTATGCGTACCGTTTCCGGCTGCAAGCGCACAGTAACGGTTTGCAACATGCCCGGAGGCATTGCACACTTCCACTTCCTTATGCACGGTACAGCTCTGTGTCGGAACATCGTAAATGCTGAGCAGAACCTTTTCCACACGGCTGCCCTCCCGGACATCCTCCTCGCAGGCGCGTGTACACAGCATTCCGCTGTCTTTGCAGACGCTGCATTCCACAACATTCGTCGGTCGGGAGAATTCTCTGTCACGAAGACCGCTGTGGACATTCTCCATAACACACTGCCAAAGCGTAATGGCAGGATTCGTGTCGGAATTCGTCAGAACAACCTCCTCCGGATCGTCATAGCCGCACCATACAACACCGGTATAATACGGAGAATAGCCCGCAAACCAGCGGTCAAAGTCCGAAGTGGTGGTGCCGGTCTTGCCGGCAATGGTCATATTTTCGATCTGCGCCGCCCGTCCGGTACCCTCCTGCACGGTATTTTGAAGCATATAGGTGATATACCACGCAGAAAGCTCCTTCATGGCCACATAGGAGGTCTGAGAATTATCCAAAATCAGATTGCCGTCGGCATCCGTGACCTTTGTATAGGTTCTCGCCTCGCGGTAAACGCCCTGATTCGGGAAGGTCGCATAGGCTGCAGCCATGGCCCGGATGGTCACGCCGTTGGTCAGACCGCCCATGGCAAGAGGTGCCAGGTTCACATCGGACAGAACCTCACCGCTGTTCGTCACATACTCGGAAACCAGCGTAGACAGCCCCATCTTATCCTTTGCAAAGGAGAAGCAGTATTCCGGTGTCATCTGCGCAACGAGCTTGACGGGAACGGTATTGAGGGAAAGCTCCACCGCTTCATTCACGGAAACAAGGCCTCGGTACACGGAATCAGAGTTTTTCGGCCAGCAGGCGCTGTCCGTAAAGGAATAGGGCGTGTCATCGATCGCCGTTGCCGGCGTTACGATTCCCAGCTCCAGAGCAGGGGCATATACAGAAATTGGTTTGATGGTCGAACCGGGAGAAAGCAGGCTCTGTGTTGCGCGATTCCAGGTCAGACTTCCCTGCTTCGGGCCCACGCCACCGGTCAACGCAACGATGTCGCCGGTCTTATTGTCAATGATGACCATACCGGACTGCAGCTGCTGGGAGCTGGCAGTTTCGGGAATATTGGCAAGGTCGGAATACACTTTATCGACTGCCGCCTGCACCTCGGGATCAAAGGTACTGTAGATCTGATAGCCGCCGGTCATGACCATCTTATAGACGATATCATATTCATAGCCGGTTCTGTCGCAAAGATCACGTACGACATCGCGGATAACCTGATCCTCAAAATAGGAATAGAATGCATCATTATCCGCATCGGAAGCATCACCGCTGGCATTGCGGAAAACCAGCTCCTCCGCCACAGCTTCCTCATACTGTTCCTGATTGATATAGTTCTGCTCCAGCATCTGCTGCAGAATGATCTCCTGCCGTTCCTTGTTCTTTCCGGGATTGATATACGGATCGTAGACAGACGGGTTATTTGTAATACCGATCAGCGATGCACATTCTGCCAGATCCAGTTCTTCGACATTCTTGCCGAAGTAAACGCGGGAAGCGGACTGCACGCCGGAACAGTTTTCGCCAAGTCCGATAATGTTCAGATACATCTCCATGATATCGCGCTTGGTGTGCGTTTTTTCAAACTCCAATGCGCGGAAGATCTCCACGATCTTACGGCGCACCGTCACTTCCTCGTCACCCGTCAGGTTTTTGATAAGCTGCTGCGTGATGGTGGAGCCGCCCGCCTGCCCCTGCCCGAGGAACATTTTCACACAGGCCTTGAGCGTCGTATACCAGTCAACACCCTGATGGTCATCAAAGCGCTTGTCTTCGATCGCAATGCAGGCATGGATCAGATTCTTGGGAATGTCCTTATATTCGACCCATGTCCGGTTTGATCCGCCGTAGAGCTTCTGCAGCACCACATCCTCGCCGGTCTTGGGATCTTCATAGTATATGACAGAGGTCTGATCCAGCGTAAAGCCTTCGACCTTGAAATCCGTCTGCGCAGACAGATCGTTTTTCACATAAACCGCAAACAAGCATGCAAAAATAAGCGAGGTCAGCAGCCCCAGCAGCAGAACCGTACCCAGTATCTTTCCGGCAACGGCCAGAATTCTGACCGCAGCAGATCTATTGCGAGTTTCCTTGCGTTCGGACATATGCATCCTCCATCTAAAAAGTAAATCCGTATATACAGATACAATACACCACTTTATTTCCAATAAGGTATTATATCATGTCTGTCAATTATTTTGAGAAAAATTTGTAAATAGATGCATGGAATTTTTCCTGGTATGCATGAGCAGCCGCGCATCGGGAAAGATAACTGAAAAGGAGATGATTTTCCTCATGAAACGATTGACATTTCTCTGCGCGCTGCTGGCGGTTCTGTTGGGAAACCTGCTGCTTCCGGGCTATATTTTCGGATTGCGTGACGGCTTTATAGGCTATCGCGAAGAGAACGGTGCCTGGACAGAGACAGATATTCCTGCACAGTCCGTCTGCCGGCAGGATGATTGGGACAGACTGACGCAGGGCATCTATCTTGAAACAAAGCAGGCGCTCTCCAAAGCGTTGGAAGACTTTTGTTCCTGAAACAAATTCCTCTTGATTTTGCGCATGCCCGAAGTTAAAATGGAATCAGAAAGAAACCGCAGACGGAGGCATATCATGGCACAGGAATTTGGCGATAACTTCATCTCCATCACCGATGAAGACGGAAAAGAATACGAGCTTGAGGTACTGGCTGAACTGGAATACAACGACAACCGTTATCTCGCTTTGGCCCCTGCCGACGCAGACGAATCGGAAGAGCTGGAAGTCAGCATTCTCCGCGCTTTTGAGGAAAACGGCGAGCAGATGCTGGAGGCCGTGGAGGACGAAGCCGAGCTGGAGGCAGTATACTCTGCTCTGATGGATCTGATGTACGAAGAAGAAAACGAAGAAGCAACAGATCTCTCCTGATTCCGTACACAACGTGCATTCATCCTGCGGGGTGCGTGACGGGTCCACTTAAACCCACATTTTAACTAAGGGACGCTGTACTTCAACAGTCGATTGCAGGCCTCCCGACGGCGGACATTTTTTGTACCGCAGCCGGATGTTGGAAGCAGTGAAGCTGCCGAGAGGCGACCCACCTGCCGATTCGTGCAGGTTATAATTGGATTCGCACGGCCATCGCGGGTATATCGGCAAAGGTTTTGTACCTTTGCCGATTTTTTATTGCTTTTCTCTGCCGCAGTTGTCACATATGTAAAATAAGACTTGAAACTGTTCCTTTTTTTCGCTATAATACCTTTCGTATAGCTGAAAAAGCGAAAACTCCGATAATAATGAGAGGAATGATCCCATGAGCGCATCCCGTGAAAAGAATAAGCGCAAGGTGCAGGTTGAAGAACCTGTTTCTTTCACCGCACAGAAGAATGGCATGAGCAAAAGCCTCAAGACCACGCTGGTCGTTGTCTGTGTTGTTTTGGCAGTTGCCGCCGTCGTCTTCTGCTCCATGCTGACCGATGGATTCTTTGCATCCCGTGCAACCGCAGCGAAAGTTGGCGGCCACGACCTGACTCCTGCCACAGTAAATTATTATTACAGACAGGCATATAACAACACCTCCCAGTATGCACAGTATTTTGGTCTTGACACAAGCAAGTCGTTGGCCAATCAGTATCTCGATGAAGAAAAGACCCAGTCCTGGGCAGACTATCTGCTCGATACCGGTCTGAACTCCGCTGCAGAGGCATATGCCATTTATGACAGAGCCATTGCTGAAGGCTTTAAGCTTTCCGAAGAGCAGATGCAGGAAATCGACGAGTCCGTTGCCATGATTTCCGCATATGCACCTCTGAACGGTTTTAAAGATGCGGACGCTTATATCGCTGCGATGTACGGCTCCGGCTGTAACGAAAAGAACTTCCGTGAATTTATGGAAGTCAACGGTGTTGCGCAGGCATATCTTTCTGATTACTACAACAGTCTCACATACTCCGACAGCGAAATCGATGCTGAATATGAGGCAAACAAAAACGAATATGACACCGTTTCCTACCGCATGATCTCTGTTGCCCCCGATATGTTTGAGGGTAATGAAAATCTTGCAGATAAGGTCAAGGAACTGGCTGATACCATTCTTGCAGCATCTGACTCCGAAGAAGGCTTCATCAAGGCCTGCGCTGAAGAAGTTCCCGATGCAGTCAAGGAAGAGTATGCTGACGAAAGCGCAACGCTCTTTGCAGATGCTTCCTATTCCGCAATTTCCGACACCTACGCTGACTGGCTCTTCGACGAATCCCGTCAGAGCGGTGATGTTGAAGTCTTTGAAGAAATCGACGCACGCTATGTTGTGTTCTTTGTCGAGCGCAATGATCATGACATGCTCCTGCCGAATGTCCGCCACATTCTGTTCAAGGTCGATGATGTCTCCGATGCTGCTGCAATGGCAGAAGCAAAGGAAAAAGCAGAAGCAATCCTGGAGCAGTTCAACGTCGGTGACAAGAGCGAAGAATCCTTTGCAGCTCTTGCAAAAGAGAACTCCGATGATACCTCCGCTGAAAACGGCGGTCTGATTGAGAACATCTATCCCAACCAGATGGTTGCAAATTTCTCCGCATGGTGCTTCGATGAAAGCCGTCAGGTCGGTGATACCGATATCGTTGAAACCGAGTATGGCTACCATGTCATGTACTTCTCCGGCTACGGCTACAACTACAAACACGCACTGGTAGAAAGCGCCCTCAAGGCTGACGCTTATGAAGCAAAGTCCGCCGAGGTCAGCGCAAACGACGGCTATACCATCGTTCCCTTCGGTGCCAAGTTCATCACGAAGTAAGTTTCTGAATGAATCGCAAAAGCTGCCTTCGGGCAGCTTTTGTTGTATGGAGGATAAAATATGCCCAATCAACTTGAGCGGGAGCAGATGCTTCTCGGCGAAGACAGAATCAAAAAGCTGAAAGAAGCCCATGTTGCCGTTTTCGGTATCGGCGGTGTCGGCAGCTTTACATCCGAGGCGCTTGCCCGGGCAGGTGTCGGCAGAATCACGCTGATCGACAATGACACCGTTTCCCTTTCCAATCTGAACCGGCAGCTCGTCGCTCTGCATTCTACCGTCGGACAGTACAAAACCGAAGTCATGGCGCAGCGCATCCGTGACATTAACCCCGACTGCGCCGTGCGTTCCATGCCCGTCACCTATGCGCCGGAAACCCGGGAGGATTTCTTCTGTCTGGACTTTGACTATATTGCAGACTGCATTGACTCTGTCGGCTGCAAACTCGACCTGATCGAAACAGCACTGTCGCGCAAGGTACCGATCATCAGCTCCATGGGCACCGGCAATCGGCTGGATCCATCAAAATTTGTGATCACTGACCTATCAAAAACCTCCGGCGATCCTCTGGCCCGCGTCATGCGCTATGAGCTTCGCAAACGAGGTATCGTGCATCATACGGTTCTGACCAGTACAGAACTGCCGCACAAGCCGCTGTTCCAGCCGGAAGACAGCAGTAAGAAAGGGATTCCCGGTTCCGTTTCCTGGACGCCTTCCTGCGCAGGACTCATGATCGCCGGTCACATCATTCGCACCATCTGTGACATTCGCTGAAAAAGAATAAAAAAGCCCTCCGACGCCAAAACTAGGCTGCGGAGGGATTCTTTTATGGAAACATCAAAGAAGATTCAGATCTGGCGCTGCCTCATTGCCGGCGCAGCTGCCGGATTCATCAACGGCTTTTTCGGTGCAGGCGGCGGAATGGTACTGGTGCCGCTTCTGATTTACCTTGTCGGGCTTGAGGATAAACAGGCCTTCTCTTCGGCCATTTCCGTCATTCTCCCCTTCTGCATCGTCTCGCTCGTCGTCTACGTACTGAACGGAAGTCTTCCTCTTCACGAATCCGTCCCCTATCTCATCGGCGGCGCTGCGGGCGGCGTTCTGGGCGGCATTCTGTTCAAAAAGGTCAGTGCAAGGTTTCTGCACATCGCGCTGGGAATTCTGATTCTGTTCGGAGGTGGGCGTCTGATCCTATGCTGAATTTTGTGATTGCCATCGCCGCAGGTATTATTTGCGGCATTCTCTCCGGCTTCGGCATCGGCGGAGGCTCTCTTCTCATGGTCTGGATGACTGCCGTGCTTTCCATGGAGCAGCGCATGGCGCAGGGCATCAATCTGCTCTACTTCCTGCCGACCGCAGCCTGCGCGCTGATCTTTCATACGAAAAACCATTGCGTCTGCTGGAAAGCCGTCATCCCGGCAGCGCTCATCGGCTGCCTCGGCGCGGCAGGCGGTGCGATTTTGGCGCAGAAAATCGATCTGCAGCTGCTGCGCAAGCTCTTCGGCGGTTTTCTGATCCTTGTCGGTCTGGAGGAAGTTCTAATCAAAGGACGAAAGAAAAAATCCTATTAATCCGCAGCCCGGTAGACCTTATCCACAAATTCATAATACGGCATCAGGAATCGGAATCCGTCTTTCAGCGCATCAACCAGTTCCGGAGAATAGGACAGCGCATCATAATTCCGGTTACAGCTCAGCGAAAAATAGCGCTTGTTATACCAATGCTCGAGAGCATCGCCTTTATGGCCCTTGGCTTTGGCATATTCCGGCCCTTCCAGCTTAAATGTATCCTGCCCATCTACATCTGCAGCCAGCTTTTCCAGTTTTCCGGGATCAAGATCAATATGGCGGCGGTACCGGGATGCCATTTCTGCCCCGGCGTTATAAAAGCCCATGCCGTATCCGTAGCCGTCGCATCCCAGTTCAAACCAGAAGCAGGGCGCTTCCGCACGTTTGTCGATCTCATTTTGGAAGGAAAACCATATATGATCCTTTAACGGCCCTCTGCCAAACAGACGCCTCGCATCGCGATAGATGCGGGAAATGTGCAGATTCAGATGCAGATTCGGATAGTTCTCCTGAAACCAGCCATAGAGTTCGTTTGCCAACTCCTTGGTCGGCTGCATAATGACCGCGTTGAACTCATCCTTCCGCGGCTGAAACCACTCTCTTGAATTATTAAAACGAATCTGCCAGAAAAAATCGACAGTCTTATCGCTGAAGCCCTCAAACATCGGAATCCTCCCCATGCAGACGCAGATAGGAAAGATACCCTTCCAAAATCAGCGATGCCGCCACCGCGTCCACGGTATTTTTTCTCTTTTTCCCGTGATAGTTGTTATCGGAAAGAATCTGATGCGCTTCGATTGTGGATCTTCTCTCGTCCCAAAGGCGCACCTTCATGCCAGATTTGTTTTCCACAAGGGCTGCAAACTCCCGATAAAGCTCCGCCCGCGGGCCTTCGGTGCCGTCCATGTTGCGCGGAAAGCCCATCACCAGCCGCTGAACGCCGTTTTCATGCGTCAGCCGGCAGATCTCATCCGCCGTTTTTTCTGTGTTCCAGCTGTGGATCACCGTAGAACTGCCAACGATGGAGCCCATGATGTCCGAAATCGCGATGCCGGTTCGCGCATCGCCGTAATCGATCGCCATAATTTTCATAGAAATAACCTCAGTTGATTCTTGTTTTTTTACAGTATAGCATTTATAATCACAGATAGCAAATCCCCCAAATAAAATACGCATTTTTTGTAAAATATTTATTGACCTCAGGCCTTTTTTGTGGTAGAATGTCCCTACCTGTGAAAAAGGGTCTATTTTTTTGCGCCCATTTTCTGCTGTGGGATGCCATTGTAGTTTCGGCATCATCTATAATTTTTCATAGCCACAGTTATGCAGGGAGGCAAGATTTAAGGAGGTGCCGATAAATGCGAGTAAAGATCACGCTCAGATGCAACGAATGCAAGCAGAGAAACTACAACACCATGAAAAACAAGAAGAATGACCCCGATCGTCTTGAGATGAAGAAGTATTGCAGATTCTGCAAGAAAACGACTGTCCATTCTGAGACGAAGTAACGCAGTGCTCCATACATTGCAGAAAGGGTGAACACCATGGCAGAAGCGAAAAAGGAAAACTTCTTTGTCCGCGCCGCCAAACGAGTCAGCCGCTGGTTCCGTGAAATGAAGAGCGAGCTGAAGAAGGTTGTTTGGCCGACAAAGAGCCAGATCATCAACAACACCATCATCGTCCTGGTGTGCGTGCTGATCGTCGGCATTTGCATTTGGGTATTCGATTTCGCCGGCACGAAGCTCGTTACCGGTATCATTACCCTCGTCAAAGGCGGTTAAATCATGGCGGAAGCAGCAAAATGGTATGTTGTCCATACCTATTCCGGCTACGAAAACACCGTCAAAGCTACCATTGAAAAGACCATTGAAACCCGTCACCTGCAGGATCTGATCCATGTCGTTTCCATCCCCATGGAAACTGTCACCGAGATCACGGACAACGGCCCCAAGACATATGACCGCAAGGTCTATCCCGGTTATGTTCTTGTCAAGATGATCATGTCTGATGAAGCATGGTACATCATCAAGAATGTCCGCGGTGTCACCGGCTTCGTCGGCTCCGGCACAAAGCCCACTCCTCTGACTGAAGAGGAAGTGCTTCAGCTCGGTGTTGAAAAGCATGAGATCGTTGTCGGTTATGCAGAAGGCGACAATGTCAAGATCAATGACGGCCCGCTGACAAACTTCGTCGGGGTTGTTGAAATGGTAGACATTGAAAAGAACAAGGTTCGCGTCATCGTATCCATGTTCGGACGCGAAACGCCCGTGGAATTGGAGCTCGATCAGGTTGAGCTCGCGGACGAGTAAGAAGGTTTGACCAAAGGTTGGTCAACGTGGGAGGGGTTCTGCCCCGCCAGAAATACGCTTTGCGTATCACCACATTTATTCAGGAGGTGCTCATCATGGCACAGAAAGTAACAGGTTATATCAAGCTGCAGATTCCGGCTGCAAAAGCTACTGCTTCTCCCCCTGTCGGCCCGGCTCTCGGCCAGCACGGCGTCAACATTTCCCAGTTCATCAAGGAATTCAACGAGCGCACCAAGGATCAGGCCGGTTTCAAGATCCCGGTCATCATCACGGTCTATGCTGACCGCAGCTTCTCCTTCGTCACCAAGACTCCCCCTACCCCGACCCTCATTCTGAAGGCTCTGGGCATCGAAAAGGGTTCCGGTGTTCCTAACAAGGACAAGGTCGCTACCATCACCAAGGCACAGGTTAAGGAAATCGCTGAAAAGAAGATGCCCGACCTGACCGCCAACACCATTGAAGCCGCAATGAGCCAGGTTGCAGGCACCTGCCGCAGCATGGGTATCGTTGTTGTTGACTGATTGTAAAAGCATTCACTGCTTGAAAGCTTGACCGAGGAATTCGGCTCCAGGCCGATCCTCACAAATACGTGGGAGGATTATTCCGAATCACCACTAAGGAGGAAAAAACATTGTTTAGAGGTAAAAAGTATAAAGACAGCTCCAAGCTGATCGACCGCAGCGTGCAGTATGAAGTGGCTGACGCCATGGATCTGGTTGTCAAGTCCGCCACTGCAAAGTTTGATGAGACTGTTGAAATCCATATCAAGCTCGGCGTTGACTCCCGTCACGCTGACCAGCAGGTCCGCGGCGCTATCGTTCTCCCGAACGGCACCGGCAAGACCCGTAAAGTTCTTGTTTTCGCGAAGGACGCTAAGCTCGACGAAGCTAAAGAAGCCGGCGCTGATTACGCAGGCGGCATGGAACTCGTTGAGAAGATCCAGAAGGAAAACTGGTTTGACTTCGATGTCGTCGTTGCAACTCCCGACATGATGGGTGTTGTCGGACGTCTCGGTAAAGTCCTCGGCCCGAAGGGCCTCATGCCCTCCCCCAAGGCTGGCACCGTGACCCCGAACGTCACCGCTGCAGTCAAGGAAATCAAAGCCGGTAAGATCGAGTACCGTCTCGACAAGACCAACATCATCCACTGCCCCATCGGCAAGGCTTCCTTCGGTTCCGAGAAGCTCGTTGAGAACTTCAATGCTCTCATGGATGCTGTCATCAAGGCAAAGCCCGCCGCTGCCAAGGGCCAGTATATCAAGAGCTGCACGCTCGCTTCCACCATGGGTCCCGGCGTCAAGGTTGCAACCGCCAAGATGTAATTTCTGAATTCTTCAGAAATCAACAAATAGCACTTGACAAATTCAGTCATTCTGCTATAATAATCTAGCTGCCAAAGACAGCAGGAGGCTATATGCCTTAAAGGGTTCATTCCCTTCCTGCCGAGGTTTCGCAAAACGATTTGGTTTTTGTGTGTCCTCACGTCTTTTGGCGTGAGGACATTTTTTATTTCGGAGGTGACATTCATGCCCAACGCAAAGATACTGGAAAGCAAAAAGGTTATCGTTGATGCTCTGACTGACAAGATCCAGAACGCTACTTCTGCTGTGTTTGTCGATTACAAGGGTATCACCGTCGCTCAGGATACCGAGCTGCGTAATCAGTTCCGTGCTGCGAATGTCGAATACGCTGTTGTTAAGAACACGCTCACCCGCTTTGCTGCAAACAAGGCTGGTTACAACCAGTTTGATGAGCTGCTCAATGGCACAACGTCCATGGCATCCACCACTGACGATCCCATCGCACCGGCTCGCGTAATCTGCGAATTTTCCAAGAAGAACAAGAACGTCATTAAGATCAAGGGCGGCATGGTTGAAGGTAAGGTTCTGTCTGTTGACGAACTGATGTCCTTCGGCGAACTGCCTTCCAAGAACGCTCTCGTCGCTCAGGTTCTCGGCACTTTCCTCGCTCCTATCTCTTCCCTGGCTGTGGTTCTGAACCAGATCCTGGAACAGAAGGGCGGCGCTCCTGCAGAAGAAGCTGCAGAGGCTTAATTCAAATCTTAAACTAAAAAACATTATAATTGGAGGTTACTATTATGGCATCCGAAAAGATTACTGCTATGATCGAAGAAGTTAAGACTCTGACCGTTCTTGAGCTGGCTGAGCTGGTTCACGCTCTGGAAGAGGAATTTGGCGTTTCCGCCGCTGCTGCTGCTGTTGCTGCTCCCGCTGCTGGCGCTGCTGCTGCTGAAGAAGAAAAGACCGAGTTCGACGTTGTGCTGAAGTCTGCCGGCGCTAACAAGATCGGTGTCATCAAGGTTGTCCGTGCTCTGACCGGCCTGGGCCTGAAGGAAGCTAAGGAACTCGTTGACGGCGCTCCCAAGACTCTGAAGGAAGCTGTCTCCAAGGACGAAGCTGAAAAGATCGCTGCTGACCTCAAGGAAGCTGGCGCAGAAGTCGAAATCAAGTAATTTTACTTGCTTTGATATCAAAAGAACGGCATGGATTTCCATGCCGTTCTTTTTTGGAACCATTTCCCTGTTACTTCGTCTATACTGATAGAACCGGAAATGAGCGATATCGATGAAACCGAAAACCGTTAGGCAGGTTTTTCTGATTGGTTTTGTTGCAGCCATTTTGATCGGATTGTTTGGTGCTGCTTCAGAATCCAAGGTTAGCATTCTGATTATGGTACTTCTCTGCTTTGGACTGGTCATCTTTCAGATCATGTTCCACCGCTGCCCGCATTGCGGACAGTATCTTGGCAGAAACGACGGTAAGTTCTGTCAGCATTGCGGCAAACCTTTGGACGAAGATTGAATCGTCACATTTTTTTCTTTTTCCGCCTATACTGAAATACAGGCGCATGGATGCCTGAATCAAGGTAAAGGCGCTGATACTATGCTATACGCTCTATACATGGCCGCTGCAGGTACCGGATTTACTTTTCTGATGACCACCCTCGGTGCAGCAACTGTGTTTTTCTTTTCAGAGGAGATCGAACCTCGTTTTCAAAAAGCAATCATCGGTTTCGCCGCTGGGGTCATGACTGCCGCATCTGTCTGGAGTCTGCTTTTACCTGCCATCGATCAGTCGAGTCAGTTACTCCAGCTGCCGCGCTGGGTCGCACCTGCCGGCGGTTTTCTGCTCGGCGTCATCTTTCTTGCAGCGCTTGACGCCATTTTACCGCGTCTTCGTAAAAGCCGCGCACTTTCACCTGACTGGCAGCAAACAGCCGTCCTGATGGCAGCAATCACCCTACATAACATTCCGGAAGGAATGGCCGTAGGGTTGGCTTTTTCCCTTGCCTCCAACGCCGAATCCATTGCAGCCGCCTGTGCACTGGCACTCGGCATCGGCATTCAGAATTTCCCGGAAGGAGCCGCCATTTCTCTTCCTCTTCGGCAGGAAGGTCAGAGCAGGTTCAGAAGTTTTCTCGGTGGGATGCTTTCCGGGATCGTGGAACCCGTGTTCGGTGTTCTGGTCGTTCTGGCTGCTGCAGGAATTACAAGGCTCATGCCGTGGATTCTCAGCTTTGCTGCCGGTGCAATGGTATATGTAGTCATTGAAGAGCTTGTTCCGCAGGCACACAGCAACAGCGGCACCTGCGGCTTTGTGGTCGGGTTTCTGATCATGATGATTCTGGATGTGGCGCTCGGATGAAAAAAGGACGACAGATTTTCCAGTGAAAAACTGAACCGTGCAATGACGCCAAGTACCAAAGAAGTAAAAATCGAGAGGAAAATCTTGGATATGTTACCGACCGCTGCCTTTTTATGGGCAGTGAAAACGATTTCGTTTTCAAGGTTTTTGTATTTCCATGTCGGCATCGTGTTCTCGAAGCCCGACATGATGGTCTGGATCATGAACGCCATCGGGTTTTCATCCAAAGAAAACGGATCAAACGCAGGCGCACGAAGGCGAACCGAAAAACGGAACTGACCGAAAATCTTATAACTGCGGAAATAAACATCGACTTCGGTTCCGAGATGCATCTGATATTTGATCAAAGCTTCTTCCAGCAGGAGCTTTGCACGCAGCGTTTCTTTCTTGGAACACTCGGCGCGCTTTCGTACATTTCCAAAATCTTTTCGGAAAGCATATAGATCGTTTCGTTTGTCAGCTTATAATACCCCACGGAAGTCTATCCCCTTCTGCTGCATCAATTTCATTTATTATTGTAATACATGCAAACGAAAAGTACAATTCTTTTTATGGTCGGAAGAGTATTCTTTCGCTCTGTCCGAACCAAAGATTTTTCCAGTATATTCAGTTCGCATGAACAATTCACATAGTAAAAAATCGAACCCGATCCTTCTGGACCGGGTTCTTATTTATATTTGGTGGACCTGAAGAGACTCGAACTCTCGACCTCTCGGATGCGAACCGAACGCTCTCCCAGCTGAGCTACAGGCCCAAATATTTTCCCATGCGCATGGCTATTATATCCATGCGCATGGGCTTTGTCAAGTTTGCCGCAAAGAAAACTCTTTATGCCTCGTCCGGCTCATCCAATGAATCAAGAATACTTTGCACCTGCTGCGGAGTATAGTCATAGACCACATCGCAGAACTGGCAGTCAATGTGCAGGTCTTCACCCTTTTGCACAATATCCGCCAGCTCCTCGCGCCCCAGACTGACCAGCATCTGTGACACACGCTCTCTGGAACAATAGCACCGATACTCCACCGGAGTATGCTCCAGAATCTCCAAATCAAACTCCGAGAGAACCGTTTTCAGGACTGTTTCGGCATCCATATCCGCGCTGAGCATTTTCGTCACAGCGCCTGCTTTTTCAATTCCGGCTTCAATTTTATCAATAACATCATCCGGTGCACCGGGCAGCAGCTGCACGATATAACCGCCGGAAGCTTGAACGCTCTGATCCACGCCGACAAGCACGCCCAATGCGCAGGCAGTCGGGATCTGCTCGGACTGAGCAAAATAGGTCGTAATATCCTCTGCAATCTCACCGGAGGCAAGCTCGACGCTGCCGACATACGGCTCCTTCATGCGAAGATCGCGAATGACCGTCAGCATACCGTCCATACCGACTGCCGCACCGACATCCAGCTTTCCACGGTATTTTTCAAGCAGGCTGATCTGCGGATTCTCGATCCAGCCGCGCACATTGCCCGTACTGTCAGAAACCGCAAGCAGCGTTCCCAGCGGGCCACCGCCCTGCACCTTCAGCGTGATCGAGCCGTTTTCAACCTTCTGCATATTGCCCATCATAGATGCGGCACTCAAAAGGCGCCCCAAAGCCGCTGTTGCCGTAGGAAGTGTTTTATGGATCTGACGCGCGCGTTCTACAATCTGCGTTGAGGAGACCGCGACAGCCTTTACAAAGCCGTCACGGCTCATTGCGCGTACAATTTCGTCTTTCAATCTGATTCCTTCTTTGCTGCAAAATATATTCTCTGTTCATCCTGCTTTGGCAGTCTCAATTTCCGGTCTGCAAACATCCGGACATCGCCGAACCCGGCCTCACGCAGCCATTGCTGCAATTCTTCCGGTTCATAGGCATATTCCAAATGCTCCTCCTGACTTCGCTGCCAGCCATCCTCGTTGCGAAGGAAAATGTCCATGCCATAGTGGCACAGCCTTCGTTTGCGGTCATATTCAGTCCGCCAGACACAATATACATCCTCATCCTCATCTAAAAAGACCTGATTGTCGAGTCCTTTCAGCTTGCAGGGTGTATTGATATCGAAAAAGAAAACACCGCCCGGTGTAAGCGCATTGTATACACGGCGCATGGTTTCGCGGCAATCCGCAGGCTTTGTGACATAGTTCAGGCTGTCCAGGCAGCAGATCACAGCATCCACCGGCTCTGCCAGCCGCAGCTTCTGCATGGGCTGACAGATAAAGAACGGGCGGTTTTCCTCCAGCTCCATCGCCTTTTCGTAGGCAACCGTCAGCATTTCCGCAGAAAGATCGGAGCCGATGACCTGATATCCCCTTTGCGCCAAAAGCACAGAGAGGGAGCCGGTGCCACAGGCCAGATCCAGCACAGTTTTCGGCTGTGCATGAAACCGGCGCAGAACCGTCTCCCAAAACGCAAGAATACCATCGTAGGGTATATCATAGGTCAGCGAATCATAGCAGCCCGCAAGTGATTCATATGCGTTCAAGCTTTTTTCTCCTGATCCATTTTTTCAAAAATCGTACGGTAAGCATCTGTACCGTAATTCAGGCTGCGATTGACACGGCTGATCGTCGCGCTGGATGCGCCGGTCTTTTCCAGAATATCATTATAAATCAGCCCGTCATTCAGAAGCTTCGCAACTTCAAAGCGCTGTTCCATGGCCTTCATTTCGGATACGGTGCACAAGTCAGCAAAAAAATTGTAACACTCTTCCAGGCTTTCCAGCTTCAGAATTGCACGATAAAGCTCACTATCCGGATCGGAGCGCTTATTTCGGTTATTCAAATCAAGTATCTCCCTTTCTTTATTTCTATGGTGTATTAACATAGTATCATTTTTACAAAAGAAAGTAAATAGGTCTAAACAATTTTTATTATCACTATTAGTAATGCTTATGATTGAAGTCACAATAAAAAGAACCGGTGCCGAAGCACCGGTTCTCAAGCTTAATCTCTGTTAAAAATCTTAAAGATCTCGTCGATATCACTGATATCTTCCTCAGCCGAAACCTTGGCCTTTTCGCTTGCAGCGGAATATGCACCGATCTTGTTGACAGGCTGCTGACGCTTATCGTCAAAGCCGGTTGCGATAACAGTCACGCGCATTTCATCATCAAAGGAGTCATCAAAGGCAGCACCGAAGATGATATTGGCCTCAGGATTTGCAGCTTCCATAACGATATTGGCAGCCGTTTCCACATCATCAAGACCGATTTCAGAGGAGCCCGTAATGTTGATCAGAACACCGGTAGCACCGTTGATGGAGGTCTCGAGCAACGGGCTGGAAACAGCAGTCATGGCTGCCTGCTCTGCCTTGTCGCGGCCAGTTGCCGTGCCGACGCCCATATGAGCATGACCGGCATCCTTCATGATGGAGGACACATCGGCGAAGTCCAGATTGATGATCACGTGCTCAGAGTAACCGACAAGCTCGGAAATGGAGCTGACCGCCTGCTTCAGAACATCATCTGCGATACCGAATGCGTTGGCAAAGGTAATCTTCTGATCAGTAACATACTTCAGGCGGTCATTCGGGATGATGATCAGAGAGTCGACCTTATCGGACAGATTGGCAATGCCCATCTCCGCCTGACGCATACGGTTTGCGCCTTCAAACTTGAAAGGCTTGGTAACAACACCGACTGTCAGAATGCCCTTATCATGAGCAAGCTGTGCAATGATCGGAGCTGCACCGGTACCGGTACCGCCGCCCATACCTGCGGTGATGAACACCATGTCGGTGCCTTCCAAAACCTGCGCAATGGCATTTTTGGATTCTTCGGCAGACTTCTGACCGATTTCGGGCTTGGATCCTGCGCCCATGCCGCCGGTCAGCTTTTCGCCGATCTGAATCTTATTCTGGCACTTGGACTTGTTCAGATCCTGACGGTCCGTGTTGATGGCTACAAAATCAACGCCCTGCACGCCGGACGCAATCATTCTGTTGATGACATTGTTGCCGGCGCCGCCGACACCAATGACTTTAATGGAAACTACTTTTTCCTGTACATTGTCTGCATAATCTGCCATTTGACTTCCTCCTATGTATCACAGCTATCGTTCTGAAAAACGCATACTTCAAGATTTTATTTCTGTTATTTTATAACGAAACGCGTGCGCGGTCAATAGAATTTATGGAAAATTCGTCATTTTTCTCCGGAAGTTTCCATCATGCCCGGGGCTGGAAGCGAGCCTTTCCGGTGCTGGCTTCCGTCAGATCTATCACACCGGCCTGGAATTCGCTGAGCTGATCCAGAATGGAAACAAGATACTGGATTTTATACGGCATATTCTCGGTACCGCCGAGCTTGACTTCATACCGGTCTGCATACCAAAGCACAATATCATATTCCTTTTCCACATTCACGCTGGCGACATTTTCAAGAATACCGGTGCCGTCCAGCTCCTTCAGCACCATCAGCGCCGCATCCAGTTGATCCTGCGACTGCGATGTGACCTGCTCACCCATCGTGGGACTGTCGATCGTCACGCCGAGGATCTGCGCGTAAGATTCCGTCTCGGAGTTGTCGATCCGCTCCAGCGCCTTGCCGCTAGCATTGATCAGCCATACCGTGTTGATTCCGGTGGGAACCGCAAAGCAGGCCTCGCTTTCCCGAACCTGGATCACCACAGTATCGGGCAGACTTCTTGCGATGCTGACGCTCTCAACATAAGGCAGCGCGGCCTTGATGCTGCCGGCTGTTGTTGCTTTATTGACCGTCAGAAGATTATCGCCGACCTCAAGGCCGGAGGCCTCCAGGATTCGCTCTGTTGAATAGATGGAATTACCCTGCACCTCAATGATGCTGATCTTGAAAAATATTGCGACGCCGAAAATGACTGCTGCCACAACGGCCGCCATAATGATCAGTTTTCCGGCAGTTCTGCCGGTATTATAATCCGAGTGTTCGCCGGATCTGCCTTTTTGCTGTTGAACCTTCATTTGGATTCCCCTTTTTCGGAGCATACATCCGTCATTTTACTGAAATATTATATACAATTCAAGGAGAAATTTCCACCTTTTTTATTATCGCGCCAAGAGCTGACAGGTTCTTTTCCAGATTATCATATCCACGATCCACATGTTTTACACCTGTCAGCAGACTTTTTCCCTCCGCCTGCAGACACGCAATCACCAAAGCCGCTCCGCCGCGAAGATCCTGTGCATTCACAGAATTTCCAATCAGTTTATCAGTACCGCGCAGAAGCACCTCATCTGCATTCTGTGTTAGGTTTCCTCCGAGCCGCTTCATCTGCTCGGCGTGACAGAACCGATGCTCAAAAATCGTTTCGCGAAACCGGCACGCACCCTCGGCGCGCAGAAGCGCTGCCATCAAAACCGGCTGTGCATCTGTCGGGAAACCGGGATACGGCATTGTCACGACATCCGGCGGCATGGAAAGTCCTCCGGATGCGCAGATTTTTATGTATTCTGCCTCTGATTCTATTCTGCAGCCCGCATGTTCAAGGCTGTCTATCACCGGAGTAATCAGTTTTGCATCCGTCTGATACAGGGTCAGCTCTCCTCCGCAGCCGGCAGCCGCGCAGAGATATGTCGCTGTTTCAATTCTGTCCGGAATTACCGTATGTATCGTTCCGGCAGGCCGCCGGCAGCCGATGATGCTGATCCGGTCCGTTCCGACTCCCCGGATCACAGCTCCGGTTTTCTGCAGGAATTCTGCCAAGTCGCAAATCTCCGGCTCACGCGCCGCACCCACAATCACCGTCTCATGCTCCACGCAGCCGGCAGCAAGCAGGATATTCTCCGTTGCGCCCACGCTCGGAATCGGCAGCCGGATTTCAGCCGCACAGAAAAACGGGCAAGTCAAAACAAGCCGATCTTCCTGCACCTCAATCTGCGCGCCAAGCCGTTCCAGCGCGCACAGATGCAGATCCACGGGACGCTTCCCCAGCGGGCAGCCGCCCGGAAGCGCGATTGACGCCTCTCCGAATCTTCCCATCAGGGCGCCCAAAAACAAGATCGATGCCCGCATTTTTCCTGCAAGCGTGCCGTCGATCGGACGGTTTTTCAGATATGTAGTGTCAATATAGAGTGCATTCCCCTGCCGTCTGACCTCCGCATTCAAATACTGCAGGATAAGGCAGGCAGTATGAACATCTTCAATCTCTGGAATATTCCGAAGGAAACAACGGCCGCGGCAGAGAACCGTCGCGGCCAAAATCGGCAAGGCGCTGTTTTTTGCGCCGTGAATTGTGACTTCGCCAAACAGCCGGGTCGGCCCGGCGATCTCATAGGCCTGCATGCACATTCCTCCGCATAGCTGACAGATTCTGCTCATACTATGCAGAAAGGATGCTTACCGTGTCAGCTCGCGAATGACCGTGCAAATCCGTTCAGCTGCATCAATCACAGCCAGATTGGAAGCTGCCCTGCGCATCCGCGCGCAGCGCTCCGGATCTTTCAGAACGGACTCCGCCGTTTCATAGAGAGCATCGCCGTCGCACTCTGCCTCGCGGATCACGACCGCCGCTCCTGCCTTCTCGAGAACTCTTGCATTCTTCTCTTGATGATTGTCGGTTACATTCGGACTCGGAACCATAATGCAGGGCGTACCCGAGGCGCAGACCTCGCTGATGGTTGCCGCGCCTGCACGGCAGATAATCAGATCCGCCGCGGCAAGAACAGTCGGCATATCGTAGATGTATTCACGCATATCCACCGCCGGATGCTTCTCCAGCTCTACGCCGTGTTCCTTCACATAGTCCGGCATCCAGCGCCAACCGAAGGAACCGGTCGCATGAAGATGACGGAAGGGTTCAGCATCCTCACACTCACGCTTCATAAACTGCGTGATTTTCTTGTTCATTTCTCTTGCGCCGAGACTGCCCCAGCAGGAAACCACAAAGGGACGCTCATCAAGCCCAAGACTTTTTCGTGCCTCATCGCGCTTTGTGTAAATAAAAGCCTCGCGAACCGGAGTACCGGTCACCACGACCTTTTCCGGATTCGTATACTTCTCCCGGCTGGCTTCAAAAGAAACCATGATCCGATCCACATCTTTTTCGACCATTCTTGTGGTCAGACCGGGAACAGCATTGGATTCATGCACCGCTGTCGGAATGCCAAGTTTTGCACCCATTTTCAGCGCTGGGAAGCTGGCATAGCCGCCGGTTCCCACGATCACATCCGGCTGAAACTGCCGGATGATTTTTTTTGCCTTCCGAAGAGAGCCGGACATATTAAAAAGCGTCGCAATATTATGCGCAATCGCTTTCGGAGAGAGGCTTCTCTGATAATTGGAAATCTTCAGCGTTTCCAGCTGAAAGCCTTCATGCGGCACGATTTTGTTTTCCATGCCGTCTTCTGCACCGATAAAAAGGATCTGCGTATCAGGCTTTTTTTCCAGCAGGACGCGGGCAACCGCAACGGCAGGATAGATATGTCCGCCGGTACCGCCGCAGGTAAAAATAATTCGCATGACAGGCCTCCTCTATCCGCAGGATGCGAAACTCAAAATCAAAGCAGTTTGTTATCGTTTTGTCTGGAAATGGCAAGAATAATGCCTATTTCAAAAAGCTGCATCAGCAGCGCCGTGCCGCCGTAGGAGAAAAACGGCAGCGAGATGCCGGTTGCCGGCAGGAAGTTGGTCACGACACCGATATTCAAAAATGTCTGCAATGCAAGGTGCGTTGAGAATCCGGCCGCCATCAGAGCGCCGAAACGATCTCTTGCATGCATGGCGATCCAGTAACCGCGGATGATCAGCAGCGCAAACAGCAGAATCACGACCACCGCGCCGACAAATCCAAGTTCTTCGCAGATGATTGGGAAAATATAGTCATTATGCTCTTCCGGCAGATACAGATACTTCTGACGGCTCTTTCCGAGTCCAAGGCCCATGAGACCGCCGGAACCGATGGCATAGAGCGACTGCAGAATCTGATATCCGCCATCCGTCGGATCGGAGAACGGATCCCGCCACGCTGTGATACGGGCGCTGGCATAGCCCATGGTTTTCAGATAAATAATCGCAAAAATGCCTGCGCCGACAAGACCGAAGATAAACCATTTGAGCTTTGCGCCGCCGAGGAACATCATGGATGCGCCAAGTACAAGGATGATAATGATGCAGGAAAAATGGCGTTCAATGGCAATCAGTCCGCAGACAACAACCAGAATCAGTGCAAACGGCACTACGCCATATCGAAGGGTCTGCATCTTCTCACGATACGTTGATATCATGGCCGCAAATGTCATGACCACCGCGATCTTCGCCAGTTCGGAAGGCTGAAATCGAATGCCCGCCACTTCGATCCATCGCTTTGCACCGTTGACTACAGATCCGACAAACGGAACGAGCAGCAGGAAAAACAACGATGCGGCGAGAATCATGAAAGACACACTTCGCCAAAGCTGGTAATTGATTCTGCTGATAAACAGCATAACGCCGATGCCTGCCACAGCAAAAATCGCTTGTCTTGCAAAATAGTAGGTAGAGTTTCCGGTCTGCTGATAGGCTCTAGCATAACTGGCAGAAAACATCATGATAACGCCGATGATGACCAACAGCACCGTAAGAACCAAAAACGGCAGATCAAGTAAGCCGCGTTCATCGAGAATCACATTCGGCTTCGATTCTTTCTGCTCCGGAAGCCTCTCAGCGCCTCCTTCTATGACGGTAACTTTTGCGGATGATGCCATGGGATAGACCTCTCTTCCAAGTCATACTCTGCCTGCAACGCCGACATAAGCCAGTACGCACATCAAAATGGTAATCGACACGGCAACAACGAAAATTTTGATTTCGCTCCAGCCGCACATCTCAAAATGGTGATGGATCGGCGTCATCTTGAAGATACGCTTTCCGTGGGTCAGCTTGAAATAAAGCACCTGCATAATGACGGAAACCGTTTCAATAATATAAATGATGCCCACAAGGATCAGCACCAGCGGCATATCCAGCGCAAACGCCATGCCGCAGACCATCGCGCCGAGGAAAAGCGAACCGGTATCACCCATAAACACCTTAGCAGGGTGGAAATTGTACACAAGGAAACCCGCGAGCGCGCCCACCAATGCCGCAGGCAGAAGCGCCAGCGTGGTCTTGCCCCAAAGCAGCGCGGTTGCGCAGAAAAATACCATGACCGGCAGTGTAACACCAGCAGCCAAGCCATCGATGCCGTCCGTCAGATTAACTGAATTGACGCACCCGACGATGACAAACGCCGCAAAAATCATGTACACGATCCAGTTGATCTGAACCGTCACATTCCAAAACGGGATATACAGTTCGCAGCTCAAATCTCCGTTATAGCGCAGCAGTGCCAAATAGGCTGCCGCCGCTGCCAGCTGCAGCGCAAACTTCTGAATCGCGGTCAGGCCGAGATTTCTTTTGAGCTTCACCTTTACGAAGTCATCTGCAAACCCGATGAGCGCGTAAACCAGCGAGAATCCCAATACATACACATGGGTCAACTCGCCGTCCATCATACGCCGGAATGCACACGCAAGCGCACAAAGAAGCGCAGCAAAAATGAAGATGATGCCGCCCATGGTAGGCGT
>JAEDIZ010000147.1 GCA_016296635.1 Oscillospiraceae bacterium
GACACGCTGCCGGGCGAATGGGGACTTTCCATTCTGGTGGAGTACGGCGAAACAAAAATTCTCGCAGATGTTGGTTTAACCGGCTTATTTGCAGAAAACATGAAAAAGCTGGGCTTTTCCATTGCGGATGTTGACTACGCGACCTTAAGCCATGCGCACTACGATCATGCCAACGGTATGCCGCTGTTTTTCCGGGAAAACCGGAAAGCCAAATTCTATGTCAGAGAAACAACCAGCGACAACTGCTATTATAAGTTTCTTTTCTTTCGGAGATACATCGGAATCCCCAAAAATATCATGATTGACTACGCTGACCGGTTTGAAATCGTTTCCGGCGATTATTCTCTGTGCGACGGTGTGTATCTGATTCCGCACAAATCAGAAGGTCTTGAGAAAATCGGCAGGCGGGAACGGATGTATCAGCGCACCGAAAAAGGCTGGATGCCGGACAATTTCTCCCATGAGCAGAGTCTGGTTTTAGACACAGACAAGGGTCTGGTCATCATCAACTGCTGCTCCCACGGCGGCGTTGTCAATATCATCAATGATGTGAAGCAGACTTTTCCGGGAAAACACATATACGGCATCATCGGCGGATTCCATCTGTATAACAAATCCGCACGCGAAGTGCGGCAGGTCGCTTCGGACATCGCACAGACTGGCATCGATTTTGTCTGCACCGGACATTGCACAAAAAACGAAGCATACGAAATCATGAAAGAGGTTCTCGGCGACAAGCTGGAACAGCTCAGAGTCGGACTCAGACTGACATTCTGAACAATCGCATACATAAAAATCCCGGCAAAAAAGGACATTCCTTTTTCGCCGGGATTTATCATTTTTCTCATGTCATTTCTTCAACGCTTTCCTGCATTGAAATATGGCATCAGCACAACTCAGTCTTCGGGAACCTCGTTCTCATCTTCCATGTCGAACTCCAGCTCTTCGCCGCAGGACGGGCAGATGGTGGAACCTTCGTCGAGCATTTCCTCGTCGATGTTGATGACCTCGCCGCAGGCGGGGCACTTGACTTCGTAGATCACTTCGTCGCCGAAATCATATTCGTCGTCTTCGTCATCCTCGTCCTCATAGTCCTCGTCTTCGAAATCATCATCTTCTTCAGACAGATACTCATCCAGATCGTCGAGATCTTCCTCGATGCAGTCGAGTTCATCAGAGATGCAGTCAACCACATCTTCCAGATCAGAAACATTCTCTGCCACATCGGAGAGCATGTCAATGATTGCGGAAATCAGCTTGCCTTCGCTGGTTTCGGTATCGAGCTTCAGACCGTCTCTCAGGCCCTTCAGATAAGCGGATTTTTCAGAAAGTGTCATAGCAATACTCCTTTCAAAATCTGCAGTGGTGCAGTGTTTTTATGGTGAAAAGATATTTCTGCCGGAAGAAATCCCCCGGCAGAAACTGAATGAATTAGCCCTTTGCGCGACCCAGATATTCGCCGGTACGGGTGTCGATCTGGATGCGGTCGCCCTCGTTGATGAACAGAGGAACCTTGATCTCAGCGCCGGTTTCAACGGTAGCGGGCTTGGTGACGTTGGTAGCGGTATCGCCCTTGACGCCCGGGTCAGCCTTGGTGACTTCAAGCTCAACGAAGTTCGGAGTTTCAATGCCGAAAACGTTGCCCTTGTAGCTCAGCAGCTTGCACATGGTGTTTTCCTTGATGAAGCGGAAGGAATCATCCAGCGTATCCTTGCTCAGCGGAACCATATCGAAGGTTTCCTGATCCATGAAGTAGTACAGGTCGCCGTCGTTGTAGCTGTACTCATAGTCCTTGCGCTCGATGAAAGCTTCTTCAAACTTTGCAGTGGGGTTGAAAGAAGTTTCGGTCACACCGCCGGTGACGATGTTCTTCATCTTGGTGCGGACAAAAGCTGCGCCCTTGCCGGGTTTGACATGCTGGAATTCGACGACCTGATAAATTTTGCCGTCCATCTCAAAGGTTTTGCCGTTTCTGAAATCACCGGCAGTAATCGTTGCCATATAATTTCCTCCAATATGTTAAGGTTTCAAAACTATTTCATCATAGCTTGTTAGATTTTACAACAAAGCGCGTCGTTTTTCAAGACGCTTTCGCAAAATAATCAATTTTTTTGCTCCCGCCTGCTCTTTTTCTGCGATTTTCCCGCCAGAAACCGCAGTCGGATTCGTCCCGCTGCAATAAAAGGCAGCTCGGCAACATGCCGCAGCTTCAGCAGAACATTGTGATTATGGATCGCAGGAATCAGAATCGAGGTCAGACCTGCCGTGTTTGCCCCAAGCACATCCGTAAAGATCTGGTCTCCCACCAGCGCGGCCTGTTCTTTACTTAAAGAAAACCGCTGCAGACATTCCTCAATACCGCGATGGAAGGGCTTTTTTGCATGCATCACATAATTAAGGCCGTATTTTTCGCAGAAATCCCGTACCCGCCGCTTCTTCGTGTTGGAAACAATACAAAGCCGCACCTTCGATGTCTGCATCATTCGCAGCCATCGCTCCATATCCTCTTCCGGCACATCCGTGGTATAGGGAACGATGGTGTTGTCAAAATCCAGCATCAGGAAATCAATCCCACGGGAAAGCAGCATTTCTTCCGTCAGCGCAGTCAGTCCGGGTAACATCATATCCGGTAAAAAAGCAGGCATATGACACCATTCCACCTCATAAAGTGATGCTGACACTATACCACAGGAAGAAGGCGATGTCCATGATTCTTTACCGGATTCCGACGCAGGCGCAGCAGGAAACAGGCGTTTTTTCCGTCATGGGTCAGGATCTGAAAACAGGAGAACTGTGCGCAGAGATCAGAATCGCCCCGGGACTGATGTTTGATCTTCCCGACAGCGCATTTCTCTTTTCCTTCAGCATTCCCTCCGGGAATCTGAAAAATCAGCTGCAGATGCTGCACGATAAACACGGCACGCAGCTTTGGTTTCTGATCGAACCGCTGCGTCATCTGTTTTGCCTTCCCTGTCCGGATGCCACCGGACAGAAGCTGACTGCCGCGCAAAGTCTTGCGCTGCAAGCAGGCGCATATGTATATGATTCCCCGGATTTTCTTTGTAAATACTGCGTAATCTCTTCGCCCGGAGAGCTCCTCATCCATCTTTTCGATACGGACGATACGATCGAGCAGAAAATCAAGCTTGCAGCCAATATTGGAATAGACAACATAATATATATTATGTAGATTTATTAGAGCATATAAAAGAAGCCGCTGCGATGCAGCGGCTTCTTCATCTGTTCTATTATGGGAAAATCAATAGAACTTCTTTCTGTTCTTGCGAGCAGCTTCAGACTTCTGCTTACGCTTCAGGCTGGGGCTCACATAATGTTCTCTTTTCTTGACTTCAGCGATAACGCCAGCCTTTGCACAGCTGCGCTTGAAACGCTTCAGAGCATTTTCCAGAGATTCGCCTTCCTTGACGCGAACTTCAGACATCGATTTTCCCTCCCTCCGATGCAGCCGGCTTGATCCATGCTGCTTTCAGGGCCGATTCATACGGCTTGACTATTATAAGAAACTCTTTTTGAATTGTCAAGCAGATTTTTATCCACATGTGGATAATTTTGCCGGATTTCGTGCAAATTTTACTTTACGATCAGATTGACCAGCTTGTTTTTAACCAGAATGACCTTGACAATGGTCTTTCCTTCGATCTGCTTTGCAACCTTTTCCAACTGCTTAGCCTGCTCCACAACGAAATCCTGCTCACTGTCCACAGGCACTACCACGGTGCCGCGCAGCTTGCCGAGAACCTGAACTGCCATCTCAACAGAGGAAGCAACGGTCTTGCTCTCGTCATATTCGGGCCAGCTCATCTGCATCGCCATCTTGCCGCTTGCTGCCGCAAAGCCGGTCAGTTCCCACATTTCTTCCACCATGTGCGGTGCAAACGGAGAGAGCATCAACATCAGCGCCTTCAGATCGCCCTTGCTGAGGCCGTTGGAGTAGAACTCGTTGACCATCGCCATGAGGGCAGCCAGCGCAGTGTTCATCTTCAGCGTGTTGATATCGTCCGTGACCTTCTTGATAGTCTTGTGCACGATGGGTGCATTCTTTTCGGAGATCTCGGTATCCTCTGTGGCCATGTCCATCAGATTCCAGCAGCGGTCGAGGAAACGCTTGCAACCCTTGACTGCTTCGTCGGACCAGGTCGCGACCTTTTCAAAGTCGCCGATAAACATGATGTAAAGACGCATGGTATCCGCGCCGTAAGCCTTGACAACATCATCGGGGTTGACCACATTGCCGAGGGATTTACTCATCTTGACTGCCGGGCGCAGGGCCTGATTGCCGTACTTGGCAAGCAGCGCGTCCTTTTCCTCCTGGCTTTCCACATTGCCTACGTAATGCGGATTCTGGCCGAGGATCATGCCGTGGCTCGTGCGCTTTGCATAGGGCTCCTTGGTATGGACAGCGCCGATGTCATAGAGGAACTTGTGCCAGAAGCGGGAGTACAGCAGGTGCAGGGTGGTATGCTCCATGCCGCCGTTGT
>JAEDIZ010000148.1 GCA_016296635.1 Oscillospiraceae bacterium
GTAGCCTTCAGGGTTGATACGCATCATGATTTCACCAAAAGTAATAACCTTCATTATTCATTCACCGCTTTCATAAATTCTTTGGCAAGTGCCGTGATCTTGTCCCACTCGCCGTTTTGTATCCACTCTTTGTTTACCAGGTTGCCGCCGACGCCGAGACCGACGCATCCGGCCTTCATGAAGTCTGCCGCGTTCTTCTCGTTAACGCCGACAGCCATCAGCGGGATATGAGAGAGCGGGCCGCGCACTGCCTTGATGTAGCTCACGCCGAGACTGGTAACGGGGAAAACCTTTACCGCGTCGGCGCCTGCCTCATAGGCGGCAAGAATTTCGGAGGGCGTCATCGCGCCCGGATACATGCCGAGCCCCAGAGCCTTGCCCATGCGGATGATGTCCGGCTGCGTTGTGGGAGTTACCAGGTAGTGACCGCCGGCGTTGTAGGTCATGGATACCTGCTCGGGAGTGATTACGGTGCCGGCGCCGACCAGAAGGCGGTCGCCGAATTCCTTCTCGATCGCTTCGATGGCGTTGGCGGTATCCTTCCAGGTTTCCGGAGCGAGCTGGTTGTAGGTGACCTCCATCAGGCCGATTCCGCCTTCTTCAAAGGCGTGGCCCAGACGCACCATGTACTCCTTCGGCAGCCCGCGGACGATCGCGACGATTTTCCTCTGCTTTACGTACTCTAACGGTGTCATTGTGTTCCTCCTCTTTTTTTGATTTGTGCAGCTTATTGCCCGATGTAGTGTTTTGTCATATTTTTCGTATATGCGAATAGCGTAACGTATTTACGTATTCATTAATCAATATACACGCTTCTTTTTCATCCGTCAAGCGCTTTCTTTTTAACAATTATTTTTATCTATTTTAGCCAATTTCACGTAATATTTTTGATGATATATTCTGAGTTGACGTGCAGAAGAAACAGGACTATAATCATTTTGATAATATTTTCTGCCCAATTCGCGTTTGGCGCGGATTCGTAAATGCAAAGGAGGTCATGGTATCAGTACGGAACATAAGCCGACCCTGCGTGCGCTTTCTGTTCTTGAGCTGGTTGCGCAGCGCAGCAACCAGTACACCTTATCTGAACTGTCCTCTGAGCTGGGGATTCCCGCCAGCACCCTTCTGCCGATCGTCCACACCCTGAGAGACAAACGATATCTCGCGTACAACGACAAAACCCAGGCATATTCTCTCGGCTACCGGCTTTTTGAGCTGGGCAGTATGATTGAAGAGACGGATTTCTTTTTCGGCATCCTGGATATTATGCACACGGTTGTCGACGGCTGCGGAGAAACCTGTCACTTCGGCGTATTGAGCGGCGGGGATGTTTTGTATCTGGCCAAGGTCAACTCGCCCCAGACGATCAGAATGTATTCCATGACCGGCAGACGGCTTCCGGCATACAGCACGGCGATCGGAAAGGCTCTGCTCCGGGATTACACGCAGAAGCAGCTTCGCGAGGTTTATCCGGACGGGCTCAAGCCGCTGATGCCTAACACAATTACGGATTTTAACGAGCTGTACCGTCAGCTTTTGGAAATACGCAAGCAGGGCTTTGCGTACGAGCAGGAGGAGTCCAACAAAAATCTCCGGTGCATTGCCGTTCCTGTCTGCATAGACGGAAAGGTGAGCGCGGCACTGAGCGTTTCCATTCCCATCTTTCGTTATTCGGAGGAGCTGCGGCAGAAAATCGAATCGCTGCTCACCGAAGCGGCGGATTTTGCCGGACACATCCTTCCGTTCAAGCTGTTCTGACCGCTGTTAAGCTCTGCCGACGTCGTGCGGCGCATTCAATTATTTATTATTATTGTAATAATGCGGTTTTGCCGCTTATTAAAAAAGGAAACCAAAATAAGAAAGGAAAAAGAGTATGAAAAAAAGACTTCTTGCAACCCTGCTGATCATCGCACTGGCTGCTACCATGGCAGCATGCGGCAGCAGCGCAGCCCCCGCAGCAAGCACGGCTCCCGCTGCATCTTCCAACGATGCTGAGAAGCCCGCTGAAGTAGTTGAACTGGTCATCGGCGGCGTTACCTCCCAGAACGCAAAGGACGCAACCACCAGATTCATCGAGCTCGTTGGTGAGTATTCCGGCGGCTCCATCACCTGCGTCGACTTCCCCGACAACCAGCTCGGCAACGACGAGCAGAGATGGGAAATGACCCAGACCGGTGAATGCGACATCTCCATCGGTTCCACCTCCTCTGTCGCATCCTCCTACAATGACTTCTACATCTTCGATACTCCGTACCTGTTCCTCAGCCGTGACGAGGCATTTGACGTTGGCTTCGCTTCCGACGCAGGCAAAGCAATCCTTGCAGGCGTTGAGTCTGTCGGTCTCAAGGGCCTTGCACTGTGGGAGAACGGCTTCCGCAATGTTACCACCAACAACAAGGAAGTCAACAGCCTTGCTGACCTCAAGGGTCTGAAGCTGCGCACCATGGACAACGAGATCCACCTCGCCGCATGGAAGGCAATGGGCGCCAACCCCACTCCGATGGCATTCTCCGAAGTTTTCACCGCTCTGCAGCAGGGCACCGTTGACGGCCAGGAGAACCCCTACGGCATCATCGTCGGCAACAAGTTCGAGGAAATCGAGAAGTACGCTATCCAGACCCGCCACAGCTTCACTCCCTACTATGTTGTTATGAACCTCGACCGCTGGAACAGCCTGACTGCCGAGCAGCAGGATGCGGTCACCCGCGCAATGGCAGAAGCCACCCAGTATCAGAAGGAGCAGTCCGCTTACTATGAGGAAGCAGACGTTGTCACCATTGAAGCCGCAGGCTGCAAGGTCATAAAGCTCAGCGCTGAAGCTCTTGCAGAGTTCAAGGCCGCTGCTGACGCAGCCGACTGCGCAACCATGGCAATGGGCAAGATGGCAAATCCCGATCTCGGTCAGGCTCTCCTTGACGCTCTCGCAGCCGCAAGAGGCTAAACCGTTCGCTTAAACCATCGTTTGATCATCCGGATCAAGTAAAATTTGGAGAGAGCCGTTGCGGACATGGAGGATCTTTCCATGCCCCAACGGCTCTCCTTTCTTTTAACCATTAAACATACTGTACTTTACGAAATTGAATGATACAGGAGTGTGTTGCTTTGAAAGTTTTAAAATGGCTTGATGCCAACCTGGAAAAGTATTGCTGCGTCGTATTGATGAGTGTCATGACGCTGATCATTTTCATCCAGGTTGTGGCTCGATATGTATTCCAGAATTCCCTCAGTTGGTCAGAAGAGCTGGCCAGATATCTTTTCATCTGGCTGGTCTATCTCGGCATCAGCTACGGCTGCCTGATGCGCAAGCACATCAAGATTGACGCCGCTCTGGGTCTTTTCCCGAAAAAGGCGCGTAAATACGTTGTCATCATCGGCGACCTGTTTTTCCTTGCTTTTGCGGTCTATGTCGCATATACAGGCCTTTTCTACTCCCTCAATCAGACCCGTGTTTCCTCTGCGATGGGTATTCCCTTTAAGTACGTCTATATCTCGACCTTTTTTGGGTTCGGTCTCGCGGTAATACGTCAGATTCAGACGATAATCTATCGTATCCGCTGTATAAAAAATGGGGAGGAGTATGAAGGATGAGCACTGCCGCAATTATTCTGTTCGTTACCCTTGTTGTGTTTTTGATCTTAAATGTCCCTGTCGGTATTGCCATTGGCCTTGCGTCTCTCTGCGTGGTCTTTAACAGCACCAGACTGTCCGACAGCTTTATGGTGCAGCAGCTTATCACCGGCACCGACTCTTTCCCCATCATGGCGATCCCTCTGTTCATCCTTGCGGGTGAACTCATGGCGGCAGGCGGCGTTTCCAAACGTATTTTGAATGTTTGCAGCGCCTTCTTCGGCCACATTACCGGCGGTCTCGCCATCGTCACGGTTGTTGTCTGTATGTTCTTCGCCGCAGTCAGCGGCTCCGGCCCGGCAACCGTTGCCGCCGTCGGCGCAATGGTCGTTCCTTCCATGCTTGAGAAGGGCTACAGCAAGAGCTTTACTCTGGCCTGCGTCGCGTGTGCGGGCTGTATCGGCGTCATTATCCCGCCCAGCATCCCCATGGTCATCTACGGTGTATCCACCACCACCTCCATCACCGGTATGTTCATGGCCGGCTTCGTTCCCGGCATCTTCATCGGCGTCTGCCTTTGCCTGCTCTGCTACTTCTACTGCAAGAAGATGGGCTGGAGGGGCGATGACAGGCGCTACACCGCGAAGGAGCGTCTGGCTATTATCTGGGACGCAAAGTGGGCTCTGATCGACCCCATCATCATCCTCGGCGGTATCTACGGCGGTATCTTCACCCCCACGGAAGCTGTGGCGGTCGCGGCGGTTTATGCATTCGTCTGCGGTGCGTTTATCTATCGTGAGCTTTCCCCCAAGCAGCTTTTTACCACCATCGCAAGCGCCTGCTCCACCAACGGCACCACAATGGCCATCATCGGCGCAGCCACTGCCTTTACCCGCATCCTTACCATTGAGCAGATCCCCGCAATGATCAC
>JAEDIZ010000149.1 GCA_016296635.1 Oscillospiraceae bacterium
AAACTATCTGGTGTTCTATGTGGTCGCCGGAGACACTGTGCAGATTCGCAGGATTCTGTATGCAAAACGGAATTATCGCAGCATTCTGGACGATACAATATCATAGGATCTGTGCCGCGGGAATGGATCTGCCATTCCCGCGGCGTTTCTCAGCCGGTGATCAGCGTCAGGATCTCTTTGGTGAACGTAATAACGATGCCGCCTGCGACGGTCAGGATGCCGTTTGCGCGCTGGGACGGATCGTGCGATTTGAGAGACAAACCGACCTGCAAAATGCCAAAGCCGAGCAGGATCAGACCAACTGCCCGGATGAGTGAAAAGATGAAATCGCTCAGGTTATTCACGACCGCCAGCGGATCGCCGTCCGCCGCGAACGCCGGGACAACAAAAACCGCCAGCATGAAAAACACACTGGCGCAGATCGAGTAGAGCCGTTTGGCTTTGGATTCTAGTGTTTTCTTCAATGAACTTCCTCCTTCAAATTGAGAATTTGGGAACTGCCCGCACGGAACAGGGGGCGGCCTGTGTAAATGGGCGGCTTCGTTCCGTGATGAATGTACGGCGCTGCGCCGCCGAGGGAACTGTGTGAGATCGCCGGATGATGCATGAGGTCGTATTTCTCATCCATGACCGGGCTTGCGCCGCGGATGAACAGCAGCGCATAGCGGTTGTCCAGCTTTCGCACCTCGTCAGGGGTCAGCAGCTCGCGCCCGGACATCTGGAAATTGGTTGAGTAGGAGCCGGATTTGCCTTTCGTCTGACCGTGCGTTTTCGTATCAATCGTGGCTTTGCCGAGCATCTCAGAAACGTATTTGTGTGTTGACGATTCGTTGCCGCCGAGATACAAAATGGTATCACAGTTGCCTGGAATCGTCTCCCAACTATCCTTATACAATTCTTTGATCTGTGCCATATTCTGAATGATGACACTGGCTGAGATAGACCGTGAGCGCATCGTCGCAAGCTCGCGCGTGAATCCCGGCAGCGGCATGGCGGCAAACTCATCCAGCACAAAACGGACGTGGCGCGGCAGCGGGCCGTGATGAATTTGGTCTGCGCTGTAATACAGGGCTTGGAATGCCTGCGCGTAGAGTAAACTTACAAGGAAATTAAAGGTGTTGTCGTTGTCAGGAATGACAGCATAGAGCGCAACCTTTTTCTCACCCAGCGTGTAAAGATCCATGTCATCATGGTTGGTCAGGGCTTGGATCTGCGGCAGATTAAAGGGCGCAAGACGGACAGCCGTACTCACCAGAATCGACTTTGCGGTTTTGCCCGCGGCTAATTTGAAAACCTTATATTGCCGGACGGCCACGCTGTCCGGCCTTCTTCGTTCAATGGACTCAAACAGAAGATCGAGCGGCGAGACATGCCCTTCATCTTCCTCGCGCACCTCCGCGTATTCCAGCACACGCATGACCATAGAGAAGTTCTGCTCGTATTCCGGTGCCTCCTGAAACAGCATGAGGATGATTGCTTGCAGGAGCGCGGTTTCGGCCTTGGTCCAGAACGGGTCGGACTCGTGGCTGCCCTTCGGCGTGGTGGACTGGATCAGGTTGTTGACCAGCTTCAGTACATCCTTTTCGTCGCGCAGGTAGCGGAACGGGTTATATCCGTCCGACTGTTCCAAATTCACAAGGTTCAGAACGCGCACGTCGTAGCCTTGCTCTTTAAGGTAACCGCCCGTGGCAAGCAGGACTTCGGATTTCGGGTCCGTAATGACGTAGTTCGTGTTTGCGGTCAGGATATTCGGCAGCACAAAGCTGCGTGTTTTTGCCGCGCCACTGCCGCCGATCACCAGCACATTGAGCGAGCGGCGATGCTTATGTGTATCCAGGCCAAGCCGAACGTGCTGGGTCAGCGGGATGCTGTCTTTCTGCGCGAACTGCGCATTGACGGATGCGGGTGTGGCCCACGCCGCAGAGCCGTGTTCCTCGCCGTCGCGGGTTCTGCCCTGATTCGTCCGGTAAAGCAAAACTGCCATGCCATAAGCGGCAAGGCAGATGAGGATGGTGGGCAGGCTTTTGTCTGTCCATATGATATTCGTCGGCTGCTCCAATGCTGCTGTCAGGTTCCGCAGCAGCTCCGGCAAACCGCCGCCAAGAGACTGCGCCAGCAGGAGGGCAAGCCAGATGACGGGAATTGTGCCAAAAAGATAAAATAGCGTATCATTTGATTTTCGGATAGGCATCACCTCAGAAAAAAACACCCTGCAAAGCGCAAAGCCTTGCAGGGCAGTTGAAATTATCGTTCAGGTTCGATGTTTCGTTTGTGACCGGTCTGTGCCGGAATGCCTTTCTCCATAAAACGCTCCAGCAGCGCTTTCTTCTTTTTGTAGCCGGTGAGAATGGAATCCACGAACGCGATGCTGTCGTCCTTGGCGTACAGCTCTGCAATTTCTTCCCGGCTGGGCAGCAGTTCCATACGGACACGGCTGCGGTCGGTGACGAGCTTGAGCAGTTCCATTTCGGTCCTGCGGAAGCTGTTGACCGTGATCTCCATACAATTGCTGCGCTCTGGCAGGCGCGGGGAATCCCAGAACATCGAATTGCCGGAATCGAAGATCGGGGCCATCCGAATAAATTTCAGCGTCCGGCTGTCGCGGAGAACACCAAAATTATTGAGATGCCGGTCTGTGTTTGTCAGCACGAAATCCGTGAGGATCTGATATTCCAGAAAACTCCGTACATCCTGTTCTGATAAACCACGTTTGGTGCAGACATGAATGAAATGCTCATAAGTGGAAACAGCATTGTCCTTTTTCTCGGAATCTACAACGTCAATCGCCGGAATGAATTCCAGCGCCTCCGACGCGAAATCCTCGCAGATACAGCCGTACTGCTCGCTTGCGCTGCCGGTGAGCTTGACCGGGCGATACCGCACATGGTTTGCAAAGCCCTGCGTCTCATGCAGCATGGATGCCAGCACTTCATTGAGGCTTTGCTGGGAGTTCGCGCCGCGATTGCCTTTGAGCAGGCAGCGCGTGTCGTCGACGATCAACCACTTTTTGATCAGGTCACCTTGTAGCGATGCGCTGGGCGAATACGCTGGTGTCTGGGTGCTTGTCGAAGCTGCACCGTGAGGATGTTGGATCTGCATGGATTCCAGTGGATCGCGGAAGCTGTTGGAGAACAGGCTGACGTCTTTCCAAGTCAGTTCGCTGCCGTTCGGTTTGATCCAGTAGTGGTCAGAGAGACTGAGACCGAGGTTCCGCACGAGCAGACTCTGCGTGGAGGGGATACCTTCCTGCTGCAAGAGAGCTGCGATGTTTCCCTGACTGATGGGGACGGCGCGGCGCAGCCACCATTTGCGCAGGCTGTCCGCGCCCTGACTGCCGCCGAGCGGCAGCAACTCTGGGTTTGCACCGGGCGTGACCTTGAGGATAGCACCAGACAGGTCGTCGAGCTGCAAAGACGCAACAACATCGTCTTTGTGCATCAGGTCATAGTGTTGTTCTGCCATCCTCGTCACCTCCCAGCTTTTGTTGGTTTGAGTATATCACAGTTTGGCGTGCAAATCCATCCAAACTGTGCTTATTTTGTGATCTCACTGTGCGTTTTTTCTCTGGTCGGAACGCGCGGTTCGACACCGGACAGCTTTTCACGGAAAGACTGAAGCTGCTCGCCAACCGACGGGCGGTCATTCTTCGAGTTCTTCCTGCTCGTAGGCGAGCTGCTGCCGGTATCGTCCGAGGAGCGTTCCGACCGAGACTCTTTTTTTGGCGAGCGTTCCTCCTGCAGCTTTTCGAGCGAACCGAAAAGACGCTCGAAAATAACATTTGCCAGCTCCAGATCGGTCGTTGGAATGACGAGATCAATGGGTGCGTCCGGCTGCTCCTTGTCCTGGATACCCGCGAACAGTACCTTGTCCTTCGCCTGACAGCTGAATTCGCGGTACTGCTCTGGTGTCAGGGAAAACGTGCGGATGTCGCGCGTCTGTTGGAGAATTTTCTTTAGGCTGGTCTTGCCGTAGACCTTTTTATGATTGCGCGCCAACGCCAGCAGCATCGCCGCGGCATTTTTTGCCGCAGAGCCTGCCAGCTTGACCGCAACCTCGCCGCCGGAGAGCATCATGTGAACGACCTGCTCGGCGGCTTCGCTGTTTCCTACGTTGATGGGGAATCACCTCCTGTTTGTGAACGAATGCTCTGTTTCTTTTTCGTGTAGGGATTTTTCCTGTGCAGTGACATCCCGCTGCATGACCGCTGCCGAGTCCGCAATCTCGCGGCACAGCTTGATCTTCTTCCGCTCGGCGCGGATCTGCTTGTTGAGCTGTGCAAGCTGCTCGTATATATCCGCTTTTTCTTCCGTGAGAGCCTGCCGTGAAAAACCACAGGCGTCCAGTACCGCTTTTGCTTCTGCATACTGCGCGTACTCGGTCTCCATGCCGGAGAGACCTTCTTCATAGAGAGCCTTACTCCTGGCAAGGGCTTCCTCCGCAGCCAGCGCGT
>JAEDIZ010000150.1 GCA_016296635.1 Oscillospiraceae bacterium
GAAGCTTTACAGAAAAATGAAAGTGTCGTCTTCTGCCGAGAGCGTTTAGTGAGTTAAATCACAGTTCGCTCGCTCAATAGAATAAAATGTAATCAAGCTCGATGAGAAATCATCGGGCTTATTATTTTGCGCTCATTGCGCCTGGCAACAGGTGTAATGAGCGCTTTTTTATTTGTCCAGAAAGGTGCCGAAAAATTTTTTGTTTTTACCTCCCCATTTACCTTCGAAATTCTCCAATTGGTAAGTGAGAGGGCAACACAAGAGTTCCACAGCAATTTTATGTGCCTCAAGCGCAAGCAAATGCTCAAAAACATCCTCAAAAAAGATCTTTGATGAACAGACAAGGACCCATTGAGTGCGACGAGGATTTCATCTATGCAGTTTCGCGTTTTCGTTTTCAAACACTTGTCCAATGCCGCATGGTCAATGCTTCCGTTTTCGATCAGATGCCGAATTATATTTCTGCCGGAGGCGCCGAATGCATCTGAAAGAAACGCTGTGAAGCGAAACCCTGAGCTTTGCAGAAATTTATCGATCCGGTTCTTTTTGCGCGGTAATATCATGTACCACACTTTTACGGTAACGAGTCAGATGCCTGTGCTCACGAATCGGTTTTGACGGAATAAAGCTGCCTTTTAAAAGTCCGGCGCGGAGCAGGGCCGCAATCCATTCTGCATCCCGCATATCGGTTTTCCAGCCAGGGACATTCTTCATGTGCCGCGTATTGACGACCAGAATGCTGATCTCGCTGTCAAATCAAGGTTCAAGCATTTCGTAGATAGGCTGCCAATAGATGCCAGTGCTTTCCATAGCAACATTCCGACAGTCAGTTTCCAAAATCCAATCCCGCAGCTTTTGCATTTCCGGAATCAATGTGCTGAAGGTTCGAATTTCCGTTTCAGGTTCCAAACCTATCTGACCTTTGATAAGGCAGGCTACGATGATGTCCCGATATACATCCAATCCCATGGCCGCTGTCAATATGTCTTGCATGGTATCCCTCCTGAAATCATGCAGGCTGGGAATTGCCCGGGTGGGTATCCGAACTTTGCTACTCGTGCTCTTCACTTCTGTGATGCGACATACTGCTGTTCTCTTGGGAAATTCGTTCACGTTGAACAAACGGGGTGAAAACCCACCAAGGTAGAGACATTGAAACAATCAATAGTTTGATTCCGATCTTGACAAGTAGTGATCTTGAAACTGTTAAAGCGGAACTGAAGAAAAGAGTGGATTGACAAACTTCAGTTTGTCAGGCAAACAACATAATATGTAATCAGACCCGGTGAGAAATTACTGGGCTTTTTATATGCGTTTAGCTGAAATCTACTGTATGCCTGCGCGGTCTGCGGAAGCTTTCGCATTTAAAAAATTGAAATGCATATGCAGCAGGAAGTACATTGTCAAAACGCAAAGGCTGTGATAAACTGAAAATAGCGCAGGAAAAAGCAAAGATACCGAAATACAGAAGTTTTTCTGAGGAGGAATCGTTTTTTATGCTGAACAGATTTTGTAAAAAGCCCTTGTATGAGGTGACGCGCACGATGGCGCGGGTGGCAATGGGTGCGCAGAAGGCTGAACTGGTCATCAGAAATGCACGGCTGGTCAATGTTTGCACGGCAGAGATTCAGGAGGGAATCGATGTCGCGATTGCGGAGGGACGAATCGCACTGGTGGGCGATGCTGCACATTGCATCGGACCGGACACGAAGGTCATTGAAGCAAACGGCCAGTATATTGCGCCCGGTTTTATGGACGGGCATATTCATGTGGAATCGTCGATGCTCTCTGTCGGTGAATATGCAAAGGCAGTTGTTCCCTGCGGAACGACGGGCATCTTCATGGATCCGCATGAGATCTGCAATGTCTGCGGCCCGGACGGCGTGAAAATCATGATTGAGGACGCGAAGCGTTCACCGCTGAAGGCTATGTCCAATGCGCCTTCCTGCGTGCCTGCCATGGTTGGCTTTGAGGATACGGGCGCGGCAATCCACGCAGATGATATTCGCGATATGATGCAATGGGACGGCATTATGGGTCTCGGAGAAATGATGAGCTTCCCCAATGTGATCGGCGCGGAAGAAAACATCCACGGCGAGCTTGCCGAGACGCTGAAGTCTGACAATATTATTACCGGTCATTTCTCGATTCCCGATACCGGCGCTGCGCTGAACGCTTATATTGCTTCCGGTATCCGCTGCTGCCATGAGTCTACAAGGGCGGAGGATGTTCTGGAGAAGATGCGGCACGGTATGTATGCGCTGATGCGATACGGCAGTGCGTGGCATGATATGCCGGTCATCATCAAGGCTGTGCTGGACAACCATATCGATGACCGATTTGCCTGCCTGATTTCGGACGATACGCATCCGGATACGCTGGTCAATGAAGGCCATCTGGATCATATCGTTCGCTGCGCGATCAAAGAGGGCCTTGATCCTATCAAGGCGATCCAGTATGTGACCATCAATGTGGCGACCTGCTTCCGTATGGATCATGAGATGGGCAGCATCACGCCGGGTAAATGCGCGGATATCGTATTCTTTGACGACCTGAATGATATCCGCATCACAAGGACGATCATTGACGGTGATGTTGCGGCGGAAAACGGAAAGATGACGGTGGATATCAAGCCGGCTGCCTTCCCGGAATATGTCTGCAACACCATGCATGTCGGTTATGAAATCACAGAGGACAGCTTTAAGATCGCGGCACCGGAAGGGGCAGGGGATACGGTCAAGACGCGCGTGATCGAGATCATTCCGAACCGGGTCGGCAATTATGAGCGGATGCTGGAACTGGCGGTGAAGGACGGTTTTGTTGAATCGGATGCACAGCAGGATGTCATCAAGATGGCAGTCTTTGAGCGCCATCATGAAACGGGAACAAAGGGCGTTGGCTTCCTGAAGGGCTTCGGCTTCAAAAAGGGCGCCATGGCGCAGACGGTTTCCCACGATGCTCATAACCTGCTGGTGGCGGGCACCAATGACGCGGATATGGCGCTGGCGGCCAATACGCTGATCGAATGCGGCGGTGGTATGTGCGCGGTTGCGGATGGAAAAGTCCTTGCAGTTGTGCCGCTGCCCATTGCGGGATTGATGAACGATCTGCCGGTGCAGGAGATGGCGGATCTGGTATCCAAACTGGATGCGGCATGGAAGGAAATGGGCTGCGTCATCAATTCTCCCTACATGACCATGGCATTGGTTCCGCTGGCCTGCCTGCCGGAGTTGAGACTGACAAACCGCGGTCTTGTTGACTGCAGAACCTTCAGCTTTGTAGACCTGTTCTGCTGAGATACAGTATCTGCATCATTGCAGAATTTTCAAATAATGCGTATTGAACAAATTCATCAACCTGAAGATACAAGGCTTCTGGGAAATATGGATTTGGACAAATGCGTGGTTATTACGTGAATTTCATATATTGGAAAAAGCTATTTTTTGAAAATACAAGGCACTTGCCTCATGAATAAACCGCGTTGCGCGTTATTCAGCAGACATCAAACAGAAAACTGCCGCTGAGAGTATCTCAGCGGCAGTTTTTGCAAACAATTTATTTTTTATCGGCCCAGATGAAGTTCTCCCGACCCGCACCAAGTTCGAAGTGGTACTTGACAATGCCAAGGTCAATTTTGGAGCAAATCGATTTCTCGTCTGTTGCGGAAACAACATTGCCGAAGCCGGCAAAAAAGAATTTCTGCTGATTGACGGCGGTCGGTGCAAGCAGCGCGGACTCTACGCCGCAGCGGAACCAGTCAGGCATATCTCCTTCATATTGCGCAACTTCAGAAAATGTTTTTGACTTATGGGAAATACCCTGCGTTTTACCGACACCGAGAGAAATGACCAAAGCCAGTTTCTCGCCCGGATCCACACGGAAGGCACCGGGAACCTTTTTATAGGTCAGCTTGACCCAGCAGGTGTTCAGTCCCAGACTCTGCGCAAACAGAACCAGCCGTTCTCCGTAGTAACCACATTTTTCGTCCAGCTCCGGGGATTTCGGGCCGACCAGGGCGAAATAATTGATGACGCCGGAAAACTTCCCGTAATGCGCCATGAAGCTGTCAAAGGCCTTCGGCTCGTTGGTGATAAGCTGAAAATGAAGACCTGATTCCTCGTTGATGGCGCGGATCTCTGCCTGCAGGGCGGCAATCTGCTCTTGGGCCAAAGGTGTATCTTCGTATTGACGAACACTATGTCTTGCACGAATCAATTCCATCGTATCCATGTATGATATCCTCCGCAGTATCTGCTTGTTTGTGATTTCAGAATACTACGCTGCAGCATAAAAAATCAAGCAGAGAAATTCGCCTTGCACCGAAGCTGCTTGCAGCCCTTGATTATCTGCCATCACAGCGGGATGGCAGGGTCAAGGC
>JAEDIZ010000028.1 GCA_016296635.1 Oscillospiraceae bacterium
AGGGCCGCAATCTGCCGGTGCCGCATTGTCTGCTCGGAACGGAAGGCTGGCAGATCACATCTCAACTGGATGCGTCCGGCTGTCCGGTTTTCGATAAGCCGGGCTTCGGTTCTCCGGATCTGGTCCGGTTTCTTTCCATGATGCCCGAGCTGGAGCAGGTTCAGTTTGTCGGTCTTTGCACCGACATCTGCGTGATCACCAATGCCATGATGCTCAAAGGCACTCTGCCGGAGCTTCCCATCAGCGTGGATGCCTCCTGCTGCGCAGGCGTGACCCCGGAAAGTCACGAAAACGCGCTGGCCGCCATGAAATTGTGTCAGATCCGCATTCTGTAAAGCAGGTAAATAAAAAAGTCAGCGCAATCAGCAAAATGCTGATTGCGCTTTTGCTTTATAGGCTTTTTGCAAGATATAGCGTTTTCGCAAGTCCCTCCGCGGCCTCCAAAAGTCCAACGCAGTCCTCCAGCGTTTTTGAAACGCAGACAACACCATGTCCGCCGAGCAGGCAGATAGGGCTTTCCTTCAGCGCATCCTCAATGCCCTGATGAATCTCGTGCGTGCCCGGTTTTCCGTAGGGCAGACAGACAAAGCGAGTGAAAAGCTCCCGCAGAGAGCAATTCTCCGGCACAACAAAGTCCTGATACCGCACGGCATAGGCCGTGAGATACGGGCAGTGGCAATGAATCATCGCCCCTGCATCCGGTCTTGCTTTATATGCCGCTTCATGCAGCAGGTATTCGCTGGATCGTCTCAAGCTTCCTCCGATCTGATTGCCCTCCTGATCCATCACGCAGATCATCTCCGGCTCCAGCAGAAGCTTCATGTGCCTTGACGGTGTGATATAGGTCAGCCCGTTTTCCCGGTCGATGGCGGAGATGTTCCCCTCCAGTCCCGTTACAAAGCCTTTCTGTTCCAGAATTGCCGCAAACTTTGCGACTTCTTTTGTATAGTCCATACGCTTCTCCGCTTTCTTTCAGTCTTTTTTTGCATTCTGCAGTTCGCCGCGCAGCCGGATGATCTCGTCACGCAGGACGGCTGCATATTCGTATTCCATCATGCGAGCCGCATCGCGCATCTGCTTTTCCAGTTTCTCAATCTCCCGCGAAAGCTCCTTCTTTGTCATCTTGACGCCGGACTTGCCGGCGCGCTCCGGCGTCGGCGTTGCCGAAATCTCGATGAGATCGCGCACAGACTTGACGATGGTCTTGGGCACGATGCCGTGGGCTTCGTTGTAGGCCTGCTGAATGGCGCGGCGGCGGGCGGTTTCATCCATGGCGGCACGCATGGCTGCCGTAATCTTATCCGCATAGAGAAGGACGCGTCCTTCCGCGTTTCTGGCGGCACGGCCGATGGTCTGAATGAGGCTCGTTTCCGAGCGCAGGAAACCTTCTTTGTCAGCGTCCAGAATCGCGATCAGGCTGACCTCCGGCAGATCGAGACCTTCACGCAGCAGGTTGATGCCCACAAGCACATCGAACTTTGCCATGCGCAGATCGCGGATGATCTCCATGCGCTCCATGGCGCCGATATCCGAGTGCATATAGCGCACGCGGATGCCGTTTTCCGTCAGATACTTAGTCAGATCTTCCGCCATTTTTTTCGTAAGGGTCGTGACCAGCGTACGTTCGTTTTTCGCCGTGGTGGCGTTGATCTCACCGATCAGATCGTCGATCTGACCCTCGATGGGACGGATGAACACCTCCGGATCCAAAAGGCCCGTGGGTCGGATGACCTGCTCGGCGATCTGTCCTGCCCGCTCTTTTTCATAGTCTGCGGGCGTTGCGGAAACATAGACCGCCTGATGGATGCGCTCAGTAAACTCATCGAATTTGAGGGGTCTGTTATCGAAGGCGGATGGAAGCCGGAAGCCGTAGTCCACAAGGCTTTCCTTTCTCGAACGGTCACCGTTATACATGGCGCGCACCTGCGGCAGCGTCACATGGCTTTCGTCCACGAACAGCAGAAAATCATCCGGGAAGTAATCCAGCAGCGTGGTAGGCGGCGTGCCCGGCGCGCGTCCGGCAATGACACGGGAATAGTTTTCAATGCCGGTGCAGAAGCCGATCTCCTGCAGCATCTCCAGATCGTACTGCGTGCGCTGGCGGATGCGCTGCGCCTCGAGCAGCTTGTCATGTTCTTCAAAGAATCTGACCCGCTCCCACATCTCGGCTTCAATGTCCTGCATGGCTCTTGCCATTTTCTCCCGGGTCGCCACATAGTGGGAGGCCGGGTAGATGGCAACATGGTTGAGGATCCGCTCCGGCATGCCGGTGACGGCATTGATCTGACTGATACGGTCGATCTCATCGCCGAAAAATTCCACCCGGATGGCCTTGCCTGCCCAATAGGCCGGATAAATTTCCAGCGTATCGCCGCGGACACGGAAGGCGTTTCGGACGAAGTTGACATCGTTCCGCTCATAGCGGATATCCGTCAGCTTGCGGCAGAGCGCATCGCGGTCATATTCCTGCCCGGGGCGCAGAGAGATGACCATGTTTTTATAGTCGATGGGGTCGCCCAAGCCGTAAATGCAGGAAACGGACGCGACAACGATCACATCCCGGCGTTCAGCCAACGCCGAGGTTGCTGAATGGCGCAGGCGCTCGATCTCATCATTGATGGAGGAATCCTTTTCGATATAGGTATCCGTGTGGGCAATATATGCCTCCGGCTGATAGTAGTCGTAATAGGAAATGAAGTATTCCACAGCGTTCTCCGGAAAGAACTCCCGGAACTCCGAGCAAAGCTGCGCTGCCAGCGTTTTATTATGGGCAAGAACCAGCGTGGGTCTGTTGCAGTTGGCGATGATATTCGCCATGGTAAAAGTCTTGCCGGAGCCGGTGACGCCAAGCAGCACCTGATCGCTCAGACCCATTTCGATGCCGCGGGTCAGCTTATCAATGGCCTGCGGCTGATCTCCCGTGGGTTTATATTCGGAAACAAGCTTAAAATCCATGTTTTCTCCTTCAGAAATCCCGGTCAGTCAAAGATTCCGTCATCGCGCAGCGACACAAAGTCATCGTCCGCAACAACAATATGATCTGCCAGCACAACGCCAACCGCATCGAACGCCTGTTTCAGAATCAGCGTGGTTTCCAGGTCTTCCGGACTGGGCAGCGCGATGCCCGCCGGGTGATTGTGCGCCAGCACGACAGAGGTCGCATTGCAGCCAAGCGCCGCCTTGACGATATTCCGAACAGACACACCCGCCACATTCACGCCGCCGCGATGCACCTGTATGCAGTCGATCACCTTGCACTTGGCATCCAGACAGAGAAGATACACAACTTCTTCCTGCTCACCGTGGAAGAACGGAACAAGATAGCGCCCGCACCCGGCTGTCGTGGTCAGATAGGTCTGCTGCCGGGATCGGCTGAGAAGATGCCGTCTTTCCAGCTGCGGAATCAGCGCAATCAGCCGCGCCGCACTTTCTCCGACACCGGGAACCTTCAGAAGTTCCTCCTGCGGCGCCTCCAATACGGCGTCCAGCGATCCGAAACGTTCCAAAAGCGCATGGGCAACGGGATTTGTATCAACCCGGGCATATGCATAGTAAAGTAAAACCTCCAGCACCTGCACATCGGATAAGGAGTCCATGCCGCTCGTTTTCAGTTGTTGGCGCATCCGTGCGCGGTGGCCTTCGTGTGTGGCCATAACAGACCCTCCTGCCGATTATTTGAGCATTCGCTTCAGATATTGCCCGGTATAGCTTTGTTCGCAGGCAGCGATTCTCTCCGGCGTTCCGCAGGCTACAACGGTGCCGCCCTCTTTGCCGCCCTCCGGGCCGAGATCGACGATATAGTCTGCCACCTTGATGACGTCCAGATTATGCTCGATGACCAGCACCGTGTTGCCCGTGTTTACAAGCCGCTGCAGAACCTCGATCAGCTTATGCACATCCGCCATGTGAAGACCCGTTGTCGGCTCATCAAGAATGTAGATGGTTCGTCCGGTCGCGCGGCGGGAAAGCTCCGTTGCCAGCTTGACGCGCTGTGCTTCACCGCCGGAGAGCGTGGTGGCGCTCTGCCCGAGCTTGACATATCCGAGACCCACATCCACCAGGGTCTGAATCCGGTTTCGGATCCGCGGCAGGTTTTCAAAGAAGGAAAGCGCTTCCTCTGCGGTCATATCCAGCACATCGGCAATGGACTTGCCCTTGTATTTGACCTCCAGTGTTTCGCGGTTATAGCGCGTGCCGTGGCAGACCTCGCAGGGCACGTAAACGTCCGCAAGGAAGTGCATTTCGATTTTCACAAGGCCGTTGCCGCTGCAGGCCTCGCAGCGGCCGCCCTTGGTATTGAAGGAAAACCTTCCCGGGCCGTAGCCGCGGGTTCTTGCGTCGGCAGTTGCGGCAAAGAGGTCGCGGATATCATTAAACAGCCCGGTATAGGTTGCCGGGTTGGAGCTTGGCATCCGCCCGATAGGGCTCTGATCGATACCGACCACCTTATCCAGGTGCTCCAGTCCCTCAATGCGCTCGCATTTTCCGGGACGCGTGCGGGCACGGTTCAGGCTGCCCGCCAGTTTCTTATAGAGAATCTCATTGACAAGGCTCGATTTACCGGAACCGGAAACACCGGTCACGCAGATAAAGGTGCCAAGCGGCAGCGTCACATCGACATTTTTCAGATTGTTTTCCGCCGCGCCGATTACAGAAAGCGTTTTGCCGTTTCCAGTGCGGCGGGCAGACGGCACCGGAATCTTCTTTACGCCGGACAGATACTGACCGGTGACGGAGCGCGGCTCTGCAATAATATCCTCCACCGAGCCCGTGGCAATGATTTCTCCGCCGTGGATGCCCGCGCCGGGGCCGACATCTACCAAAAAGTCTGCCGCGCGCATGGTATCCTCGTCATGCTCCACCACCAGCACGCTGTTGCCAAGATCACGCAGACGCTTGAGCGTTTCCAGCAGTTTGTCGTTGTCGCGCTGGTGCAGTCCAATGGACGGCTCGTCCAGAATATACAGAACGCCCATCAGGCTCGAGCCGATCTGCGTTGCAAGGCGGATTCTCTGGCTCTCGCCGCCGGAGAGCGTGCCTGCGGAGCGTGAAAGCGTCAGATAGCGCAGACCGACCGCCTGCAAAAACTGCAGGCGAGATTTGATCTCCCGGACGATCTGCTCCGCAATGACGGCCATATTACCTTCCAGATGCAGATTTTCCATAAAGGCCAGCTCCTCGGAAACCGGCAGATCGCAGAAATCCATGATGCTCATACCGCCGACCTGCACAGCCATCGCGATTTCGTTGAGCCGCTTGCCATGGCACTTGGGGCACGGACGGTCAGACATACACTCTTCCAGTTCCTTGCGCATGGCATCGGACTGGGTCTCGCTCAGACGGCGGGAAATGTTGTTGATGACGCCCTCAAAGGGACGCTCCAGCGTACCGCGGCCATTGGCGCGCTCATAGTAAATCGTAAGGTTTTCGCTGCCGGTGCCGTACAGCACGGCATTCAGTGCCTCTTTGGATAGGGTGTTGATGGGATCGGTAATAGAAAACTTATATTTCTTTGCCAGTGCTTCAAAGTACATCCGGGCGATGGAATCGTCCTTCAGATTGTTCCAGCCGCTGGCCTGAATGGCGCCGTCCAGAATCGATTTGCTCCAGTCCGGGATCACGAGATCCGGATCAGCGATCAGCTGCGTGCCGAGACCCGTGCAGACTGGGCAGGCGCCGTAGGGATTATTGAAGGAAAACAGCCGCGGACTCAGCTCCGGCAGACTGACGCCGCATTCCTCGCAGGCATAGTTCTGAGAAAAGGTCGTATCTTTATCTCCGTCAATCTCATTGAGCAGAACGATGCCGCCGGAGAGATTGGACGCAGTTTCCACGGAGTCCGTCAGACGGCGGGCCAAGTCCTGCTTCATCATCAGTCTGTCCACCACGACCTCAATACTGTGCTTCTTATTCTTATCGAGATTGATCTCCTCCGTCAGATCGTAGATGCTGCCGTCTACGCGGACACGGGCAAAGCCGCCGCGGCGGGCATCGTCAAACACTTTCTGATGCTCGCCCTTTTTGCCGCGTACCACCGGAGAAAGAATCTGAAATTTTGCCCGCTCCGGCAGCTTCATGATCTGATCGACGATCTGATCGACGGTCTGCTTCTGGATGGGTTTGCCGCACTTGGGGCAATGCGGTGTACCGCAGCGCGCCCACAAAAGGCGCAGATAGTCGTAGATCTCGGTTACGGTGCCGACAGTGGAACGAGGATTTCTGCTTGTCGTTTTCTGATCGATGGAGATTGCCGGGGAAAGCCCGTCGATGGAATCCACATCCGGCTTGTCCATCTGTCCCAAAAACATCCGGGCATAGCTGGAAAGGGACTCCACATAGCGTCTCTGCCCCTCGGCATAGATTGTATCAAAAGCAAGGCTTGACTTGCCGGAGCCGGAGAGACCCGTCAGCACGACCAGCTTGTCGCGCGGGATCTCCACGGAAATATTTTTCAGATTGTTGGCGCGAGCGCCTTTGACTGCGATTTTTGTTGCCATTTGAACCGCTCCTTGGGAAATCGTTATTGAGTAATTATATCAGATTTTGTGACATACTACAACAACCAAATGCCCCGAAAACATTCTTTACACAGCAAAAAGAGGCCTCCCCGCAGGAAGGCCCCTTGATGCGTATTCATTACAGATATGTTTTCAGTTTTTCGATAATCGGTCTGCGCAGCTGCTCCGGCATGAAGGCAGCCTCGGCTGCGTAGATGTTCATCTGCACAAGATCCCTCTGGGTAAAGCCCATGTGGCTGACGCAAAGATCATACTCTTTGTCCAGCGTTGTGGCTGCCAGCGTCATGTTATCGGTGCTGATGGTCACGCGGATGCCGGCATCAAAGAGTTTTTTCGCCGGGTGCTGTTCAAAGGACGGCTGCGTCTTGCACTGGATATTACTGGACGGACAGATTTCCAGCGTCACACCCAGCTCCCGCGCTCTCTGCCAGAGATCCGGCGCATCGTAGAGCTTGTGGCCGTGGCCGATGCGTCTGCCGCCGAAGCCGAACACATCGCGAACGGAATCTGCGGAATGCGGATCTTCTGCATGGCAGGTAAAAGGAACATCCAGTTCTCTCGCTAAATCAAAGATTCGATAGAAGTTATGCACCGGAACAACACCCTCGCAGCCGGCAAGATCGCAGGCCACGACACCGCTTCCGAGATACTCCTTCGTCAGCCGGACGGTTTCCAGGTTTTCTTCCATATTCATGTCCTCTCTGCCAAAGGACATGGCGCACAGAATAATTCCGCAGTTATAGTCCGGCAGTTCACGCAGTGCTCTGCTTCTGCCTGCCAGAACCGCTTCGACCGCGTCACGCTGCTGCATTTGCTGCCGCTTATGCAGCTGCGGTGCAAACCGGATCTCGTCATAAATATGCCCCTGCGCATACAGAGTAGCGATCAGCTCATAGGTCACTCTTTCCAGAGATTCCGTGTCCTGAAGCAGCTGCAGCGGCAGTTCAAAGCGTTCCAGATACTGCAGCACGCTCTCACAGTCCGATGTTTTTACGATCCAGTCCCGGAATTCTTCCAGTGTCTGTGTGGGAAGCACTACATTCTTTTTCTTTGCCAGCTCCCACATGGTTTCAGGCCTCAAGGCGCCGTCAAGATGCAGATGGAGTTCAATCTTCGGGAACAAATATTTTTCCATGCAAAATACCCCCTTTTTCTTCAGAATACCTCATTTGTACAACCCAAGTCAAGATTGATTTCCGAATCGTTCTCCGGCTCCACGTTTTCAGTTGACAAATTTACGAAAAATACTTATAATCAATGTGTATCCGATCTGGGCACAATACTCTTGCAAAAAATAATATTGGAGGAATTAAAATGAAGAAGATCGTTGCTCTTCTGCTTGCTCTCGTTATGGTTTTCGCTCTGGTTGCCTGCGCAGCCAAGACCGAAGCCCCCAAGGCAGAGGAAACCAAATCTGAAGCAAAGTACAATGTTGCATATGTTGTCAACGGCAATCTCGGCGACAAGTCCTTCTTTGACTCTGCAGAAGCAGGTCTGGAAACCTTGAAGGCAGCCGGTCGCATCAGCCTCACCACCATCGAAATGGGCGGCACCGAGGAAGATCAGGCCAAGTGGCTCCCCACTCTGGACGAAGTTGCAAGCTCCAAGGAATATGATATCATCATCTGCGGTACTTATCAGATGCCGGACTATCTGAAGGAAGTTGCTACCAACTATCCCGATCAGAAGTTCGTCATTTTCGATGACAATACCTATGTCGGTGCCAACAGCAACGTTCTGAACATGACCTATCGTCAGAATGACCTGGGCTACCTCGTCGGTGTTTATGCAGCCTGCATGACCGCTGACACCAGCCTCGCCAACATCAACGAGGACGCAGTCGTCGGTTTCGTCGGCGGCGTTGACTCCCCCGTCATCAATGACTTCCTGATCGGCTTCATCGAGGGCGCTCAGTCCGTCAACCCCGACATCAAGGTCGATACCCGCTACACCAACGACTATGTTGATACCGCTATCGCTAAAGAATACGGTCTGTCCATGATCAACGACAACAAGTGCGACATCATCTGGGGCGTTGCAGGTAATGCAGGCAACGGCGCAGCTGAAGCTGCTTTGGAAACCGGCAAGGCATGGTTCATCGGCGTTGACTCCGACCAGGAGCTGACCCTCTCCTCTGACCTAGCTGCTCTGACCCTGACCTCCGGTCTGAAGAACATCGGCAACTCCCTGATCTGGCTGTTCGATGAGCTGGATGCAGGCAAGGAATACTGGGGCACCGAAGTTACCCTGGGTCTTGCTGAAGGCGGCGTCGGCATCGTTACCGACAAGAACTTCGACAAGTATGCTTCCGCTGAGACCAAGGCCGCTGTCGAAGCTGCACAGAAGGCTGTTCTCGAAGGTACTGTGAAGGTTGACTCCGCACTGCAGGGCTTTGATGTTGTTGCAGTTCGCGACGCTGTCCGTCCGTAAGTTCATATTCAAGCGAAGATTCTTTCTGAGCTTAACCACAAGAGGGGGCTCCGGCCCCCTCTTGTTATTTCCACGGCATTATTCTGTCTGCAGGACATTCAAAGCACCTTCTTTTTGCATTTCCTCTTTTCTTTTGAATGTGCTGCAGGTATAATAAAAACAGAATCTACGAAACAGGAGGATCATGCGGCTATGCCAGATGTAAAGGCCGTCCGGCCGGACGAAGAATATGTCGTCCAAATGAAATCGATCTCCAAGGTTTATTCCAACGGCTGTGCCGCCAATCAGGGCGTTGATTTCTTCCTTCGCAGGGGTGAAATCCATGCACTGATGGGTGAAAACGGCGCAGGCAAATCGACTCTTATGAAAATGCTGTTCGGTCTCGAGCAGCCCACCAGCGGCGAAATCATCGTCAACGGCGAAAAACTGGTTCTTTCCTCCCCCACCGTTGCCATTTCTCACGGCATCGGCATGGTGCATCAGCACTTCATGCTGGTTCCGAGCCTTTCCGTCGCGGAAAACATGGTACTCGGCATGGTTCCCAAAAAGGGAATGTTCATCGATAAGGCAAAAGCCATTGAGATTACGAAGGAATATGCCGACCGTTTCAATCTCCATGTAGAGCCAGAACTCAAGGTTGCGGACATTCCCGTCGGTATGAAGCAAAAGTTGGAAATTCTGAAAGCTTTGGTTCGCGGCGCGAAGATTCTGATTCTTGATGAGCCTACAGCCGTTCTGACTACGCAGGAGACCACCGAACTGTTTCGTGAGCTGATACATCTAAAGAAGCAGGGCTATACCATCGTCTTTATCTCCCATAAGCTCAATGAGATCATGGAGATCACCGACCGCATGACCATTCTTCGCAGCGGCAGATCCATGGGCGTTTACAATACGAAGGACGTCACCAAAGAAGATATTTCCCGTCTGATGGTCGGCCGCGATGTTGTTCTCGAGGTTCAGAAGGACAAGGCCCAGCCGACGGATACGGTTCTGCGCGTCCGCAATCTGGAATATGTAAACGAGTGGGGCAAGAAGATGCTGGACAAGATCTCCTTTGACGTGCGCAAGGGTGAGATTCTCGGCATTGCAGGCGTGGAAGGCAACGGTCAGAAGGAACTGGTCGATATGCTCTTCAACTTCAATACCCCCAACGCAGGCTCTGCCGAAGTCAACGGCAAGAGCGTTCTGGGGCTTCCGCAGCAGAAGATCCGCGAGATGGGCGTTTCCCTCGTTCCTGAAGACCGTATGATTTACGGCATCGCAGGCAGCGCGTCCATTGAGGAGAACATCATCTCCGACCGCAGCGGTGCAAAGCGTCTGAATAACGGCCCGCTGTTCAACATGAAGGCAATTCATGAAGAATCCGAACGTCTTATCAAGGATTTTACCGTTCTCTGCAAAGACAGCAGGCAGCAGATCCGGATGCTCTCCGGCGGCAACATTCAGAAAGTTGTCGTTGCCCGTGAGTTCTCCAACAATCCTGTTCTGATCCTCGCTGACCAGCCCACCCGCGGCATCGACGTCGGTGCAACAGAGTTTATCCGGAAAAAGCTCGTTGAGCTTTCCCGCTCCGGTATCGCCGTACTGCTGGTCTCCGCCGACCTCAACGAAGTCATGGAGCTGTCCGACAGCCTGATTGTCATGCACAACGGCAAAATTGCTGCCTATTTTGAAGATACCGCCGATCTGTCCGATGAGATCATGGGCGAATATATGCTCGGTCTGAAGCAGCAGAGCGACGAAGAAATCGGGAGGGTATGTCATGACTAAGAAACGTCAACTCGCCTTCACATTTACCCGCGGCCTGCTTGCAATTGTCATTGCACTGCTTGTCGCAACGCTGCTGATCTTCATCAGCAGCAACGGCGCAAATGCTGCCGAAAAGCTTGCCGCTACCAAAAACGCGCTGACCCAGCTGCTCATTGGCCCGCTGTTCAAAACAGACTCCAGCGGCACTGTCGGCGCCTTCCAGGCCAAGCGTCTGACCGACATTCTTGCCTCCATGATTCCCATCATGTTCACCGGCATGGCTGTCTGCGTCATGTTCTCCGCCAACCAGTTCAACCTCGGTGCAGAAGGCGGCTGCATGCTGGGCGGTTTTGTTGGCGCCATGGTCGGCATCTATGTTCCCATGGCAGCAGGTCTGCATCCTATCGTCTGCGTGATCTGCGGTGGTCTTGCAACCGCAGCGATGATGCTGATTCCCGCGCTTCTCAAAACAAAGCTCGGCGTCAGCGAAATGGTCTGCTCGCTGATGCTCAACTACATCATCATGTATATCATCAAATTCCTGATGAATACATATCTGGCTGATAAGTCCAAGGGGCAGGTTCAGTCCCTTATGTTCCCGGAAACCTCCAAGATTGCGCCTCTGGTGAACGACGGCTCCAAGCTCTCCCTCGGCTTTATCGCGGCACTCGTCGTGGTCGTGCTGGCCGGTCTTTTCATGTTCCGTACCCGTTGGGGTTATGCCATCCGCATGATCGGCATCAATCAGCAGTTTTCCATGTATTCCGGCATGAAGGTCGGTGCTGTTATCGTTCTGTCGCAGGTTCTTGGCGGCTTCCTTGCCGGCATGGGCGGCGCAGTCGAGGTTCTCGGACGCTTCCTGTACTACAACTGGACATCCCTTCCCGGCTACGGCTGGACCGGTGTCACCATCGCGATCCTCGCATCAAATAATCCGTTTTATGTTCCTATTGCCGCCTTCTTCATGGCATACCTCACCAAGGGCTGCGGACTGATGTCCACTTATGCAAGTGTGCCCTCTCAGCTGATTGATATTGTACAGGGTGTCATTTTCCTGTTCTTCGCAGCAGAGCAGTTCCTATCCAGATACCGTCAGAAGCTGGTTGTCAAAACTGCTGAAGAAGAAATTGCCCGCAAGAAGGCCGCTGAAGCGGAAGCCGCAAAGGGAGGTGCCGAGAATGCTTAATTTTCTGAAAATGCTCGCTGCGCCGGAATTTTTCTTCTCCATTCTGCGTATTTCCGCGCCCATCCTCTTCGCAACGCTGGCAGCCATTGTCGTTGAAAAGGCCGGCTTCTGCAACATCGGTCTTGAAGGTCTCATGATGTTCTCCGCCTTGGCGGGTTCTCTCGGCAGCTACTATACCGGCAGCTGGTTTTTCGGTCTTATGGCCGCAATCGTTGTTGGCATCGGCATGAGCCTTCTCATGGGTTTCTTCGCTTTTAACCTCAAAACCGATATCACCATGGTCGGTATCGCCATCAATATGATGGGTTCCGGCGGTACACTCTTCCTTTGCAAGGTCATTACAAACCTTACTGAAGGCAAGGCCATGGCTTCCACCACGGGTCTGATTACCAAGACACTCTGCATCCCCAACATCAATATTCCGATCATCAGCAAGATACCGTTCCTGGGCAGCGTAATCTCCGGTCACAGCCTGCTGACATATCTGGCATTCCTGTTCTGCCTGCTGACCTCCATTATGCTCTACAGAACAAGCCTCGGCCTCAACATCCGCGCCGTCGGCGAGAACCCCAATGCAGCTTCCTCCGTCGGCGTTTCCGTGCTGAAAATCAAGTATATTGCCATCGGCTTCTCCGGTCTGATGTGCGGTTTTGGCGGTGCATTCATGTCCATGTCCTACGCGCAGGGCTGGTCGCAGGACATGGTCGCTGGCCGCGGCTTCATTGCGCTTGCTGCGCAGGCCATGGGCAGCGGTGAATGCCTCGGCGGTATGCTGTCCTCCCTCGTCTTCGGCTTCGCGCAGGCGCTCGGCATCAAGTTCTCTGCAATTGGTCTTGATTCCAACCTGGCCTCTCCGATCCCCTATGCTGTTACGATTATCGGCCTCGTCATCTTCGCCGTTGCCAAGCGCAACAGAGAAAAGAAGGAACACTCCTCTGCAGGTCTCGAAAGGGCCGCTGCAAAATAATCCCATATTAACCAAATGCTCGCCCATACCGGACGGGCATTTGCACAACCCGGAGGTACAATATGTCTGAACAGAAGAAAATCCCGGTCATCCTCGACGGTGATCCGGGTCATGATGACGCAATTGCCTGGACACTGGCACGCGCCTGCGGCAGATTTGATATTCTTGCCGTAACTTCTGCCGCCGGCAACTGCGGCATCGAAAAATCGACCTATAATGCCCGCCGCATCTGCCGTCTGATCGGCATTGACGCGCCCATCGCAAAGGGCTGTCCGCAGCCGTTTATCGAGCCTGCCATGAACGCCCCCTCCGTTCACGGCGAATCCGGTCTCGATGGTCCCGTTCTGCCGGAGCCGGATCGCCCGCTCAGCGAATTGAATGCCGTAGAACTGATGGCAAAGGTCATTTCTGAAAATGAAGATCCCGTGACCGTTGTTTCCACCGGTCCTCTGACCAATACCGCAGCGTTTCTGCTGGCACACCCGGAACTGAAATCAAAAATTGCACGCATCTCCCTGATGGGTGGCGGCATCAGCACCGGCAACTGGACGCCAGCAGCGGAATTCAACATTCTTGTGGATCCGGAGGCCGCTAAAACGGTTTTTGAATCCGGTGTACCCATCCTGATGGCAGGTCTGGATGTGACGGAAAAGGCTCTGATCTTCCCGTCTGATTTTGAACGCATCCGTGCCCTGCAGAATCCCGTTTCCGACATTGTGTCCGCATGGCTGGAGTTTTTCTATATTTTCCATAAATCCATCGGCTATGCAGGCGCTCCCATGCATGATCCCTGCGCCGTCATGGCGCTGATTCATCCGGAGATTTTCCGGATGCAGCCCATGCATGTGGACATTGAAACCTGTGGCGAATACAGCCGCGGTGCCACCATTGGTGACGTACTTGGACTGTCCGGAAAGGAACCGAACGCAACTGTCATTCTCGGCGTAGACCGGGATGCCTTTGCAGATTACCTTGTGGATGCCATGAAATTCTATGGGGAGGCGAAGAAAGCATGAAATACCCCGTATGGCTTGACTGTGATGTCGGCGTCGATGATGCCATTGCCATTTTAGCGCTGCACGCTCTGGATGAGATCGATCTACTCGGCATTTCCACCGTCTGCGGCAACGCGGAGCAGGAAAAGACTTTTTCAAACGCACACCGCATGAACGGTCTGATGGGCACCGATTACCCGGTGCACCGCGGTGCCGAAACACCGCTGTACCGTCCCTTGAATGTTTCCGCCATGTTCCACGGCGAAAACGGACTGGGCAATGTGGAGCTTCCGATCCCGGAAAACGCAGTTTTTAACCGCATTCCCGCATGGGACGCCATTTATGAAGCCGCGAAACAGCATCCCGGCGAACTGCGGCTCATTGCGATCGGTCCCATGACGAATGTCGCCATTGCACTTATGAAGCATCCGGAACTGAAAACACTGCTGCATTCCGTTCTGATCATGGGCGGCTCTGCATCCGTCGGCAATGTGACAACTGCCGCAGAATTCAACATCTACGACGATCCCGAGGCTGCACAGATTCTTTTCAAATCCGGGATTCCCATCGTCATGTGCGGACTGGATGCGACTCTCAAAGCCGTTCTGACGCCGGAGGACTGGAATGAGCTGGCCGAAACCGGCCGCTGCGGTCGGTTTGTCCGCGACTGTCTCAGCCATCCCTGGAAATTCCTGCAGTCCATCGGCTTTGCCGGGGTTCCCATGCATGACAGCTGCCCGGTTCTTTATCTGGTTCATCCCGAGTATTTCAAGGCTGAAACCGCCGGTGTCTATGTTGAAACCCGCGGCACCGTCAGCCTCGGCAGAACCGTCACCGACCTTTACAGCGATAAAAAATTTGATGACCGCCATGTCACCGTTGTGCTGGATGTTGAGCGTGACCGTTTCATTGAAACGCTGAAAGATTGCATCCGTCGGGTCTGAATCGCAGCTCTATGCATAAAAAACCTGTTTCCGAAAAATCGGAAACAGGTTTTTCGTCTTTATCAGAACTTTCCGCTGTGATGGGAGAAACCACTGGAATTGACGGACGTCCCTCCGCCGCCGGAACGACTCGATCCTCTGTCGATGTGTGTACGTGTTTCCGTCACATGCGTAAACTGGTCCATCTGCCGCGTCAGCTGAACGCTTTCCGCCTGCAGATACTCGGCAGCGTCCTTCTTTTCTGCCACAGACTTCATCTTTCCCTTCATGATCGAGCAGACAATCAGAGCCGCCAGTGCCGGAATCAAGACAACTGCCGCAATTTTGCCGGTTGTATTGCCTTCCGTCGAGCCGCGGCCGCCGTAAGAATCGATGGGCTCACCATTTTGGGCCGACATTGCGAAGCTGTAAGCAGTCCCGATGTAATCTTCAAAGCCTGCCGCCCAGTCATTCCGGGAGAAATCATCCAGGAATTCATCGTCCAGCATATCCTTGCCATAATCCGTGTAGGCATAGTTGCCGAAATCACCGTAGGCACAGAGATCAAAATCGCGGTCCGCCATGCTCAGAAGCAGCAGAATACCGTCTTTTCCTTCGCCATAACCCAGTTCATAGTCGTGATAAATAGACTGTGCACAGACTTCTACGGAATCCGTATCATAGTAGTTCATAAAGTCATCCACAGTTACAATGTAGATGCCGCACTGTGCATTTTCGGAAGCAGTTTCTGCAAGATTCTCCAAATGCTCCCATTGTTCATAGGTGAGAAGGCCCGCTGCATCTGTCACATAGTCGAGACCACCGTCCTCCGCAAAAGCGCTCACACTCAAACTGAGGATCAGCACCAGAAGCAGCGCGATAGCAAATACTTTCTTTTTCATATACGCCGCCTCCTTACAGCAGCAGGATCAGGCCCAGAATTGCAGCCAGACCCGCGAAAATGCCGCCGAATAAGCCCCAGTATCTGCCCTTATCCACCGGCAGATCACCGATGAGCTTGCCCGTCTGTCCGTTCATAGCGAACAGATAGTTCTGTCCGTTCCATTTCGTGGAAAGCATCCAGACCGGCAGCATTGCGTACTTCACTTCGCCGCGGCGGATATTGACATTAGAAGATTCCACCATGCAGGTTTCATAGCCGAGCGCGGTTGCCTGCAGCGCAGAAATTGCCGAATTTGTGCAGCGTTCATCCGCGCGCTTTGCGCATTCTTCCTGCGAAACATCGTACTGATCTGCAAGGTACCCCGGCAGATATGCCGTGGAGAATTTTGTCATTTCACTGTAATCGAACGGCTCAATGGAGTCCATGTGGGCATCCGGCATCTTGCTGGATGCATCCACGGGTACCTTTTTGAACGGAACGGTGCCGCTGCGGTAGAGCTTAAAATGCTCGGTGCGGGTAATGCGCTCGCTGTGGGTTTCGCGAACCGTGCTTCTGGTGGCGTTGAAAACCAGATCTGCATCCGCTTCTCTGTCAAAGAGCCAGAACGGAACATAGACACCTTTGATTTCTTCAATATGGTTCTGATTGGAAAATGCCTTCGGCAGAAGAAACTTTCCTTTATAGTGTTCCTTCAGAGCCGCGATGGCGGCATCCTTGTCAAGCTTGAAGGGAATGACATAGTCCGGCTTCTTCGTACCGGAGAACTTGCCGGGAACGACCGTGGGATTACCGCAGTACGGGCAGCTGGTCGCTACCGTGGTCGCATCACAGATCAGCTCCGCACCGCAGGACGGACAGTTATAGGCCTTGAGGCCATCTGCCTCTGCACCCCATTCGCTGCCTGCCGCATCCATTTCCCACTCGCTGTCTGATTCCGCTTTCTTTGCAGCCGCCGCCTCTTCCGCAGCAGCTGCCTGCTTCGCCTTCTCCTCTTTTTCCTCAAAAAGCGCCTCGACCTCTGCCACCGTATAGCTGCTTCCGCAATAATCACAGACAAGCTTATTGATTTTGCCGTCATAGTGCAGCGGGCCCGTGCAGGCGGGGCATTGATAGTTTGTCAGCTGTGAAGCCATCACGCTTCTCCTTTCCTGGATTTCTGAACAGCTCCCCATGTCAGCTGCGCGCAGCCTCCAAAACAAGCCGTTCTTCTAAAACTGCCTGCCGCCACAGCGGCAGCAGGCAGTTCTGATGCAACATATAAACGATTATCCCTTGACGGCACCGCCGCAGTACTCGCAGCAGCCGCTGGCATCCGGTGTAGTTGTAGCGCCGCAGTAGGGGCAGGTCACTGCCTTCTTGGGTGCAGCTGCAGCAACAGCATCTCTGCGGATCTTGTTCTGAACCTGGGTCAGTGCACGCTTGATCTCATTGCCGAGGTTCTGGCATTCCTGATATTCCATGCTGCATATCGGGCTAAAGACCATACCGGGTCGCATCGCACCGGTTTCAATATCGATGGAGCTGGAATTCAGGCGGAACCGGATCTGATTGAAATACGGATTGTTGACATTGATGGTCACATAGAAGGTATAGCTGTATTCATACCGGGCGGGAACAAAGCTGACTTCCTTGCCGTCCGGCGTTCTGCGCTTGAGTTCCCGCTTGCTCTCATCCACATCCACGTCGCAGCCCGTCACATCGGAAAGTGCAAGAACGTCGGGGTTTGCATCCTTCAGATTGCTCGCAGAGGTGACCATAAAGAGGCCTGCGTCCTCATCCACCAGAACCTTGGTGCTTTTGCCCAGAGTCTTCGTGGTATGGAAGGCAGCAACCTTTTCCTTGTTTTCCTCGCGGTAGGCAAGCTGCTCCTTGATGTCCGCTACCGTGCTTTTCCTGCGGTCGGAGAACCAGGGAGAGAGCTTTCCTGCGCAATCCTTGCAGAGATTGCCGTCCTCGAGCTTACGGTTTCCCAAAAGGCCGATTTTCTCACCGCAGACATCGCAGTATTTTTTATCAAAAAGTCCCATATTGGGCCTCCTTCATATATTTCTCAGTGCAGGGAGCCGAGGCTCCTTGCCGCTCAGTTCTTTCAAAAAACGAATCAGACGAGATCGCCGTCATCAAACGGGTCGCCGCATTCCGGGCAGAACTTCGGCGGATGTGCAGGATCTTCCGGTTCCCAACCGCACTTGTCGCACTTGTACTGCGGGATGCCGGCCGGCTTCTTGGCGCCGCACTCTGCGCAGAACTTGCCCTTGTTGACAGCGCCGCACTTGCAGGTCCAGGTGTTGGGATCTTCAGGCTTCTTGGTTCCGCATTCCGGGCAGAACTTGCCGGTTGCGGTTGCGCCGCAGGACGGGCAGGTCCAGCCGTTTGCAGCGGGGGCTGTGGGGATCTGCTGCTGTGCAGGCTGCTGTGCTGCCTGCTGCTGTGCGCCCATCTGATACAGGTGCTGGGCATTGAAGCCGCCTGCCTGCTGTGCCATGTTCATGCCCATGAAGGCCATGGCTGCGCCGCCCTGGTTTTTGGCTGCGTTCTGCATAGCGGAAGCCTGCGCGCCGACGAGGTTGGCTGCTGCCAAAGTCGGGTTTGTGAAGGCTGCATTCTTCTGCAGTTCCTTGATCATTGCTTCGTCTTCCTCGTTTGCCTTGACGGAGGAAACACCGAAGGAAACGATTTCCAGGCCGCGCAGGTTGCGCCACTTGGCAGACAGTTCTTCGTTCATTGCCTGAGACAGCTCAGTGGTATGGCCGGGCAGAGCGGAGTAGCGGATGCCCATCTCGCTGATGCGGGAGAAGGCAGGCTGCAGCGCAGTCAGCAGTTCGGTCTTGAGCTGGCCGTCGATCTTGGCGCGGTTATAGTCCTCGGTCACGTTGCCGCAGACGTTGGTGTAGAACAGCAGCGGGTTCACGATACGGTAGCTGTATTCGCCGAAGCAGCGAATGGAAATATCGATATCGATACCGGCTCTCTGGTCAACAACGCGGAAGGGAACGGGGCTGGGTGTGCCGTACTTGTTGCCGACGAGTTCCTTGGTGTTGAAGTAGTAAACTCTCTGATCCTTGGGGGCTTCGCCGCCGAAGGTGAAACGCTTGCCGATGTTCTTGAAGACCTCAAGAATGTTTTCGCCGAGGTTGCCGGAGAAGATGGAAGGCTCCGTGGAGGAATCGTATGTAAATTCGCCCGGCTCTGCGCAGACTTCCACGACCTTGCCCTGCTCCACGATCAGCATGCACTGCCCGTCAGCCACTGCGATGATGGAGCCGTTGGAGATGATGTTGTCGTCGCCTCTGGTGTTGGAGGAACGGCCGGTTGCCTTCTTCTTGCCCTTTACGGCAAGAACATCCTCCGCAATAGCTTCACAATAGAAGTACTCTTTCCACTGGTCAGCCAGCACGCCGCCGGCTGCACCCAATGCAGCTTTGATAAGACCCATGTTTTTTCTCCTTTCAGAATACGCTGTATATGTTTTTTCAGTCAGCGGAACAAAGTTCCGCCGCTGCGCCAGTTTCCGATTTTATTGTATGTGCTTTGATTTCCGCTTACATCCCTAAAACTAGTGATTTTTCCGAAGAACCTTCCCGCGCGGATCAGTATCCCAAAATCACAAGTCCCGACTCTCTCGCAGCAACCGCAAGCCTTGTTCTCGAATCAAACCCCGTCTTGTCCAGCATATGCTTGATGTGGCTTCTCACCGTCCATACAGACATTCCGAGTCTGTCCGCGATCACAGCATCCGGATCGCCGGAGGTCAGCTCCCGCAGCACCTCGATCTCCCGCTCTGTCAGCTCGTCGCTGAAAGCCATTCCGATTCTCAGCCGCGGCGTTCTGTCCGGATAGACGGACTCGCCTGCCATGGTTCTGTCTATCAGCTCGAGAATCGGCTCCTTGCTGGTCTCTTTGTACCAAAAGCTCTCCACGCCTGCAGCCTTCGCCCGTTCTATGTAAGAGTATTCCGGCATAGAGGTCACAATGATGATCTTGATATGCGGATACTGTCTTTTGATCCGCTCCGCCGCCTCCAGTCCGCTTTCTCCCATGGCGGTACAGACATCCATCAGGATCAGATCGATGTCATTCTGCATGCAGTAGACCTCCGCCATAGCTGCCGACTCAATGGAAAACATCACTCTGTAGTTGGCGCTTTGCCGGATCAGCAGTTCAAACAGCTGCCGCGGCATTGCCTGATCTTCCACAATCATCACATTATACATTCTCTGTTCCCTCCTTTACGCCGGTGATCACAAGCGCAAACTGCGGGCTTGTTTCAATCCGCATGGTACCGCCCGCATCCGTCACGCGGCGGCGCAGGCCGGATAGGCCGCCGCCCTCTTTCACCGGGCCATCCGGCAGCTTTCCGTCATTGGTAAACCGTGTTTCATAGCAGCCGTATTCCTCACGGCTGCGGATATACAGTCTGCTGGCGCCCGCATGGCGCACACAGTTGGTCAGGCATTCACGCGCTGCCGCAAAGATCAGACGCATGGCCGGCAGATCCTCCTGGGGCAGTGTTCCGTCCAGCATGATCTCGATACCGACCGCCGAAGCCGCATCCATGAGCTGCTGCAGAGGATTTGTCAGATGTCCCGCAGGTCTTGCTTCTCTTCGAAGCAGCGCAATATTCTGACGCCAGAGCGCTTTGAGTTGTTCCATCTGCAAGAGCTCCGGCTGCTGCAGCTCATACTGTGAGGCAAGAAGTGCCTGCCCGATCTCATCATGGATATTCACCTTGGCCGCAAGGATCTCCTCCTGCCTGGTCAGCTCGGAAACGTTTTCACTGTATTTATGCAGGCGCTGGTTCATCTCCTCCAGCCGTCTGTTTTCCACACGAAGTTCCTCGCCGAGCTGATACAGATCTGTAGCGTCCACCGCAATGATTTCCGTCACCTCACTGCCTGCAGCAGAGATTGTCTTTTTTGAAAAAGTCCAAACTGTTCCGTCCGGCATCCGCACATCCGGCAGCCGCTCGTTTTTTGTCTCCGGCAGGGAAGCCCCCTGCACGGCATTCCAAAACTGATCCGCATTCAGAAGCGCCTGTCCTGTCAGCGATCTGCAAAGCATATCCATAGTGCGGTTGACCAGCAGCGGCAAGCCGTCCTTTCGCGCGAAGCACAGCCCGGACGGCAGCGTGTCCACGCTCTGGCGGATCGACTGCTCCGAGATTTCAGGCTTGCTGCGCCCTGCACGCAGGGCAATGGCAAAGAATGCAGCAGCAGAAAACACCGCCACGGCCGGCGGAAGAATCGCAGGCATGCGTGCAAGCAGCGTGATGCCTTTCCGGCTTCCGGTATAAACCGCCAGACAAATGCTGAGATTCACCGCACTCAAAATCAGAAGAAACAGGCACAGGATTCTCCATGAACTATCAGCCTCTTTATTCTGCGGAGAAAGAAAGATTTGTCTCTGCAGAATCGCTGCTCAGATTCTTCCATCCGGAACTGGGAACCATACATCCTGATGAGTTCAT